>JAFGLP010000083.1 GCA_016927965.1 Dehalococcoidia bacterium
AAGGTGAAACTAACTGAGATAAAGGCGTTAAGCGACGCTGAACTGCAAAAAAAATTGGAGGAAGCTCACCAGGAATTGTTTAACCTGCGATTGAAGTTGGCAACCAAGCAACTGGTTAATCACCGTGAGTTGCCGCGCGTCCGGAAAAGGATCGCAAGAATAAACACTATAATTCGCGAGAGGGAGCTCGGCAAGAAATAAGAAATGGAAAAAAACCGGAAAGTCAGATTTGGAAAAGTAACCAGCAACAAAATGGCTAAAACGGTGGTCGTGCAGGTGGAAAGCCTGCGCAGGCACCCTCTTTATCATAAAGTTGTCAAGCAGTCTTCCACTTTTAAAGTACATGATGAAGAAAACGCTTGTAATGTCGGCGACGTAGTAAAGATAGTAGAGACACGGCCGCTTTCCAAGGACAAAAGATGGCGGCTGGTGGAGATAATACGCAAAGCAGATGTAGTTGGTGCCTTGAAAGACGAAGTGGAAACAGGCCAATCAGGAGAACCGAAGTGATTCAGAGGGAAACCAGGTTAAAAGTAGCTGATAATACAGGCGCCCGTCAGGTTATGTGCATAGGGGTACCGGGTGGTACAGGCAGACGGTATGCTTCTGTTGGAGACGTAATAACATGCACTGTGAAGCGTGCTGTCCCAAATGGCGTCGTTAAGAAGGGAGATGTTGTAAAAGCGGTGATCGTTAGAATATCCTTTCATCATCATCGGCCAGACGGGTCATATGTACGTTTTGATGATAACGCGGCTGTAATTCTTGATGATAAAGGGAACCCGAAAGGGACCCGGATCTTCGGACCGGTAGCAAGGGAACTCAGAGACAGGAATTTTATGAAGATCATTTCCCTTGCTCCAGAGGTGCTCTGAAATGAAAATCCATAAGAATGATACTGTTCTTATTGTGGCTGGCAAGGACAGGGGTAAAAAAGGTAAAGTGCGCAAAGCTATACCGGACAAAGATACCGTGATAGTGGAAGGGCTAAACATGATCAAACGCCATTCCAAAACCAAGGGTCAGACCAGGCAGGCAGGCATTATCGAGTTGGAGGGGCCTATCCATATCTCCAACGTGATGGTTATATGTAATAAATGCAGTAAGCCGGCACGCCTTGGTTATAGAATCCTGGAAGACGGAAAAAAAGCCAGGTATTGTCATAACTGCTCTGAAATTATCGATTAAATTGAGGTAACCCAATAATGGCAAGGCTGAAAGAAAGATATAAAAAAGAAATAGTGCCGCTGCTGGTTAAGAAGTACGGTTATAAGAACGTTATGGAAACACCCCGCGTGGTTAAAATCGTATTGAATCTCGGTATGGGGGAATCGCTGGCTAATGCCAAGGCGATGGAAGCTGCCGAGAAAGATCTCAGTACCATTGCCGGTCAGCATCCTGTAGTCACCAAGGCGAAAAAGTCGATTGCGGCTTTTAAACTGAGGGAGGGGGTCCCGATCGGCATGATGGTCACGCTACGCGATAAAAGGATGTATGAGTTTCTGGATAAGCTGGTAAGCGTGGTTTTACCTAGGATACGCGATTTCCAGGGCATTTCCAGGGATGCTTTTGACGGTCAGGGCAATTATACTCTCGGCATGAAAGAGCAGATTGTGTTCCCTGAAATAGAATATGATAAGGTCGACAAAACCAGGGGCCTTGAAATAACCATCGTGACCACGGCGAAGACTGATGAAGATGGCAGACGGTTGCTCGAGGCGATCGGTATGCCGTTTAAGAAAAATTAGTAAGGTAGAACAATGGCGAAACTGTGTAAGATAAATAAAGCAAACCGGCCCCCGAAATATAAAGTACAGCAGCATAACCGCTGCAAGGTCTGCGGCAGGCCTAGGGCCTATATCCGGAAGTTCGGCATCTGCAGGATTTGTTTCCGGACTTTGGCCCTGAGGGGAGAGTTGCCGGGAGTACGTAAATCAAGCTGGTAATTAAGTTAGCGGAGTTGTTTATCAATGGTTACTGATCCGATTGCTGATTTGTTAACAAGAGTTCGTAATGCTGCCATGGCACATCATGACAGTACGCTGGTCCCTGCTTCAAAAATGAAGATATCTATCGCCAAAATCCTTAAAGATGAAGGATTTATTATAGATTTTTCCATTGTGAAAGGCGAACCGCAGCGCATGATTAAAATTATACTTAAATACATCGATAAACAGCCTGCTTTTATCGGTCTTGAGCGTGTGAGTAAGCCGGGGCTCAGGGTATTTGCTGGAAGGACGGAAATCCCGAGAGTATACGGAGGTCTCGGCATCGCTATAATGTCGACTTCAAAGGGACTGATGACCGGCCAGGAAGCTTGGAAAAAGAATCTTGGCGGCGAAGTATTATGTTATGTATGGTAATTGAACTCAGAGAGGTGAACCTGTGTCTCGTATAGGACGAATGCCCATCGTGATCCCATCAGGGGTCAAAGTGAAAATTGAAGGCAACCAGATTACTGTTGAGGGAAGCAAAGGTAAGCTGTCCCGCTCGTTCCATCCTGAGATGAAGATTTCTCAGGAAGAGGGGAAGCTGGTTGTTACGCGTCCCAGTGATAACAGGCTGCACAGGTCGTTGCACGGCCTTAGCAGGTCATTGCTGGCTAATATGGTGGACGGCGTTACCAAAGGCTTTGAAAAGAGCCTTGAACTGACAGGCGTGGGCTACAGGGCACAAAAGACCGGCAGCAAAGTCACGTTGCAGGTTGGATACAGCCACCCCGTAGAGTTTGATCCGCCCCAGGGTATTGATATTGTCATTGATGGAACGAATAAAATTCGTGTGGTTGGCGTAGATAAAGAGCTTGTTGGTGAAACAGCCGCCGAGATAAAACGCATCAGGATACCAGATGCTTACAAGGGTAAAGGCATCAAGTATGCTGGCGAACGTCTCCGATTGAAGGCTGGTAAAGCCGGCAAGACCGCCACTAAAGGGAAATAAGAATGGCTAAAGTAAGTTCTAATGTAGCACGCAAGAGGCGTCATGCCCGCATCAGGGCCAATCTGACAGGAACGACTGTCAAGCCGCGGCTGTGTGTCTTCCGCAGCCTGAGCAATATATATGCGCAGATTATAGATGACTCCTGTGGCTTGACACTGGCGTCGGCGGGGAGCATCAGCGCAGAGATCAAAGAACAGGCTGAGAGTAAGAATAAAAGCCAGGTTGCTGAGCTGGTCGGATCGACTGTTGCCAAGCTGGCACAGGATAAGGGCATCAGCGAGGTGGTGTTTGACCGGGGCGGTTATAAATACCACGGCAGGATCAAAGCGCTGGCTGAATCAGCGCGTAAAGCCGGGTTAAAATTCTGAGGAATTTATTATGAAAGCTGCAACTAGAATATATACACCAACGCCGAGGATCGATATCACCGACATGGAATTCACGGAGAAACTGGTATCGCTGGACCGTGTTACCAAGGTGGTAAAAGGCGGTAAAAATATGCATTTCCGCGCACTGGTAGTGGTGGGCGATGGCAAAGGCCACGTGGGTGTCGGTCTCGGTAAGGCCCGTGAAGTACCTGAGGCCATCAGGAAAGCGGGAGTTGCTGCCAAGAAAAGCGTCATCAGCATGGTTTTCAAGGACAATACCATTCCGCATGCCAGCCTTTCCAAATTCGGGGCAGCAAGGGTGCTGCTGAAGCCGGCCGCGCCGGGAACAGGCGTGATTGCAGGCGGTGGAGTGCGTGCAGTGGTCGAAGCAGCAGGCGTAAAAGATATTTTGACTAAATCGCTGGGATGTGCCAACCCAGTCAATGTTACCAAGGCAACAATTCTTGCGTTGGCCAACCTTAGGGACCCTCAAGAGAGCATCAGGAGGAGAAAAGGAATGGCAGAAGCTGAGGAGAATCAGGCAAGTGGCTAAGATACGCATTAAGTGGATAAAAAGTGATATTGGATATGCGGGAGACCAGCGGCGGACGATCAAAGCGCTGGGATTTCACAGGCTAAATGAAGTGGTCGAGAAAGAAGATACTCCTGTCATCAGGGGTATGATTGCCAAAGTCAGCCATATGATATTTGTAGAAGAGAACGAACATGGATCAAAGTAAGTTAGGGCCGCCGGCAGGCGCCAAACATAAGAAAAAACGCGTAGGCTGCGGAGACGGCAGCGGGCACGGCACGTTTTCGAGCAGAGGCTGCAAGGGACAAAAATCCCGTTCGGGTAAAGACCTGCGGCCGGGTTTTGAAGGCGGTCAGCTGCCGATTATCAGAAGGCTGCCCTGGACCCGCGGTTTTACCAATGTTGCCAAGATATATTACACCCCCGTCAATGTGGGTGATTTAAAGGTGTTCGAGGCAGGCACCGAAGTAAGCCCTGAATCTCTTGCTGAGGCGGGCCTCGTCAAATCGGCAGGCAAGCCAGTCAAGATTCTGGGCAGCGGCGATTTGGACCGTGCCCTGACAGTGAAGGCAAATAAGTTTACACAGAGTGCAAAGGCTAAAATCGAAGCTGCCGGTGGTAAGGTAGAGGAGATCTAACATGCCGCAGACACAGTCCAGGCCCCGCCTGATCCAGGCTATGATAGATGCTTTCTCTTTGCCGGACCTCAGGCAGAAGCTTATCTTTACCTTGATGATGCTGGTCATCTTCAGGTTTGTGGCACATGTGCCCATACCGGGCGTCGACCTAGCGGCGCTGCAGAAGATTTTTGAGAACAGCCAGTTGCTGGGCATGCTGGACTTATTCAGCGGCGGCGCCATGCGCAGTTTCAGCGTTGCTGCCATGGGTGTATACCCGTATATTACTTCATCGATCATAATGCAGTTGCTGGTACCCGTAATTCCTGCTCTGCGCAGGCTTTCGGAAGAGGGCGAATCAGGCAGGAACAGGATCAACCAGATTACTCACTGGCTTACCATACCGCTGGCTGCGATGCAGGGTTTCGCCCAGTTACAGTTATTGCGCAGCATGGGTGGAGTGGGCGCCAGCGGAGCGCTGGAAACTGTAGCTATTATTGTTACGCTCACAGCAGGCACCATGTTCCTTGTATGGATAGGCGAGCTTATTACCGAGAGGGGTATCGGCAACGGTGTCTCGATCATTATTTTTGGCGGTATCATTGCACAGTTGCCGCAGACAATCGGTGGCGGTTTTGTGGCAGGCCAGACCAACTGGGGCGGCATAGCCGCATTCGGCATTTTGGCGCTAATTACTATCGTATTGATCGTGATATTCACCGAAGGGCACAGGCGCATCCCGGTACAGTACGCCAAGACAGCCTTCAGGGGCGGCAAGATGTATCGTCAGGCCGGTTCCAGCTATGTGCCGCTGAGGGTCAATATGGCAGGCATGATCCCTTTGATCTTTGCCATGTCGCTAATGATTTTCCCCGGTACTATCGCAAGCTACTTTGCTGCTCCGACCGGCCAGGAAGCTAACTTCGCCAATGCCATCATGGAATGGTTCAACCCCAGCACACCACCACCGATCGGGCTTTTCTACTGGGTTTTATATTTTGTATTGGTAGTGGCGTTTACGTTTTTCTATACCATGGTCATATTTGAACAGATGAACCTGGCGCGTACCCTGCAGAGGCAGGGAGGATTTGTGCCGGGAGTCAGGCCAGGCAAGCCGACAACGGATTATTTAAATAACGTTATCAACCGGCTAACCTGGGGAGGCGCTCTTTTCCTGGGAGTGGTGGCTATTATGCCGTTCTTTGCCAGCTCGATTACTAACGTGGCCAACTTGACACTGTCCAGCACGGGCATCCTGATCGTGGTCGGCGTTGCACTGGATACAATGAAGCAGATTGAAGCGCAGCTTACGATGAGGCGCTACGAAGGCTTCTTAAAGTAAGGAGGATATCGCAAATGTTCTTTATATTGCTTGGAGCACCGGGAGCTGGGAAGGGCACTCAGGCGGATATAATAGTAAAAGAGATGTCGTTACCTCATGTAGCTTCAGGTGACCTTTTCAGGCATGCATTGAAGAACGGGACGGAGTTGGGTAAACAGGCGGAATCTTATATGAAGGCGGGCCAGCTTGTTCCCGACGAGATTACTATCAAGATGATTCTGGAACGTGTGGGCCAGCCCGATTGCAAGAACGGCTGTGTGTTTGATGGTTTCCCCAGGACATTGGAGCAGGCCAAGGCACTGGATGATGCCCTGGCAAAACAGAGTAAGGCTATTGAGAAGGCAATATATATCGAGGTCCCTTCTGAAGTATTGCTGGACAGGCTGACTGGAAGGTGGGTATGCCGTACCTGCCAGTCACCTTACCATCAGAAGAACTCTCCTCCTTCCAAAGAGGGTGTTTGCGATAAGTGCTCCGGTGAGTTATATCAGCGGGCTGATGATAAGGAAGAGACAATCAACGAGCGTCTGAAGGTATATTTCGCTCAGACCATGCCCCTGCTTGAGTATTATGAGAAAAAGGACAGGTTGTTCAGGGTCAACGGCAACCAGCATATAGATAGCGTGGGCAAAGACATCGTAAAATTCCTTAAAGGATTAAAGCAGAGTAAATAGATGACTATCATAAAAACGGCCGAAGAGATCACAATTATGCGTGAGGCCGGACGGCTTGTAGCAGTAGTCCTGCAAAAGATGAGTGAAGCAGTTAAACCGGGCATGAAGACCAAACAACTGGATGAAATTGCCGAAAAAGAAGTCGGCAAGTTCTCATCTGCCCGCGCTTCCTTCAAGGGATATCATAATTTTCCGGCCAGCATTTGCGTTTCGGTCAATGATGAGGTCGTACACGGGATACCGGGCAGCAAGGTCTTAAAAGAAGGAGATATTGTATCGCTCGACTTTGGTATAATTTACAATGGGTACCAGGGTGATGCTGCCATAACGGTGGGGGTAGGAAAGATCAGTGAAGAGGCACGCCAGCTGATGCAGGTCACCAGGGATTCCCTGATGCAGGGTATTGGTGCAGCACGCGACGGCGGGACTCTGGGAGATATCGGAGCGGCCATCCAGGGCTATGTTGAGGCGAATGGGTTCAGCGTGGTCAGGGAATATTCAGGCCACGGCATCGGCAGGGACATGCATGAAGACCCCCTGATCCCTAATTTCGGCATTAAAGGAGAAGGGATGAAGCTCAGGGATGGAATGACCCTGGCGCTGGAGCCGATGGTCAACAAAGGCGGCTGGAAAACCAGATTGAACTCAAATGGCTGGACGGTACACACGGCCGACAGGAGCCTGTCTGCCCATTTTGAGCATACCATTGCAATCAGGGAAAATGAGACTGAAATACTGACTTTGCTGTAATATTGTATATGGATAAAAAAGAAGCTATCGAGGTCGAAGGAACAGTGGTTGAAACATTGCCCAATGCTAACTTCAGGGTGGAGCTGGCTAATGGACATAAGGTGCTGGCGCATATCTCAGGCAAGATGCGCAGGCACTATATAAGGATACTGCCGGCGGATAAAGTGCTGGTGGAGTTATCGCCTTACGACCTGGCAAGGGGCAGGATAACTTACCGCTTTAAGTAAAAAGCAAAGCTTATTTTGACATAAAGTGAATAAAGGGATATATTATTAAGCGGTTTTTTTGGAAAACGAGGACATATACAAAATGAAGGTTAGAGCATCAGTAAAAAAGCGTTGTGAGAAATGTAAAATTATAAGGCGCCGCGGCGTTGTGCGGGTAATTTGCAGCAACCCTAAGCATAAGCAGCGTCAGGGATAGTCACAGGAGTATATAGAAGATGGCTCGTATTTCAGGTGTAGATATACCGAGGGAAAAACAGGTGGTTTATTCCCTTCAATATATTCATGGCATCGGTTCCGGCGCCAGCAGGAAAATTCTGGCTGATGTGAATATAGATCCGGCGAAAAAGGTCAAAGACCTTACAGATGAAGAAGTCAGCCGTATCCGTGAGAAGATAGATAAGGAATATAGAGTAGAAGGCGATCTTCGCAGGGAAGTTACGCTGAATATAAAGAGACTTATTGAAATAGGAAGCCGCCGTGGCGTAAGGCATAGGAGGAACCTGCCCGCAAGGGGACAGAGAACGCGTACCAATGCCCGGACCAAGCGTGGGGTAAAGAGGACGGTAGCCGGCAGAGGCCAGAAGCGCGGTGCTACCAAGAAATAAAGGAGTAACCAGGTAATATGCCGCAGAAGAAAAAAGTAAGAACGAGAAAGCGTGAAAAAAAGTTAATACATGAAGGTAAAGGCTTCATCACATCAACTTTTAATAATACTATTATTTCACTGACCGATAACAAGGGTAATGTCATATCATGGGGCAGTTCAGGCACAGCGGGCTTCAAAGGGTCCCGTAAAGGGACTCCGTATGCGGCGCAAATGGCCGCCCAGTCTGCTGCGGCCAGGGCCAAAGAGCATGGTTTAAGACAAGTGGAAGTGTTCGTACGCGGTCCGGGCAGCGGACGTGAAGCTGCGATCAGGGCAATACAGGCATCAGGCATTACCGTGACCGGGATACGTGATGTAACCCCGGTACCGCATAACGGATGCCGTGCAAGAAAGAGAAGGCGAGTATAGAAATGGCGAGATATACTGAAGCTTATTGTCGCCTGTGCCGCCGCACAGGCACCAAACTAATGTTAAAGGGAGAGAGGTGCTTTACGGAGAAGTGTGCGCTTGAGCGAAGGAATACGCCTCCGGGGCCTCATGTAGCTCAAAGGGGAAGGCGCCGCAAAAAGGTGTCCGACCGCGGCCTGCAGCTTATGGAGAAGCAAAAGGCTAAATATACGTATGGGATGTTTGAGAAGCAGTTCAGGCGCTTCTTTGGCGAAGCTTCAAAGAAGCAGGGAATCACAGGTGAGAACCTGTTGGTTCTGCTGGAAAGAAGACTTGATAATGTTGTTTTCCGCTTGGGATTTGCCGATTCACGCTCACAGGCCAGGCAGATAGTCAGGCACGGCCATATCCGGCTTAACGGCCGGCGGACTGATGTGCCGTCATGCCTGGTGAAGGCGGATGATTTGATCGAGTGGCGTAAAGAAAGCACAAAGAGCGAGTATTATAAAGTTCTGGTCGAAAAGATTGAGGATAAAGATGTGCCGTCATGGCTGACGCTGGATAAGGGCAACATGAGCGGCAAAGTAGTAGCGCTTCCCGCAGTTGATGAAACTAAAACCAACTTTAGCGAGAAAGCAATAGTGGAATGGTATTCCCGATAGGAGGATGTGTGGTTCAATTAGCTTTACCAAAAATTGAATGCACTGAGTACCGGGAGAACTATGGCAAGTTTGTTGCTGAGCCAATTGAGAAGGGCTTTGGCGTAGTTCTGGGAAACAGCTTGAGGCGTGTTCTGCTGAGCTCGCTGAAAGGTGCGGCTGTTGCTTCGGTGCTGATAGACGGAGTCACGCAGGAATTCAGCACGATCCCGAATATGAAAGAGGACATCACCGAGTTTCTCATGAATATCAGGGATATCCGGATTAAGTGTCTTTCTGATTCAGCCGAATCCGGAAAAATGATGCTGGATATTAAAGGGAAAGCGGAAGTGTATGCACGTGATATCATGGCAGGCGGCTCGCCCATGTTCGAGATAATGAACCCGGACCTTTACCTTGCCACGCTGGATACGGACGGCAAGCTATATGTTGAGTTTAATATCAAGTTGGGCAAAGGTTACCAGCCTGCCAGCACGGGAGATAACGTCGGTATTATCGTAACCAGCGGCGGCACCAGCAAGGAGATATCGCTGGATGCCATTTATACCCCGGTAATCCGCGCCAATTATGCAATTGAAAGTGGCGGACCCGGTCAGGGTTCCAGTAAAGAAAGACTGGTGCTTGAGATCTGGACGGATGGCACCATCGATCCGGTTGCTGCCGTGGGCGAGAGTGCTGCCATACTGGTTGAGCAGTTCAGTTGCTTTACGGGTCTGGCTAGGACCATAGCAGAGAAAGAAGAAGTCGAGGCATGGCAGAAGTCAATACCTGCTGACGTTTACAATATGCCGCTGGAAAAGTTAAACCTGTCCACGCATACTTACAACAGTCTCCGCAGGGGGGGCATCACGACAACCGGTCAACTGCTGGAAAAAGGCATTGACGGGCTGATGTCGCTCGGCGGATTCGGTGTAAAATCGAAAGAAGAAGTGGATGTGGCATTGACGGAATTAGGGGTTGAATTGTCGGATGCACTGGTTGACAAGGATAAAAAGAAGAAAGGGCGTGCCAAAGAGGCCAGCCCCGAAGGTGATAGCGAATGAGACATAAGCTTTCCGGAAGAAAACTTGGAAGGCCGGCGGCGCACCGCTGGTCTTTGTACCGTAATTTAGTTACCGATCTGCTTAACCACGGCAAGATCTCTACGACATTGCCCAAGGCCAAAGAGGCAAGAAGCCTGGCGGAAAAGATGATTACGCTCGGTAAAGAGGGCAGCCTTGCTTCACGCAGAAGGGCGCTGGCCTTTATTTTCGATGAAAAGGTCGTTGACAAAGTATTTGGTGAATATGCCACGAGATATAAATCGCGCCCCGGGGGTTATACCAGGGTGTTGAAAATGGGTCCTCGCCAGGGCGACAACGCTCCGATGGCGCTTATCGAGATGGTTGAATAAGCATCACTTGTGCAGTGATGGAGTTCTTTAATAATATAAAAAAAATCGTTCTGGTAATCGAGTATGATGGCAAGCGCTACCACGGGTTCCAGTGGCAGAAAGGCGTGCCCACCATTCAAGATGAGCTCGAAAAAGCCATCCGCAAGCTCACCGGGGAAAACCGGAGGGTGGTGGCAGCTTGCAGGACCGATACGGGGGTACACGCCCGGGGGCAGGTTACCTGCTTCAGGACCGGCTCTGCATTAAGCCCGCAAACGTTTGTGAGCGGTCTAAACCACTACCTGCCTGATGACATTTCAGTAAAAGGTGCGGAGGCTGTTACGCAGCGTTTTAATGTTATGAAGGATGCCATGAGCAGGGAGTACCGGTACCGGATATTGAACCGGAGAACACCTTCACCCCTTGCCAGAGATTTTTATTTTATGGTCAGACCGGAGTTAAATACCGGTCTCATGGATGAAGCCAGCAATCTCTTGATCGGGGAACATGATTTTGCTTCATTCGTGACAGCCTGGGACAGGGAGGGAGATACTATACGGCATATTTATCAGGCCGGTGTAACACGTGATGGGGACGAGGTCACCCTCCAGGTAGTAGCCAATGCTTTCCTGACGCACCAGATACGCAATATTATGGGTGCCCTGATAAGGGTAGGGACAGGAAAAATAACAGTAAAGGAATTTAAAAAAATATTGGAGATGAAGCAGCTAAGCCTGGCCGGGCCAACGGCGCCGGCGCACGGCTTATGTCTGATGAAGGTCATTTACGCAGATAGTTCGGAGTTTAAATATGAAAACCTATGCGCCTAAATTAAAGGATATCGAGAGAAAGTGGCATGTAATTGATGCCGATGGGCAAACGCTCGGCAGGATGTGCGTGCGGATTGCCAGACTGCTGATGGGCAAGGACAAGGCCATGTTTACCAACAATACCGACACGGGTGACTTTGTCATTGTCATCAACGCGGCAAAGATTAAAGTTACCGGTAAAAAGAAGACTGATAAGATGTATTACCGGTTTTCAGGTTACCCCGGCGGCATCAAATCCGTCAGCCTGGAGGAGATGCTGGAAAAGCACCCGGAGCGTGTGATCGAGCATGCGGTAAAAGGCATGCTGCCGGGTACCAGTCTGGGCAGGACAATGTATAAGAAAATGAAAGTTTATGCTGGCGCTGAACACCCTCACCAGGGACAAGTCGCCGCAAAAGAAGCTGATAAAGGGAGCACTGGCAAATGAGTACAGCAACATATCACCGCGGCACAGGCAGGAGGAAATGCGCGATCGCGCAGGTGAAACTATCCTCCGGTTCCGGCCAGATACTGATCAACGGAAAAGAGCATACACAGTATTTCCCGCTGGTAGACCACAGGAACATGGTTGAGAAGGCATTTATCGTTACCGAGACGGTCGGTAAATACAATATCGAAGTCAAGGTGGTTGGGGGCGGCGTGACAGGCCAGGCAAGCGCCATCAAGCACGGCATCGCACGCGCCCTGGTCGCCCTTAAAGAGGAGTTCAGGGCCCCTCTGCGCAAGCACGGGCTGCTTACCCGCGATTCCAGGATCAAGGAAAGGAAGAAATACGGCCTGAAACGTGCCCGCAAGGCACCTCAGTATACCAAGCGTTAATAGGGTATTATTAAAACAGATATAAAAGGCCCGCTTTCTTAAAGCGGGCCTTTTATTATGCTCATTTTTTCCTGGTTTCTTTGGCCCTTCTCAGGCGGGTATCTTCCTTAAACCTGGCTTTTGACGGATTTCCTTCCGCCCGTAATATCCTGTCGTTTTTTAAATCGTAAACTGTGCTCCATAAAGTATCGAAGCCTGATTCTCTTTCGTATTGACACATCAATCCGTATTTCCCGCTAAGGATATCCCGGGCTAACTCGGATGAATAAACATTATTCATCTTCAACGCCTTTCTGGCTACCTGATATCTTTCCCTTGAATCGATAAAACTCAAGATCTCATAGCGTTGCATTTCCGGCGAAACAAATTGATTGGTTGAAACTAAATAGTTTTCATTTTCCCGCCGGCTTATTAATATTATTTTTTCACAATTGCATTCGACTACGGCCATTTCGCCGGTTTTATCGATCATGGTGAATGTCTGTGCTGAAGAAACCGGCAGTAAATATAATGCTTCAATTGCTTCCTTCACCGTCTTACACTTTTCCAGTATATACCTGAGCAATATGCCCGCGTTCAGCCCCGGCTTAATTATTTTAGGCGGAATAAAGGTCAACCCGATTGCCAGTCCATGTTCATTATAGCCGTCTTCCATCTGTACCAGGGCAGTGCTGTTTCCTATGAAACGGTAACCCCTGTCTGGCAAATACAGGGCACTCTCGCAAACATCCCTTATCTCAACGAAGAAATCACTGTTCCTGCCAAAAATAATATTGTTATCATCTTTAACGACAAAACAGGTACATCCACGCTTATACTCATAGCAGTAGATGCAAAAAATCCACCCGGCAAATTTGCTGAACGGAAGCTGCAGACCATCTGCCAGGCCCTGCAGCTCCTCCACGGCTTCCGGGAATACCTCTTGGCAGGCAGCGATACATTTGAGTCCAAATTCCCTTTTTTCGGTTGAGAGCTTTATTACCTGCGAAAGATGAACATCGTTTTTTTTAATTAAGCTTCCGCACCTGTAACCCATATCATAATGGCGGCCGGTTAGTCTTGGATGATACATGCGCTTTTCTCCTTGTATGCGGTTATTTATTACCGCTGCGGCAGCGTATATGATTTAAATCAATTAATGCTATTTCAATATATTATTTATGTCAACATCGCTTTAGCTATGGATTAATAATTAATAAAAAATATATATTTTTATGATTTTCCGGATACTGCTGTCGAAAGAGCGGTGTTTCGGGGAAAAATACGATCTTAATTGGCCAAAAACGGCTTCAGCATCTCTGGAAGGATATGCGGCGGCCTGTTTGGGGAAGAAACCTTGGGAGATGTATTATTTAAATTCGGCGAGGCGCTTTTTGAGTATGTCTATCTCGGGTACGGGCGTGGGGTCCACCCCGTAAAGCATGGCCAGGTAATAGCTTATCCAGTCACCCAGCAATACCAGGCTCATCAAATTGGAGAGTGGGCAGTCTCCTTCGCCATCAATGTACTCGAAGGGTATGCCGTTCTTTTCTAGGAGTTCTCCGGTTACCTTATAGCGTATCTGCGTGCGCGGGTGCAGTCCTGGGCTGCGCAGCATCACCACGAACAGGTCCCTGGACAGTTGCTGCGGGTAGTGATAGCCGACGATTGCGTTATGGTTAAGCTCTGGGAAGGTCTCAAAGAAGGCCCAAGCCTTGCTGTTTTCGTTTATCTGTGTCTTCCAGCGACGTGCTACGTCCGTGAGTATGCCGGCGCCGTAGATAACAGCCACCTTGCCGTGCATCTTCAGGGCCAGAGACTTTGCCTTATTTTCAGTGCGGGGAACGTCCTCCTTCCAGCGGCCTGACAGCTTTTCCAGCAGGGCGACCATGCTTTCCACTTCAGCCGCTTTGCCCTCTACAAAGCCCAGGAGCTGCATTACAGCCAGCAATGGCATCAGACTATACCCCAGCGCAGCGCGGGGCGAAGAAACGTGGTCTATGGTGAAAACCGGCACGTCCCTTTCTGTGGCCATGGCAGAAACGCTGCCGCCGGTGGAGATGACAAGCTTCCTGCAATTGCTGTTCAGGGCCTGTGTAAAAGCGGAGATTGTCTCTTCAGTATTGCCGGAATAGCTGGAAGCTATGACCAGCGTTTTGCTGTCTACCCAGCCGGGCAGATCATATTCGCGGTTTATGCTGATCATAGGCCTGGTCAGATGAGCAGTCAGGGCCCGCACCAAATCACCGCCGATGGCCGAGCCGCCCATTCCCAGTATGACCACCTTATCTACATCGGAGAACCTGGCAGGCAACTGGAAACTTGATGCCTTGTCCCAGGCGCGCTTGCACTGGGCGGGCAGGCCGCGTATCTGTGCCCCCATACAGGATGGGTCGTTCCTGCTGTATAGTTCCTGTTCGTCAAGGTTAGTCATCGCTCACCTGCCACCATCTCCTGGCCGTATTGTATCAGCTTCTGCACAGCATCTTCGCTGGAGCTTTCGGAGTAGATGCGCACCAGAGGCTCGGTACCTGAAAAACGTATGAGAAGCCAGCTGCCGTCGGACAGCTTGTAGCGGAAACCGTCCCGGGTGTCGAGCTTGACCACCTTCAACTGGCCGATACGGTCGATGCTGGCTTTGGCTATCCTGTCCATGGTAGTTTGCTTTATTTCAGGCGTGATATGCAAATCCAGCCTGTCATAGTAATGCGGTCCTACCTTCTTGAAAAGGTCGTTGAGCAACTGGGCGGGAGATTTGCCCGTCCTGATAACATAATCCAGCAGGTAGAGGCCGGCCAGCAGGCCGTCCCTCTCGGGGATATGCCCCCTGAAACCGTACCCTCCGCTCTCCTCGCCGCCCAGCAGGGCGTTCTTCTGCATCATGATAGGGGCCACGTATTTAAACCCGACGGGCGTCTCGAAAACAGGCACGTTGTAAAGCTCGCCTATTGTATAAAGCATATCGGTAGAGGTGAGGGTCTTCACCAGGGCGCCGCGCTCCTTGCGCACCTCCAGCAGGTACATGGCTAACAGGGCAAATACCTCCTGGCTGTTCATGAACCTGCCGTTTTCATCCATCACGCCGATGCGGTCAGCGTCGCCATCCGTGGCGAAGCCTATGGCGGCGTGGTCCCTGATAACATTGCGGGCCAGCTTGCTGAGGTTAATGCGTATGGGCTCGGGTCTGGTGCCTGGGAAAAGCGGGTTCCTGACCCGGTTGATCTCATGTATCTCAAGCTGTCCGCCGTCCAGCAGGTCTTTGAAGCAGCCGATACCTGCGCCGAACATGGAGTCGATGACGATCTTGAGCGGGCGCTGCTTGATAGCTTTGATATCCACCAGCCCGCCCAGGTGTTTGGCGTAATTGTGAAACGGGTCATGAAAGGTCAGCAGTTTCTTTCTGACGGCCTCTTTGATCTCGATGCTTTTAGCGCTGCCCGCGGCGGCCGCATCGTTGGCGTTTTTCTCGATAATGGATATCACCTCGGCGGGTGCGCTGGACCCCGAACTGACTTTGTATTTGAAACCGTTGTAATTGCCGGGGTTGTGGCTGGCAGTTATCATGATGCCGCCGTCAGCCTTGAGGGCCGTGATTGCGTAGCTGGTGACAGGGGTGGGGATGGCTTTGGGAGAGAGGAAAACCTTAATTCCGTTGGCTGTCAGCACCCCGGCCGATGCGGCGGCGAAATCCTCCGAAGCGTAGCGTGTATCATAGCCGATGACGATGCCTCCCTTGCCCAGCCCGGAGGATTTGAGGTAATCGGCCACTCCCTGTGCACAGGCGCGCACATTGCCGAAAGTAAAATCTTCGGCGATGATAGCCCGCCAGCCGTCAGTACCGAATTTAATTTTACCTGACATATTAAATACCTGCTTCAGCTTTTAATATTTTAGCCTTATCAATCTTCTCCCAGGGAAATTTAACATCGGTGCGGCCGAAATGCCCGTAAGAGGCGGTAGAGCGGAAGATCGGCCTGCGCAGGTCGAAGTACCTGATGATGGCCTCCGGCCTCATATCGAAATGCTTGTGTATCAGTTTAAGGATGGTCCCGTCGGGGACCCTGCTGGTGCCGAACGTCTCGATGGAGACGGAGAGCGGGTGGGCCACGCCGATAGAGTAAGCCAACTGCAGCTCCAGCCTGTCGGCCAGGCCGGCGGCCACGCAGTTCTTGGCAATATAGCGCGCCATGTAGGTGGCTGAGCGGTCAACCTTGGTGGGGTCCTTGCCGGAGAAGGCCCCGCCGCCGTGGCGGGCATAGCCGCCGTAGGTATCCACCAGCAGCTTGCGGCCGGTGAAGCCTGTATCTGAAACAGGGCCGCCCACAACAAAGCGGCCTGCGCTGTTGACGTAAATCTTGGTGTTCTTATCCATCATGGCCGCCGGGATGACCGGCTTGATGACCTTCTTGATGATCTCTTTGCGGATGGTCTCGTTATCCGGCTCGGGATCATGGTGCGCTCCGATGACGACGGCCTCTATCCGTTTGGGTTTGCCGTAGCTGTATTCCACCGTTACCTGCGATTTGCCGTCCGGCCGCAAGAAGGGCACGGTGCCCTTTTTGCGGGTCTCTGCCAGCTTCTGGGTAAGCTTATGTGCCAGCGAGATAGGAAGGGGCATAAGTTCGGAGGTCTCATTGCAGGCATAGCCGAACATGAGACCCTGGTCACCTGCACCTGTAAGGTCAAGCTCGTCAACTTTTTTACCCTTGCTGCGTGCTTCCAGCGCCTTGCTCACGCCGGCATTGATATCGGGTGACTGCTTTTTAATCGATACCAGTGTGGCCAGGCTCTGATAATCGAATTGGTAATCCGGTTTGGTGTAGCCAACCTCTTTTACGATATTTCGAACGATATCGGGTATCTCCACGTATGTCTTAGTGGTTATCTCGCCCAGTACGATTACCAGGCCGATGGTCACGGCCACTTCGCAGGCGACCCTGGACTTGGGGTCATCCTTGATCATGGCATCCAGGATACCATCAGCGATCTGATCGCACAGCTTATCGGGATGCCCCTCCGTAACGGACTCGGAGGTAAAGAAGTATTTTGGCGAACGCATAAATGTATTTTTCATTGTCACTCCCTTGTTTAAGTTCCTTCTTCCCAGCTGTTCAGGTATTTCTGCTGCGCAGGGGTCAATTTATCGATGGAGATGTCCATGGACTTCAATTTAAGCCTTCCGACCTCAGCATCCATCTCTGCAGGGACCGGGTAGACACCCGGCTTAAGCTGGCCTTCGTTCTTTACCAGGTATTCGAGGCCCAGCGCCTGGTTGGCGAAGCTCATATCCATCACGCTGGCGGGATGGCCTTCGGCCGCTGCCAGGTTGATCAGTCTGCCCTCGCCCAGCAGGTAAATATGCCTGCGGTCAGCCAGTACGTACTCATCGACGAAAGGCCTGATGTGCCGCTTGGTCTTGGCCATGCTTTCCAGCGCACCGATATTGATTTCAGCGTTAAAATGCCCGCTGTTAGCCAGTATGGCGCCGTCTTTCATGCGCGAGATGTGGGCCTTATCGATGACATTGAGAGCGCTCGTTACAGTGACGAAAACATCGCCGATTTTAGCGGCGTTGAGCAGCGGCATGACTTCGAAGCCGTCCATGGCGGCCTCTAAAGCTTTAATGGGGTCGACCTCGGTCACGATCACCTTGGAGCCCATGCCCTGTGCGCGGCGGGCCAGGCCTCTTCCACAATAGCCGTAGCCGCAGACCACGACATGTTTGCCGGCCCACAAGATATTGGTGGCGCGGGTAATGCCGTCGACAGTGCTCTGGCCGGTGCCATAATGGTTATCGAAATAATGCTTGGTCTTGGCATCGTTGACGGCGATAATGGGATACTTCAACTTTTTAGCTTTGGCCATGTTGGTCAGCCGGTGGACGCCCGTGGTTGTTTCCTCTGTGCCGCCGATGATGTCGGCCAGCAGCCCGGTCTTCTCCTTGTGGATAGTGCTGACCAGGTCTGCCCCGTCATCAATGGTCAACTGGGGCTTGTGGTCAAGCGCAGAGATTATATGCTTATAGTAGGTCTTGTTGTCTTCACCCTTGATGCAGAACATGGGAAAGCCGGATTTAACCAGCGCAGACGCCACATCGTCCTGGGTGCTGAGAGGATTGGAGGCGCATAATACAAGGTCGGCCCCGCCGGCTTGCAGCGCCAGCGCCAGGTTGGCCGTCTCCGTGGTGATATGCAGGCAGCCCGATATCCGTATACCCTTAAAAGGTTTTTCCACGGCGAACCGTGCCTGGATCAATTTCAGGACTGGCATATCACGGCTTGCCCACTCTATGCGGAGTTTGCCCTCACGGGCCAGCGCCAGGTCTTTAACATCATATTTCATAGATCCGTTACCTTCTCCAAAACCGATGCAATAGTATTACTTGATGGATTGACCGTGTCAAATATAATAACATTCTTTTCAGGAAATTCGTTTACCGGGTCAAACTCTTTTTTGATATCGGCGAAAATCTCCCAGCGCCCGTCGGAGACTGCGCCCTGCTGCTGTCTTTCATCCAGGCGCTGCCTGACAACGGCCTCGTCCGCCACGCATTCCACAGCCAGGAAATCGGCGCCGCAGTCCCTGGCCAGCCTGGCGGCCGCCAGCCGGTCATCCCTTTTCTTGAACGATGCGTCCAGTATCACCGACTTTCCCTGCGCCAGCAGGTCCTGGCCCTGCCGGAAAAGCTCAGTATACGTCTTTTGCGTGAATTCGGCGCTGTAGAGGCCGCCGTTGTAGCTGTCATAGCGGCGC
The DNA here is from genome assembly GCA_016927965.1 of Dehalococcoidia bacterium. Next base: position 18,857 of record JAFGLP010000083.1, read on the forward strand.
TCGGTCAGGGGTATTTCTGCCATCTGCTTGCGGATAACGTCGGAGGACAGCACTGTAATGCCCAGTCCCCTTTCCAGCTGGTGTGCCATGGTGGTCTTGCCCGTCCCTATCAGGCCGGTCACGATAACCAGCAGCGGTCTCTTGCTGGCGTACCTGTAAGCCAGGTTGAAATACAGTCTGGCCTCGTTCATCATGGCCGTTTTATCTTTCAGCAGGGGGTCATCGTATTTAAAGCAGGCGACCTTGCCCCTCACATAGGCGCGGTAGCATTTATAAAAATTCAGCAGGCTGGCTATCCCATCGTCACCGCCGGCCCTTATATAAGACTGTACGAACGAGTCCGAGAGGTCGGCCCGGCCGTAGCGGTCCATATCCATGGCCAGGAAGGCTATTTCGTTGGCAACGTCGCAGTAGCGGAAGCGGTCGTTGAACTCGATGCAGTCGTAGATGTAAATATCATCGGCGAAGCAGATGTGGGCGGCATGCAGGTCGCCGTGGCAGTCCCTGATCTTGCCGGAGGCCGCACGCTGCCTGAGTGAAGCTGCATTATCAGCCAGGAAGCTGTTGGTAAAATTCATGGCCGTGTCTAATGAGTGCTGCGGCAGTATGGTACCGGTATACTTCCCGGCCTGGCTGAAATTCTCGTCGGTATTGACCTTGATGGCTTCAGGTGCGCCGAAGGCGCTGATGGCCTCACTGGTGGCTGCCCTGCGGTGGAAATCAGCCATTTTGACTGCCACCCTGTCCAGCATCTCCGCTGTGACCTGGTCCTTTGGCAGCAGCAAGTCCATCATGCGGTCCTGGGGGAGTTGCTTCATCTTGACGGCGTATTCGATGATATTGCCTTTTCCGCCGACCTTAAAAACGCCGTCATCCTCCGTGATTGGCAGTACATCCAGGTAGCCGCCCGGGCAGAGCCTGCGGTTGAGCTCCAGTTCCTGCATGCAGAAGTGCCTGCGCATCTCCAGCGTGGTGTAGTCCAGATAGCCCAGGTTAACGGGCTTCTTGGTCTTGTAAACATAACCGCCCGTGAGGAAGACGAAGGACATCTGGGTCTGCATCAGTTCGATGCTGGCGGGTGGCTGGGGGTAGGCGGACGGCTTGAGCATGGCCTGGACGTAGGCCGGCAGATGTGAAGTCATGACGTGCGATATTTTAACAGGTTGCAAACGCATAGTCACGCATTTTGCCTTATTTATAAATAGGAAAATGGTACTATGCCGCCCCCCGCGCAGGCATGGACTCCCGTATATGAGTTATAATTTCCCGTACCACGGTTAAGAGGAAGATAAGATGGATGAAGCAAAGAGGTTTCAGGAGAGGTTGGCGGCCCTGCGTGTAAACCCTGCCGCCATAGAAAATATAAAGGTATACGGCGCTCAGGGCGGTGTGATAGCAAATAAAAAGGGCAAAGAAGGCTCCATACAGGTATATACGGCCATCACTTCCAACGACGGCTATATCAGCCACGACGGCGCCAGAAAGGGCCTGGCGGTGTACGGAGCAGCCTTGCGGAAGGAGGCCAGGGAGAACCCCGGCCGCCACCCCGAGATAGACAGGCTGGAGAAGATTGCACGCTCCAGGTCATCCGTGCGGTGCGATGTTATGCGGCGCGAGTCTGCACGGCCTCTGCCGGAGCGCATCCTGCGGGCCCTGCCGGAGGCGCTGAAGAAGTACCCGACGCCCTTTTATATCTATGACGAAACGGGCATCAGGGAGACGGCCCGCGCCTATAAGAAAGCGTTCTCCTGGGTGAAGCCGGCTTATAAGAACTACTTCGCAGTGAAGGCCTGTCCCAACCCGCATATCGTCAACATCCTCAAGAGCGAAGGTTTCGGGGCGGACTGCTCTTCCATGGCGGAACTGATCATAGCCGGGAAGCTGGGCATGAGGGGTGAGGACATCATGTTCACCTCCAACGACACGCCTGCCGGGGAGTATGTCAGGGCCAAAGAGATGGGCGCCATTATCAATCTGGACGACGTTTCCCATATCGGCTTCCTGGATAAGAATGCAGGCATGCCCGGGCTGATCTGCTTCAGGTACAATCCCGGCCCAATGAGGGCAGGCAGCGATTTCATCGGAGACCCCAAGGATGCCAAGTACGGAGTGCGTACCGACCAGATTAAGGGTGCCTATATCAAGGCCCGGGAGCTGGGGGCCAAGCGTTTCGGCCTGCACACGATGGTGGTCTCCAACATGCTGGACGAGCATTACCTCATCGAGACAGCGGTGATGCTGTTCAAGCTGTCTGCTATGATAACGCACGACACGGGATTCAAGTTCGATTTCATCAACCTGGGTGGAGGCTTCGGCATACCCTACAAGCCGGAACAGGCTGCCATCAATCTGGGCACGGTGTCCACCGGCATCCGAGAGGCATATGAAAAGTATATAGAGGGTACCGGCAGCGGGCCGGTGCGCGTCGTAACGGAGTGCGGCAGGTCCATGACCGGCCCGCACGGCTACCTGGTGTCGAAGGTCAGGCACGTTTCCTCCAAGTATAAGGACTTCGTAGGGCTGGATGCCTGCATGGCCAACCTGATGCGGCCCGCACTTTACGGGGCCTACCATCACATCACGGTGTTGGGCAAGGAAAGCAGGTCGAAGGACCATATCTACGACGTGGTGGGCTCGCTCTGCGAGAATAACGACAAGTTCGCCGTCAACAGGCCGCTGCCTGAGATAGAGACGGACGATGTTTTCGTGCTGCACAGCGCCGGGGCGCACGGTTATGCCATGGGGTTCCAGTACAACGGCAAGCTGCGCTCGGCGGAACTGCTGGCGGCGCCGGACGGCAGCGTGCGCCAGATTAGAAGGGCCGAGACCATTGATGACTATCTGGGGACGATTGAGAGATGGCCTTAATCAGGGGCCTGTTCGGCTTTAATGTCAGCCGCGCCGTTGCTTAAACTGTTTTCGGCCGCCAGTCTGTCCATCCACTCGATCGATTTGAGCTGTTTCTCCAGCACGTAC
>JAFGLP010000012.1 GCA_016927965.1 Dehalococcoidia bacterium
GCGGCCAGTGCCAGTGCCAGGTCGTTGGCAAGGGAGTTGATGCGTTCGACCTTGACCCGCTGACGGGCTACCTCTTCCTGCCGGGTGCTGATATTGCCGTCGCCGTCCTTCTCCCTGATCTCTTTATATTTGCGGTCCCAGCCGGGCTCGACCCCGAACTGCGTGACCGTGGGGCCGCGGTTGACTTCGATGACCCTCGCCTCAACGCCGTAGCTGGCCAGCGCCTCCTCGATAGTCGTCTTGCGCTTCTCTATCTCTGCATCGCTGATGACGAACTCGGCGACCTTATCCAGTATGTTGATGTTGGGCAGCGACCATCCGCCGACGGTGATGGTGGTGCGCATCCTGTCCATCACGCCGGTATCGCTGTATGCAGGCACTTCAACCGGTTTCTCCTGTTCAACCGGCTCAGGCTCTGCTGGCTCTTCCGCTGCAGGGGCCGTCTTCTGCTTGTGATTGTTCTCTTTGACCACATCGACTATCTCCCCCACCACCTGCGCCGTGCCCTTCGAGGTGTGCCTGACCCTGTCCCACACCCATTCAGGGGCTAACAGCACCAGGCCGATAAAAAACAATATAAGTAAGATAAAAATGCCGGCTACCAGTGATTGGGTGATGATAGCCTGCCCTATATATCCCCCCAGCGTGACCTGTGATAAAGTGCCTGAGTCAGGACGGAGAAAACCCATCAGTCCCCAGGCTACCGCCATGAAAAAGGCCGCTCCCAGCCAGTAGTTCCAGTTGCGCAGGAAGGCACGCGGCCAGCCTATGATGACCAGAATACCCGCGAATGCAATCAGGGCCAGGATTATCCCGGCGCCCATTAGCCGGAAGACGGCCTGCCAGGCGTTACTGAGGGCCGACCTGATATCGCTGCCGAGATCATTGAACCATGAGGATATCTGCGGCCAGAAGGCTATCAGCAGGCATATAATGACAACGAAAATGATGGCCAGTATGACGGGAGCGGAAAAAAGAAACTTGAGGAAGGATTTATTGCCTCCTGTTTTACCCTTCTTCTGTGATGAACCCCTGTTATTTCCCCTGCTTTTCCTGGCGGGCATAGCTTATTCTACTATACCTCGATTGCGGTTGTAATTATCATGGGACGCCGCTTGGTTTTTTCATAGAAGAACTTGCTCAGATGCTCTTTAACGATAGTGTGAATGGAGGCGTGATCAATATGGTGTCCCTTGGCCAGTGCAACGGCCACCATCTCTTTGCCGGCATTAATGACGGCGCCGTCATGCTCGGAATCGACGAAGCCGCGGGATACGATATCCGGCTTGCCTACGAGCTGCCCGTCTTTCTTATTGATAGCAACTATGACAACTACAATGCCGTCGCGTGAAAGCGCCTTGCGGTCGCGCAGGATTACCTTGGCGTAGTGTCCCATCACCAGCCCGTCCACATATACATTCCCGTAGGGGAGTTTTCCGGCGATGCGGCCCTTCTCAGCGTCCAGCTCCAGTATGTTGCCGTTGTCCATGACGAAGATATTGCTCTCCGGTATGCCTATGCTTTTGGCCAGCCCGGCATGTATCACCAAGTGCCTGTATTCGCCGTGTATGGGGGCGAAGAATTTAGGTTTCACCAGGTTGATGAGCATCTTCAGCTCCTCCTGGCTGCCGTGACCGTGCACGTGGACGTTGGACCGCTCACCGTAGATCACATTGGCGCCCTGACGGAACAGGTTGTCGATGGTGCGGTTGATGAGGGACTCGTTGCCTGGTATAGGGGTGGCCGAGATGATCACAGTGTCGCCCTGAATGATCCTTATATCAGCATGGTCGCGGTTGGCGATGCGCACAAGGGCCGAAGTGGGTTCGCCCTGGCTGCCGGTCGTGATCAGCACCGTCTGGCTGTGGCTGTACTTTTTAAGGTCCTCTATATTACATAATATTCCCGCCGGGGCTTTAAGATAGCCCAGCTCCATGGCCATTTTGACCGTGTCGCGCATGCTGCGGCCTACGATGAATACATGGCGGTCATGTTGCGCTGCTGCGTCTATGACCATCTGTATGCGCGAGACCAGCGAGCTGAAGGTGGCGATAATAACACGCCCGGGGGCATCGCTGATGATCTGCTCGATCTTCTTGCCGACGACCTTTTCCGAAGGTGTGTAGCCGGGCAGCTCGCTATAGGTGGAATCAGCCATCAGCAGCAGCACGCCTTCATTGCCCAGCTTGGCCAGCTTGGAGAGGTCGGTAGGGCGGCCGTCCACCGGCGTATAATCTATCTTGAAATCACCGCTGTTTACGATGGCGCCCAGGGGCGTGTAGATAATCAGACCGACGGCGTCGGGGATGCTATGGCAGACTGGGAAGGCCTCCACCTTGAAATTGCCAACCTGGAATTTTACTCCCGGCGTTATCAGCTTGAGCCGGGCCTTGATCAGCGAGCGGTGCTCTTTGAGCTTAACACCGATCAATCCCTGCGTAAGCCTGGTGGCATAAATGGGCAGGTCAAGCTGCGGCAGGATGTAGGGCAGTGCCCCGATATGGTCTTCGTGCCCGTGGGTGATGACTATGCCGCGTACTTTCGCTTTATGTTCCAGCAGGTAGGTGATGTCCGGGATGAGCAGGTCGACTCCCAGCATTTCGTCTTCAGGGAACATCATTCCGGCATCTATGATGAGGATATCTTCGCCGTACTCGATGGCCATCATGTTTTTGCCGATCTCTCCGAGACCGCCGAGGGGGATAATCCTGAGTTTGTTGCGAGTGGTCATATTATTCTAAAAAAGATTGAGCTGTGAGGGCCTGTCTTTTTCTTCCTCCATTTTGCCAGCTTCCTCTAGAATAGCGGGAAGCTTGAGCATGTCAGCTTCAATGACCCTGCGGAGGTTGCCCTGGTGTAGCGCGGCAGCCGGGTGATACATGGCAAAGTAAGTTATGCCGCCTATGCGTTTGGTACGGCCGTGTACCTTGCTGATACTCTCCCCGGGGAAATACCTGGCCATGGAATACCGGCCCAGGGTTACGATCACTCTGGGTTTGATCAGCTCAAGCTGGCGTTCCAGCCATTTGCCGCAGGCCTGTATCTCGCCGGGCAGCGGGTCGCGGTTCTCCGGCGGGCGGCACTTGATAACGTTGCAGATAAAGACCTGATTGCGCTTGTAGCCGATGGATGCAATAAGCTGGTCCAGGTATTGGCCGGCAGCGCCTACAAACGGCTTGCCTGACTGGTCTTCATACCATCCAGGGGCTTCGCCGATAAACAGAAGCCTGGCGTTTTCGGGGCCTTCTCCCGGTACAACCTTGGTCCGGTGCCTGGCTAAATCGCAAACTTTACAGCGTTCTATTTCCGCATTTAATTCGGTCAGAGGTGACATCTAAAAAGAATCATAGCACAGCTTATTTCAATTATCAATTCATTTCAATGCTAAAATGTAGCTGATGGCCAGCATTATTATCAGTAGAAGGCAGAGGATCACAGGCAGTTTTTCATGTTTTACTATAAAGTGGTAGAGGGATGTGAACAGGATGACCGCCGGCATGAGCAATATCAGGTAAAGCCCCAGCGTTACCAGGGCTGTCGGGCTCAGCAGTAGCAGGTCAGGGAAAAGGGACGTCAGCGGGGTAAGGGCTGTCATCCCGGCTGTGCCGGTTATGAGGAAGAGAACCATCCCTGCCGCCATCAGCAGCAGGCTGAGGATAGTCCCCGCTCTGAGTACCAGGCCAACGCGCCTGTTAAGCGTATCTAGCTTTTCCGGCAGCTTATTCATACCGCTATCCATCTTAATGACCGCCTATAATATTCAGTGGACGCAGCACCATTAATACCGCCGTGAGTGCCAGGAAAACGGCGAAAACTATCATCAATACCCGTCCCCGCACACGGTGGGCAATGGCTGCTCCCAGCCGTGCGCCGATATATACCCCGATGCAGAGCGGGGCAATCAGGGAGGGCAGGACATAGCCGTGGAGGGCGTAAATGAGTGCCCCTGTCATGGTGGTGAAACACAGCATCAGGCTGCTGGTGGCGATGGTAGCCTTGATAGGGACCTTCATAATCCGGTTCATCACGGGCACGTTGACGATGCCTCCCCCGATGCCCAGCATGCTGGAGAGGACCCCGCCGAAAAAGGCGGTGCCCATGCCTGTCGCCGGCCGGTGCACCCGGTAATGTACCTCCTCATTTACAGCAGGATCATAATACGAATCGTCCAGCCATCCGTGCAGTGCAGCGTCTTTTTCACGGACGTTGTTCTGCTCCTCCAGTCCCGCCTGCGGGAGTTTATGCTGTTTTTGAGGGACCATGGTATAGGCGACATAAAAAAGGAGAATGGCGAATATGATGATCAGTACGTTGCTGGAGAGAACGGCGGCGATGAAAGCGCCTGCCACAGCTCCGGGTATGAGGGTGGTTGCCATCAGCAGTCCCAGCTTGAGGTTGGTCAGCTGCTTCTGTATGTAGACACCCGTGGCGGTGCAGGCATTGATAACTATGGAGACCAGGCTGCTGCCGATGGCGTATTGGATGGGAATGCCGAGAGCCAGCGTAAGGACGGGGACGATTATTGCTCCACCGCCTATACCCAGCATGGAACCCAACATCCCCGCTCCGAAACCGGCGATGGCCAATATCCAGATATTGACGTCGGCGGGCATAGTGCCTCACAGAATATCATTACATAGGTGAAATTCCAAATAAAAAAGAAAATACTGAGATTTGACTATTAAAAAACACCATAGTGTAAATCTCAAATCTATTAAATTTTAGCTTTGGTAGTTTTCTATTATTTAATTGGCATGGATTATTTAAAATGCTTGGTATTTTAGCTTGCTTAGATGTTATACTTTCGCCTGAATCTAAATATAAGGAAATGAAATGGCAAGAGTAGACGGAAGATCAAATGACGACCTGAGACCGGTAAAAATAACCCTGGGCTACCAGGATTATCCGGAAGGTTCAGCACTGATAGAAATGGGCAATACGCGGGTGGTCTGTGCGGTCAGCGTCGAGGACCGTGTACCGATGTTCTTAAAGGGGAAGGGAACAGGTTGGGTAACTGCCGAATATTCTATGCTGCCGCGGGCAACCCACACGCGCACATCACGCAATCCCGAAAGGCAGGCAGGGAGGTCACAGGAGATACAGAGGCTGATCGGCAGGAGCCTGCGCGCAGCTATAGATATGCGTACACTGGGCGAAAGGACCTTCACTATAGACTGCGATGTATTGCAGGCAGATGGTGGTACCCGCACTGCCAGCATAACCGGGGCTTATGTAGCCCTTTACATGGCGTGCAACAAGCTGAAAAAAATGGGAATGTACAGGGTCATGCCGGTAAAATGTGCGGTGGCTGCGGTCAGCGTGGGCGTGGTAGACCGGTTGAAGATGCTGGACCTTTGCTATGAGGAAGATTCCCGGGCCGCTGTTGATTTCAATGTTGTCATGACCGACAAGGGCGAATTTGTAGAGCTGCAGGGTACAGCGGAAGGCAAGCCTTTCTCCAAAGACTCGATCGATACGCTGATTGCTCTCGCCGATAAAGGCATCAAGCAGCTATTTGAGGAACAGAAGAAAGCGCTGGATGGGCTAAAGTAAAAACACGGGGAAGCTCCAAAAACTAAGTACTAAACCCTAAACAAATACGGAGTTCCAAATGCCAAATAATTGAGTTTGGAATTTGGCTTGTGTTATCTGGAATTGCTGCCTTACGGTCTCACCTGTCCATTCCCTTTAATGCACCACTTGTAGCTGGATATCTCTCTGAGCGCCATAGGGCCGCGTGCATGGAATTTCTGGGTGCTGATACCTATTTCGGCGCCCATGCCGAACTGGCTGCCGTCCGTGAAGCGGGTGCTGGCATTGGCATAGACGCAGGCTGCATCCACCTCATTCAGGAATCTGTCGATAGCAGCGCTGTCTTCACTGACGATGGCTTCCGAATGGCCTGACCCGTAGGTGTCGATGTGTGCCAGCGACTCGTCCAGCGAATCCACCACCTTAACAGATGCTATGAGGGCCAGGAACTCCCTGCCCCAGTCCTCATTCACAGCTGCCTGAGCTTTAATCCCTTCCAAGGATTTCAGCAGTCCCAGCGATTTATCATCGCAGCGCATCTCCACGCCGGCTTTAGCCAGCTCTCTGGCCATGCGGGGCAGGAACGCGGCTGCAACGTCCTTGTGCACCAGGACACAGTCGAGGGCATTGCAGACAGTGGGGCGCTGCACCTTGGCGTTGAATATAATAACTACGGCCTTATCAATGTCGGCTGTCTTGTCCACGTATGTATGGCAGACGCCGATGCCTCCTGCTACGACTGCCATGGCTGCGTTTTCCTTGACGAACTTGATCAGGGAAGCGCCGCCGCGCGGTATGACCAGATCGATATAGTCCTTCATCTTGAGCATATGGTCTACCAGGCTGCGGTCAGGCGATTCGATGAACTGCACAGATCCGCGGGGGATACCCGCCTTATAAGCGGCTTCCTGCACCGTGCTGGCCAGCGCCAGATTGGAGCGGCTGGATTCCTTGCCGCCGCGCAGGATGGAGGCGTTGCCTGATTTTAGGCAAAGCACGGAAATATCAACGGTTACATTGGGACGGCTTTCGTAGATGGCCCCGATCACACCGAGGGGAACGCGCCTCTTGCTCAGCAGCAGCCCATTGGGCAGGGTCCGTTCTTCGATAATTTCACCCACCGGGTCCGGCAAGGCGGCCACGATTTTTACATCGCCGGATATGCCCTTAAGCCTGCTCGAGTTGAGCATCAACCGGTCGAGCATGGCTGCTCCCATACCGGAAGCTTCGGCTTCCTTAAAGTCTTTTTCATTGTTATGCAGTATCTGGTCTTCTCTATCCAGCAGCGCTTGTGCAATCGCCATCAGTGCTTCATTTTTGATGCTGGTTGACACGAAAGCCAGTTTCCTGGAAGCAGCCTTGGCCAGCTTTGCTTTCTCTTCCAGCTCGTTAAATGGTGCCTGCATGTATAACCCCCTTATTCAGCGTACGTATGTTCATAACAGTACCAGGTTGTCCCTGTGTACGGCTTCATCGCCATATTCATAACCCAGGATATCTGCTATACCTGTAGACTTCAGTCCTTTAATGCGGGCCAGGTCATCAGAGCTGTAGTTGGTTATCCCGCTGCCGATGCGTTTGCCGGCCGTATCAAAAATATCCACTACTTCGCCGCGGTCGAAGTGCCCGTCGACTTCAGTGATGCCTGCTGGCAGCAGGCTTTTATTCTGTTTATGCAGTGCAGTTGCCGCTCCCTTGTCTATGGTCAGTTTTCCCATGCAGCACAGACCTGAGAGCAGCCAGCGCTGCCTGCTCTCAATTTTACTTTCGCGTGCCGTGAAAAACGTGCCGACTTTTTTACCGGCGGCCGCTTTCACGATTACGTTGGATTCGGCCCCTTCCGTGATAATGACCGGTACACCCGAGGAAGTTGCCAGGCGTGCCGCCTCGATCTTGGTGGCCATCCCCCCAGTGCCGCGGCTGCTGCCTGCGCCTCCCGCTATTTTCTCGATGCTTTTATCGATTTTCTCAACTACTGGAATCAGCCTGGCTTTTTTATTATGCTGAGGATTGGCTGAATACAGCCCTTTTACATCTGATAGCAATATCAGCAGGTCGGCATCGACGAGATTAGCTACCATGGCGGACAGGTTGTCATTGTCGCCGAACCTGAGTCCTCCGAGTTCATCTATACAGACAACGTCGTTTTCATTTACGATACAGATTACTCGAAGCCCTATTAAAGCAAGGAGTGTATTACGTGCATTCAGGTATTGCGAGCGGTCGGCCAGGTCCGATTTGGTCAGCAGAGCCTGAGCTACAGTTATATTGTATTTGGCAAACAACTCATCATAGATGTGCATCAGGTGGTTCTGGCCCACTGATGCCATGACCTGTTTGAAGGGGATATCCTTCATCTTATTGGCAATACCCAGCTTTTGACGTCCGGCTGCCACCGCCCCGGACGAAACGAGGATTATCTCATGGCCGTCTGCGTGCAATTCAGCTACCTGTGCAGACAGGCTGGCCATGACATTCATGTCCAGTTGCCTGCCGCCGCCTGTGAGCAGGTTGGTGCCCAGCTTAATGACTATACGTTTATACTGCATTGCCGTTTAATTATATCACTGCTTGAAGTTGAATTAATGGTTCGTAGCGCTTATAAAAGACAGCAGAGCGCTCTTATTTTTGGGGCAGGACCCTTACCAGAAGAATCGGTGTGACTGAGTAATGAATGAACTTGTCCGCAACACTTCCCATTATCCACCGTTCTACCCCGGATCGGCCATGGGTCGCCATTATTATCAGATCAAATTCATTGCTGTTAGCATAGTCTATGAGGGTCTCATCTACTTTTCCCTGCAATACGGTGGTATTCGTTTCAATTCCATTGGCTTCGAAAAACTGCTTAATTTTCTGCAAGTAGTCAAAATGACTCTTCTGCGAACTTTTATTATATTCTTTGATATTGTCTTCATCGAATACCATGCCGATATGCGGGGGAATTTGAAATGGCTCAAAGACAGTAACGAGCTCAACGCTGGATTTTCTTGTTACTGCCATATCCACCGCATAAGGGAAAACGCTTTCAGCCAGTTTAGAGCCGTCCAGAGGTATCAGAATTCTATTAAACATACACTCCCTTCCCTTAAATAAATAATTAGAAAACGGTAGTAATTATACTGCCATAACACAAATTTAATAAGCCTGTGATTATTGCGGGCTGATATAGAATGCCAACAGCAGGCATTTAATGATATTAAGTTACATGCCGTACAGCGCCTGTCCGTAGATTTAACAGAAAGAATGTGTAAGAGGAGAGCGAATATAAGCAGCAGGAAAAGCTGAGTAAATATGGTTTTGGGTAGCTAGCCGGTTGTTTGTATCGTACTGGCATTTAAGCGGTAGGTACGGATAATGTCTTCTATACATAACATTCCTATCAGGTTATTGGCATTATTTGCATCCAGCACAGGAAGATGGCTGATATTATTCCGGCTCATCCGTTCAAGGGCCACGTCAAGCTGTTCCTCAGGGTATGTTACTATTAATTTGGTGCTCATGACATCTCTGGCTAATTTAGTGGCACGCTCCGCTTTCGGTACCTGGACAATGTCCAGGTTGGCCACAATTCCGGAGATGCTTCCTTCGTAAATAACGGGCACTGCATCCAGTTTCTCTGACTTCATCAGGTTTTCTATCTCTTTCAAATTTGTGTCATAGCGGGCTGCCGCTCTGGGTGTACGCATTGCTTCACGGACCGTGAGTTTTGCCAGCAAAGGAGTAGAGTACTCGAATTTGTGGGCGGGAGATGCCGCCCTGCTCAGCACCTGGTTCTCATAGATATAACTTTTTCCTGTGGAAAAATATGCGATAACCACAGCGATCATACATGGAGCCAGCAGTACATAGCTGTTGGTCATCTCGCTGACCATGATCATGATGGCCAGGGGCGCTTTAGCAATTCCGCCAAACAGCGCCATCATGCCGACGATTACAAAAGCCTCGGGCCGCGCTGGTACTATCAATGTTAAATCTTTTAGCAGCCACCATGTTATTCCTCCTACCATACCTCCGATTACCAGGCCAGGAGCAAATACGCCGCCGCTGCCTCCAGAACCTATGGACAGGCCTGTCGCGACGATTTTCCCGAGCAGTACGCCGATCATTAAATATACCGGCAGCTCGGTAAAATTACCGTTGATACCTAGCTGGACCCACCCGTAACCCTGGCCCAGCACCTGGGGTAGAAACATCCCGATTATGCCGACTCCCAGGCCTCCTATGGCTGGTTTTAAAAATTTTGGAACGTTTAGTGAATTAAACAAATCCCGCATTTTGTAGAAGGTATGTCCATAGAGCATACCTGCCATTCCGCATGCCAGCCCGAGCAGCATATAACCTCCCAGTTGAAGGGGGCTTTCAAATGCCAGGCTGGCAGGTATTGTAAAAATCGGTGCCCAACCATTGAATGAAGCAAAAATTACGTAGCCGGTAATGGAGGCAATGAATGAAGGGAAAATAGCATCGATTTCGAAGTCGCGCCTGTACAGAATCTCCGTACCCAGCAGTGCTCCACCCAGCGGTGCTTTAAATATAGCTCCTATACCCGCCCCCATACCGACTGTCAGGGCTATCCTGCGGTCACGGTCGCTTAGTCTAAGAGCATCTCCTAATATTGATCCGAACCCACCGCTTATCAACGCTACCGGTCCTTCTCTTCCGGCGCTTCCTCCTGAACCGATTGTGATCGCCGATGCAATCATCTTAATAATGGGGACACGGCTGCGTATGCGTGCCTGCTTATGATGAAAGGCATTGATAACAGCATCGGTCCCATGCCCTTCAGCTTCCGGGGCGAACTTGAATACCAGCAGACCGCTTACCAGACCTCCCAGCGTTGTAATCAGGGGTATAGCCCAGAGTCTGGCAATCGGTGTTACTTCGCTGGAGCCTTCCCCACCAGGTAAAGGCGCAGTATAACCTGCCAGGTTTCCTATTAAAAGATGTGATGCCAGTTGAATAAGCAGATAAAACAGGATGGAGCCAAATCCCGCAACAAGGCCTATTAATATACCGATAGTAAGCCATTTGCGTAAATACCCGATATCGAGAAACCCGATAAAGCTGAGAAGTATATTGCGTACTGTATTGTAGATACGTAATGAATGGAGTTTAAGGTGTAGCAAAAATGCGTATAGGTTATTACGTAAATTACTCAAAATAAATATCCGCTGAGAGTATTAATATTAACGTAGTAAGAGCATAAAATCAATGACATTGTAAATATAAATCGTATGTAAAAATAATTTTACTAACGTATTTTTAAATTCGGGCATACGCAGCAGTGCGATTTAATAAAGCCCTGACAGCCATTTCCCGTATGTAATATGATCGGCAAAGTCGCACCCTGTTCACCGCTGTTGTCTGCAAGGTGCGATTTTCGTTTTGAATGTCTGCCTGTAACAGTTTTTTATATTTTAAATTTTCTCCTGCCAGTAAAATATATTCATTTTGCTTTTCCCAACGGCTGCCATTTCCCTGTGCTGAACAGTTTGGGGAAGAGCATTTTACGTATTTCTTCGATCAGGAACATGCTGCCGCCTGCCAGTATAGCGATACCCCATTTATCGATGCTGAGAGGTACTGTTTCGAATGCAACTTGCATGAAAGGCAAATACACGACTGCAAGCTGGAGCAAAATAGCTATGGATATTGTCAGCAGCAGCCAGCGGTTGCTCGAAAGACCCAGCTTCAATACAGAATGCTCGTCGGACCTGGCGTTGAAAGCCCTGAACCATTCGAAGACAACCATCGTGCAGAAAGCGAGTGTACGTGCTTCCTTAATACCCATCTCTGCGATGGCCCAATTAAAAATAATGAATATGCCGGTCCCCATTAATGCTGCCATGAAGATAATACGTGCCAGCAGACCCGGGAAGATCAGCCCAACTCTGGGATGGCGGGGCGGCTGATTTAGTTCATCGCCTGATTTGGGTTCCAGCCCCAGGGGAATGGCTGCGGCCGTATCTGTTACCAGGTTAACCCAGATTATCTGCAGTGCAAGAAGCGGAGCCTGCCCGATTATGCCTACGCATAGGATGAAGGCCAGCAGTTCCCCAAAATTCGTACTGAGCAGGAAAAAAACCACGTTGCGCAGCCTGTTAAAGATTGCCCTGCCTTCATCCACGGCTGCTACCACCGATGCGAAATTGTCGTCGGCTAACACCATGTCGCTGGCCTCTTTGGCTACATCCGTGCCTGTGATGCCCATGGCTATGCCAATGTTGGCTGATTTCAAAGCGGGAGCGTCATTGATACCATCGCCTGTCATAGCAACGACATGCCCGCGTGCTTTGAAAGCATCGACTATCTTCAGTTTCTGCAGCGGTTCGATGCGCGCAAAAACGGAGATTTCTTCTATATCTAATGAAAGCTGTTCATCGCTCATTTGTTTGAGCTCGCTGCTGGTAAGCGCCCTGCCCTCCGGCAGGAACAGCTTTGAGGCTATGGACTTGGCAGTGTTTTTATTATCTCCCGTGATCATGACCACTTTTATGCCGGCCTGTTTACAAAGCTTGACAGCTACGATTGCTTCGGGGCGCGGAGGGTCTTCCATGCCTGCCAGACCAACAAAAGTGAGATTTCCTTTAATGTCTTCCTCCCGGAGTTCATCGGTTTCCTCAGGCAGTCGGGCATAGGCAGTGGCAATCACACGCATGGCAGAGCCAGTCATTTTATCATTAGCCTGCAGTATTGACTGTCTCCCGTTTTCTAATAGTGGTAAATTACTACTGCGTGTGGCAATAAACCCGCAATACTCGAGCATACGTTCAACGGACCCTTTGACATATGCTATCTTACCCCCTTCCTCACAGCGATGGAGCGTTACCATAAATTGTCTCTCGCTCTGGAAAGGAATTTCATCCAGACGCGGGTATTTTTGTTCCAGTTTCTCTTTTTCTAATCCTGCCTTGGCTGCTACAACCACCAGGGCTCCTTCCGTGGGGTCTCCGAAAATGCCGCAGAAGTCCTTCTCGCAGGTTAGAAGTGCGTCGTTGCATAACGTAGCTATCCGCAGGTGTAATTGCAGCAGCTGGTTCGTATCCGGGGCGAAAGGGATTCCCTCCTTCCAGAACGCTCCTTTAGGCTCGTAGCCTTCTCCTGTAACGTCAATTAACTCATTACCGATGAACAGGTGCTGGACGGTCATTTTGTTTAAAGTAAGTGTGCCAGTCTTATCAGAGCAAATAACAGTTGCTGATCCCAATGTCTCCACGGCTGCCAGTTTGCGGACGATTGCGCTCCTTCTCGCCATGTATTGCATGCCGACTGCCAGAACAACTGTAATCACGGCGGGCAGGCCTTCGGGTATAGCTGAGACAGCGATAGCGACCGCCAGGAAGAATGTATCCTGCCAGGTAGTCCCCCTGCATAAGCTTACAAAAACCAGTATTGAAAGGATGGCCAGGATGGCGATGAGGAGATATTGGCTGAGCCTGTTGATGCTCTTCTGGAGGGGCGTCTTCTCACGCTTGATATCTTCGATCGCATGAGCGATGCTGCCGATTTCCGTCGCCATGCCTGTTTTAACGGCGACCGCGGTTGCCCTGCCGTATGTTGCTATTGTGCCCATGAATACCATGTTTTTCCTGTCGTTTAACGATGCAGATGATGAAAGCTGTGATGAGTGCTTGTCTACGGGCATTGACTCACCTGTCAGCATTGCTTCATTGACCTTTAAATTGGAGCTTTCAATTAGCCTGGCATCTGCAGATACCTTATCGCCGGCTTCCAGTAGCAGGATATCTCCATGTACTACTTCTGTTACCGGGATTTGCTGTGAGACGCCGTCACGCCGGACACGTGCTTTAGGGGATGATAGCGCCAGCAGTGCGGCCATGGCTTTTTCTGCACGGCTCTCCTGTAAAAATCCTATCACTGCATTGAGTATAAGTACGCCTAAGATTACCACGGCGTCGATATAATGGGAGGTGATAAGCGAGACTATGCCAGCTGCCAGCAGCACGTATATCAACGGACTGAGGAATTGGTAAAGAAAAACAACTATGGGTGATGTTTTTTTCTTACCCTGGAGTAGATTGGGTCCATATTGGTTGAGACGTTCACGTGCATCAGCTTCTTTCAGCCCGGAACGATGGGAATTAAGGCCTTTCAGTACATCGTCAGGGTTAAGCTGGTGCCATTGCGTCTCCTTTATATTCATAGCAACCTTGGTTTCCCTGAACGTAAAAAAATTATTCTATAATTAGCGGATCTCTGGCGGAGCTCAATATATGATTCTCCTCCGTAGAGTATATTGTATTTTGCTATTTTGCCTGCGTATATCGTTTCTGCTGGTTGTCTCTTCTGTTACGAAATAGTCCGGTCACTAAATATCTGCAAAAGCTATATATATATCACATCCGATTCAATATTGAGCGCAACAAAAAGCAATAAGTATTCCTTAAGGTGGCGTGTAATAAGAAAATTCTGCTTTACATGTGCTTTTCCTGTCTTGCCCAGGTTTGCTGCAAGAACAGGATTGCTGAGCAATTGTTTGAGCGCGAAAGCGGCGCCCTCAACGCTATGGCATAAAAGTCCTGTGAATTTATTTTCTATTTGCAGGGGTATTCCACCGACTGCTGATGCTACCACCGGCTTGCCTTTCCAGAGAGCTTCACTGATAGTAAGGCCGAATCCTTCCTTTAATGATTTCTGGAAGATAACTGTTGCCGCTCTCTGTAAAGCATTTATTTCGATGTCACTGCCTGGCGGTATCAAGAGCACCTTTATATCCGGATTTCCGTTGGAACGTTCATTGACTTCATCGAGGACTTTGGCGCCTTCAGGGTCATCAGTAGCTGTACCGCCTGCCAGCACCAACTGACAGTCAAAACCTTTTCTTACCATTTCAAATGCTTGAATAACGCCAACAGGGTCTTTCAAGTAATCAAACCTGGATATTTGCACTACTGTAGGTTTATCGAGATCCAGGTTGTATTTGTTTAACACGGCCTCAATCTCCGATTTGGAAAGTTCTTTATTTTTATCGCTCAGAGGGTCTATGGAAGGTGATATGAGGAATTGTCTGATAGGCAATTTTTGAGAGAAAGAAGGCGCCGAAAAAACGGCAGCGTCATATTTAATCACAAACTGATTGAGAAAATCCCATACCTGCTGGTCCGGGTGAGATACATCTATGTGGCAGCGCCATATCCATTTACCTCCCCGGGCCTCTTTTTGGGAGATCAACCCTGCAGGCTGCGGGTCATGTATATAAAATATATCTGCATCCAGAGTCATCTCACGGATATTCTGTTCAGTGGTGCTCATATAAATATCAAATTCTTCTTTTGTGATGCTCTCCTGTCTGCCGTGAAGGGCATTGTGAAATTTCTTGGTGATATCAAAAAAAGCATCGTTACCCTGTATAACCTCCCACTTGGTGTCCAATCCCAGCTGATTAAGCAGCGGCACCATGCGGTTCAGTATTTCTGCTACGCCGCCACCGGAGAACGTAGAGTTTATATTTAGAATTCTCCTTTTAGCAAGGCGGCTGCCCAGTAGCTTTAACTCATCAATTACGTTTTTTCCAACTATGGGCTCGTAATCATCGATCTTTGTTGCTAACTGGCTATGTATATGTGTATTCATATTATTGCTACTTCTACTTAATGCGCTTTTCTATATTTTGTATGATAAAAGTCCGCATAGCTTCCAATGTCGATGTATAAGGTACAAGGCTGTCGATTTTATCAGCCAGGTCAGTTTCCCCGAAAGAGTCTCTTATCCATACTGAGAAATCATTCGACGCTTTCTGCAACCTGAGCCGCGATTCAAAAACGTGATAGTAAAGTGAGTCGATGGTTATCTTACGCAGAACCTCAACGAACTCACGCAGGTCGGAGGCATAATATGGGGTTGGAAATACCACGCTGACTGATTTTATGAAATAAAAATCGCTGTTTCCTTCTACAAACCTCATATCGGGGTTTGCAGCAATATGCTGATCAATAACTGAAATTATTGCTGACTTTAATTCTCCCAGGCTTGAATAGGCGAATGTATCAATATTGGCCAGTTTTTCAGCAAGTATATGATCGTCCAGCGAATCCTCGACCCACAGGGCAAAATCATTGGGAGGTTCAGGGGTTAAGAACTGGTATTCTTCAAGAAAATTGTGTGTGTGGAAATAAACGACGGCATCGGGAGCAGACTTTAAAATATTTGTAAGTGCTATAAGATTAGTCGCCTTTAATCCTGTAAGCTCTTTGAGATGGAGCCTGGTTTGAAAATGAAACGGTTTGGTTGCCTTCTTTAGCGGGTGGCCGTAATTTATCACCGTCTCTCTCATCAGCTTGCTATTAGGCACAGTAATGATATTACGTTCGGGGGTCTTTATTTTAATAGTCCTCCAGGCCATATCAACAACATAACCCTCTTCCCCGGTACTCAGTTTAATGAAATCGCCTTCTTTGACTGTCTGCTGAGCAGCCACTTCCAGACCTGAGAATATATTGAGTATAGCGTCACGGGATGCGACAACTGCGATTAAGATCGCTGCGGCCAGTAATAATATTACAGGGGTTAACGGTAATCCCCAGTAATCAGCCAGAATCAGCACGCCAAGCAGCAATATGGTAGCCCGGACAATGGTACTTATGAATTTATTTGGCGGTTTAGCTGGTATTATCAAGTTAGCATAAAGCTTCAAAAGCCTGTCGGCAAGGAGGATGAGCAGCCAGATGATAGAAATTATAAAGATACTGGCAATGATCTTCTCTCCCAGTTCTTTAACTTCCTGGGAAAGTTGGGAAAACCCTATGCCTGCGTAAGCTCCCAACATCATGAACCAGAAGAAGAAGGGCCCCCTGGTAGTCTGTATGAGGACTTCTTTTCCGCCCCAACCGGATTTAGACAACATATTATTCATACGGTCATATAAAGCTCTTCTGATCCAGAGACCTATAATGCAAAAAGCAAGAAAAATCGCAATTGGGACCGTAAGTGCTATCCAGTTATTTTGAATCCATTCAATCATATAAGCCCCTGTTACAATATCTTGAGCATCTCAGATAAAAAACTATTAACCTCGGATGTAGAATTTAAATAGTAACCGGCGGCTGAGGACTGGCAGGTATCCCCTACCAGTATAGAGATGCCGCCAAGATCATTCACAGTTTTAAAAGCGTCCTCGTCCGTCAAATCGTCACCTAAATATATTGGCAGTACCGAGCCCTTTCTGGCTGAACGTGTGTATTTGTCGAAGATGAGGGAAACAGCCTTGCCTTTGTTCCATTCAACGGCCGGTCTTATTTCATTGACTTTCTTGCCGAAGGTGGTCTTGAATTTACCGAGCTTGCGTGCTGTGCCGACGGTATTTTCGAAAACATGGGTAAACTGGGGCAATTTCTCTTCATCGACCATCCTGTAATGTACGCTCAATGTTACTCCTTTGTCTTCAATCAGTACACCCGGTATTTTACCCAGGGTTCTGGCAAGAATAGTGCCGATGATATGGATCAGTGAGCTGATCTCTGCTGTCAAAGGATGTATAAATTTGATTCCGGGACCCTCTATCTCGAAACCATGGTTGCCTGCAAATATAATGCCACCGATTTGCACCTTTTCCTTGATATCTGTGATAGCACGTCCACTAATTATCCCAACTTTCATATTCGATTTGTGAGCTAACGCGTTAAGAATATTTCTGGTTTCATCTGACAAGCTGGCCTTTTCAGGGCTGTCCACAATTGTTGTCAGTGTACCATCATAATCGCATAGTAACAATATTTCTCTGGCTTGTTTGACCCTCCCGAGAATTTCATTCCATATATTGAAAACGTATTGCATATTATTTTAAGAGTCATAACGATTCTATTTTTACCAGTTCTTTAATTATGTTCGCAGCCCATTTGTAAATATTATTTTCCTGTACTTTACGGCGCAACTTAATCATACGTTTTTTCCGCAGATCGGTAGGCATTTCGATGGCCGCTCTAATGGTCTCGGTAATATCATCGATGGCATATGGATTGATCAGCAAGGCCTCGTCCAGCTCTCTTGCTGCGCCCGTAAATTTGCTTAATATCAAAACGCCGTCTTCGTCAGACCTGCTTGAGACGAATTCCTTGGCAACCAGGTTCATACCATCATGCAGTGAGCTTACTATGCAAAAATTGGCCATCCGGTGAAATGCCATGATTGTTTCCGGTGACTTATGCTCTTTAACATAAATAATAGGCTTCCAGCCATCAGACGCATGCTTCGCATTAATCTCTTCTATAAGATTGTCGATCTCATCGTTTAATTCCTGGTATTTTTTGATTTTTGTCCTGCTTGGTTCAGCCAGTTGGAAGAAAACCAGCCTGCGCTTGTACTTATACATGGGATATTTGTTCAATAGCGTATCTATTGCTTTTAATCTTTCTGGAATCCCTTTTGTATAGTCAATCCTATCAAGTCCGATCCCTATTAGCTCATCAGTAAGATTATATTTATTTTTCAGTGAATTGATCTCCTGGTCAACTACTTTTGTATGGGCATGTTCGGATATCCTGTCGAAATCAACGCTGATAGGGAATGGTAAAACAAAAGTGGTATGGTTTCCATGGGTAATAGAAAATTTTTCACTATCAATACGGCATTCTAAAGATTTGTCCACAGTGTCAAGGAAATTATCGCGATGGTAAGCGATATGAAAGCCAAGCAGATCATTGCCCAGCAGGCCGTAGAGGATTTCATTTTGCCAAGGGCAGATTCTGAAGGCCTCGCGATTTGGCCAGGGGATATGCCAGAATTGGGCTGTGATAGCACGATGGTTCTTGGCTTTTATGAGACGGGAAACGAGTGTGAGATGATAATCTTGAATAAAAACAAAGGCCTTGCGGTTGCCTATCTCATCGAGTACAGCTTCGGCGAAGTGTCTATTAACCAGCTTATAAGTATTCCAATCATCAAAGTCAAATTTAGGCCGCTGATATGCTATATGACATAATGGCCAGAGGGCTTCGTTGGAAAATCCGAGGTAATAGCGGTCTGCTTCTTCATCCGTCAACCAGACACGGCGTAAGGCGTAACTCTTTTTATCCGGAGGGACTAGGACTCGATTGTTGGCATCTACCGCTTCCTTATCGGCACTGCCGCTTCCATGAGCAACCCATGTGCCTCCGCATGCCCTCATAACCGGGTCGAGCGCTACGGTCAGGCCGCTGGCGGGAACAATACAATTGACGGCACCATCGACATAATTGTGTATATAAGGTTCCCTGTTAGACACTACCAGGAAAAGATAATCGGAGAGCTGGTCTTTTACCAGCCCCTGAAGAGTACTCTGTGTCCACATATAATTATCACTCCTCTTCTGCCCAGATTCATTATAATACAATTTGAGGTCAGGCATTAAAATAATCGCTTTTTCAGATTGGTGATAATGACCTTTTCAATGGCACCCAGACCTTATTGAATCTGCGTTTTAAATTAAAAGTATATTCACTGAGGATCCAAAGATTGACCATGCCCTGTACTATGGTGAAAAAAACGGTTGCAGCGATGTCAGCGTCCTTAATGTTGCCTTTGCGAAAGATTTGTGCCATACAGGCGATATAGTTATTGATTATTTCAAGAGAATCATGATTAAGGGTGGTGTCCCCCATACTAATAATTTCAGCGATTACATGAAATGACATGCCGCGGTTTCTTTCAATACTCGAAATGTGACGGTCAATTGCTGTGTCCAGATCAAAAGAATTGACTTTTTTATTAAGATTATTCATGTACAATTCTGTGAGTAAAGTAATTTCAATGTGTTTCAAAAGGAATCGAAAAATATCGCTTTTACTCTTGAAATGCCTGTATATTGCCGCTTCAGAAAGGTTTATGTGAGCGGCAAGCTGTTTTATGGTCACGTGATTGCTGCCGTATCCGGTAATTAATTCTGCTGCAGCAACTGCAATCTGCTTTTGCCTGAAGGCAGTGTTTTCTTTTTTCTCTACCATATTGTTCCGCTAAGTTGACTACCAGTTGCACAGAAGTTCCCTTTTTATTCCCAACAAATTAAAGGTTTCCATTTTTGATATATCCGCTTTTTTATGCCGGATTATTATTCTATCTCCTACTGTGATAACATCTTCAGGATTGGCGGAGAAAGCATGCGATAAACCTGACCTTATAAAGATCCGATTTGCAGAGCCCTTAATAAGGTCGATCTCAATATCGAATACTTTTCCAATAAGATTGCCTTGAGAATCGATAACCTTTTTCCCTAACATATGCTTTACTAGCATTATTCACCCCCATGGTATGTAAACACTCACTTACATAATACTCAAGGCGGCGGTGTTTTGTCAAAAATGGTTGAAGCAATATGGAAATGAGCGATAAGAGTTATTGGCCGTTATCCAGGTTTTGCTGTTTGAATCGAGAAAAAACCCAGTTATAGAATATGGCGAACTTTGTTTTATCGATCAGGAACATTAGTATGGATGTGAATATAATAGTGATCAAAATAACGGAGTAAGCAATATTTTGAATAGCCTCGCCGCCGGAAATCCCCTGCTGGAAGGGAATTGAGGCTAAAATGGCTGCAGCAAGGCCGCGGGGAATCAATACTGACAGCATTGAAGCATCTGTAGCTGTTGTTGATTTACTCAGGGTAAACCGGACCACTGGCAGGCGTATTATATATATAATTATGGCAAGAATTAAGCCGATTAATATTAGCCACCAGTTGGCCAGCTGAAGAGAGATGCCGATATACACAAAGAATAATGTTTTAAGAATAAATATCAGTTCGGAGAAGAAAGCTTTTTCAGTCCGGTTTAGCTCACTCGGGTGAGTATCAACATTATTTTGAATGCGTGGCAGGTTCAGATAGCCGATATTGCCCAGGGTAATACCGAATACAAGCGCTGCTACCGGTCCGCTGTAGCCTAACCATTCCGCCAATCCAAATACGACAAATACAAATGCAGCAGTTGTGAATACTGAATTTTGAAGGTTGCGGATTTTATTTAAAACTATCGACCACAGTATTGCAGCTACTGCCGCAATAATAGTGGCAAGAG
This sequence comes from Dehalococcoidia bacterium, assembly GCA_016927965.1. The sequence goes on from JAFGLP010000012.1 coordinate 20,541, forward strand.
TAAATGAAGCAAGGATTTTTCCTAATGTTATCCCAATATCGAAGTCTGCAATATTGCCGATTTTGGCAATTTCGATCAGGGTGATGGTAGCTATTACGGAAAATACGTCGGAGATTGTTGATTCCAGCAGCAGGACGGCCTTGCTGGAGGCTTTCATTTTCATGTTATTCAGCATTGGTGCGATAATTGCCGCTGATAGTCCTCCTACAACCGATGCAAGAATCAGAGACCTTACAATACCAAGATCAGTCAAATAGTAGGCGGCGGCTCCGACTACAATTGTTGTAACGAAGTACGAAATCAGGCTGAGCATAAGTGTATCCCGGTATGTGCGTTTCAGGTCGGTGATTTTGAGTCCGACTCCAGCATCGAAAAGGATCAAAATAAAAGTAATTGTAGTAAATACCGGGCCGACTGAGCCGAAATGGGTAGGTGTGGCAATATTCAACAGCGGTCCAAGCAGCAGGCCGATGATTACCAGAAGTAACACGTCCGGTATCCTGGTTTGCCTGAAAATAGCTTCAAATAGGTGTGCTGCAAAAATCAATACACCTACTAAAGCGATGACTACGGCTGATTCGTGCATTTTTTATCTAATCTCAATAATTTGCAGGGATGCGGCAAATTCGAAATTATTATAACCTTTCTGGACGGTTTTCAACAGCCATCTGATATTGGAATTGGGGGAACTCATAGAGGTTCAAAATTATGAATTATTATTCGTTATAGAAAGGTATTCTAAAGGGGTTTGCACTCAATGAGATGCGGTAATCTGCAATCAGGAGACCTGAGTTTTGCCAGCTATTCTTTTTCGATTCCTATTTCATTATGCGCAGATAACTATTTCAAATACATGCCTGTAATATCGCTGTATCATCAGGGAATTGAATAAGAACTTAGAAAATAAAACGAGGCTAAGTTAGCCCTCTGCGTATCAACCGCAAAATGGGTTCGAACTTGTCCCTGGGATTAAAGCTGTAATTGCTGAGCGTCCATATGTTGGATAAGCCCTGCACCACGCTGAAAAGGACAATTGCTGCGGAATCGATATCTATGTCCTCACGCAACTCTCCCTTTTGTATTTCTTCCCGTAATATTTCCCGCAGCTTCTCAATATATCTTTCGATTGCCATATGGATGCGGTTGTTAAGCTTTTTATCGCCCATGCTGACTATTTCTGCTATCACCTGGAAAGAGATACCCTTCCGCATTTCGACAGCCGAAAGGTGATTAAATAGCACATTCTCCAATCGCCCGTATTCCGGCTGGTTCCGTGACCCTATATCTGTTAAGAGATTATCTTCAATGCTTTCGATCAGACCGTAGAGTATGTCCTTTTTACACTTAAAGTGCCTGTAGATAGCTGCTTCAGAGAAGCCGACTTCATCTGCTATTTTCCTTACCGTTACATTTTCACTTCCGTACTTAATGACAAGTTTCCGGGCAGCATTGACGATCTGCTCTTTGCGCGATAATTTCTGCTTTCTTTTCACTGCCATTTTTTATTTACACTTCTCAATTGTGGCTTATTATAACGTCTGCAGGTAAATTTTTATAGTTGCTGGTGTAGAGATTTATGGTTTTCATTTAATTACTGTATTTTATAAAATCCGCAGCGAATATCATAATACCGAACAAAATGCTGGATATTACGTATAACGGTGTTAATTTAATTGGATCGTTTACTTTACAAGTATCGGGGGCGGTACTATAATTTTTGCTTGTGTTCGAAATCAACCGGGATTTGATGGGGATGCTCACCAGTCTATCTCCGATTTGTACTTCCCCTGACTGTAAAGCCTACCTGGTAGGCGGTTTTGTGCGCGATTGGCTGATGGGCAGGGATACTACTGACCTGGATATTGCTGTCAAAGGAGATTCGCTGGCAATTGCGCAGGAAGCAGCCGAGCTGGTTGACGGCAGGTATGTTGTGCTTGATGAGGATAACAAGGTGGGGCGTGTGGTGGTGGCTGGTGAGTCGCAGCCCTGGCATATTGATGTAACTTCTTATGATGGAGATATAGGGCGCGACCTGCTGCGTCGTGATTTTACTGTGAATGCTATGGCCATGGACATGGAGGCCTTTGTACAGGGCGATATCCGGCTGTTTGATCCAACTGGTGGGGAAGAAGATCTGAAAAAGGGCTTGTTGAGGCAAATAAGCGACAGGGTTTTTGCAGATGATCCATCCAGGCTGATGAGAGCTGTCCGTCTTGCCCGGGAGTTGAATCTGGACATCGAACCGGACACGGAAGAGACCATCCGCTTAAATAAGCACCTGGTGACCTGCGTGCCCAGTGAGAAAACAAGAGAGGAATTTTTAAAGGTAATGGCCCTGCCTTATGCCTGCAACTCGCTGCGGCATCTGAATGACCTCGGGTTGCTGAGTCTTATAATCCCTGAAATGGAAGCTATGAAAGGTGTGAAACAGCCCGGTGAGCATTACTGGGATGTCTTCGATCATTCAATTGAATCAGTGGCTGCTATTGAGTTTTTATTGCGGGAGAGCGATTGGGTTTATGGCAGTGAGGGCATGCGTGCATTCGCACCGTGGTCAGAGGAGATAGAAAATCATTTCAGGGGAGAGATCGGAGCTGGGGTAACCAGAGGGACGCTGATTAAGATAGGCGCTATGCTGCACGATATATCCAAACCTGCCACCAGGACCGTAGATGAAAATGGTAAAATCAGGTTCTATGGTCATACCAAAGAGGGTGCTGCCTCAGCAGTGGCTATCCTGGAGCGTCTTAGATTCAGCGGCAAAGAGATACGTTATATAGAAATGCTGGTCTATCATCATCTCCACCCGGCCCAAATGGCCAACGAAGGCTTGCCGACTCACAGGGCTATTTATCGCTATTTCAGAGATACCGAAGGTGCAGGAATTGATGTGATATTTTTGGCGCTGGCTGATTACCTGGCCGTTGGCGGTCCGCGGGTGGATATTGACGAGTGGCATATGCATATTGACTACATACAGTATATAATGAATGTCCATAATAAACAGGAAAGCGAGATTATGCCCCTCAAACTGATTACAGGGGACGACCTGATAAATGAATTCAATTTAGTTCCCGGAAAAAATATTGGTAGACTGCTGAGTATGGTCAGGGAAGCTCAGGCAGCAGGCGAAATCCATACCAGGGAGGAAGCACTGAAGTACATAAGAAATGATCTGGGCAGGGGCGCCTGTTGCGCTGCCTGAAAATGCATAAATGTGATTTACTGATACTCGGGAGGGAGAATAGATAATTGAAAACAAGTAATGTATGGCTACTGGTAATCATCCTGGCCCTATTTGGATTTAGCCTTTGGGCTGTTACCCCGCTGGATAGCGACAGGTTGGGGCGCAAAGGTCTCACACTTGGTCTGGATCTGAAGGGGGGAGCCTACCTCGTCTATGAAGCGGACCTATCGAAGAGGGACACCTCGCAGACAATTGATCAAACCATGAGCAGTGTACTCAGTAAAATTGAGCGGCGCGCTAATGCTTTTGGTGTTAAGGAACCGATCATACAAAGACAGGGTGAAAACCGCATCCTGGTGCAGCTTCCCGGCGAGAAAAATGTTGATGAAGCTAAAAAACTGATCGGACAGGTTGCTTTGCTGGAATTTAAGGAGGTTACTCTTGATACTTCCGGCCAGCCGATGATGAATGAGGATAATACGGATTATGACTGGAAAACTGCCATGGCAACAGGCACTGACGGCAGTGAAAAGGAACTGACTGGCAAATATCTCAAGCCGAATTCACAGGTTGTACTCAAGCAGGATACCAATGAGCCTCAAGTGGCTTTTGAATGGAATGAGGAGGGAGCAGTCCTTTTTGAACAGGTTACCAAGCGTAACCTGCAAAAACCTCTGGGCATATTCCTGGATAACCAGCTTATTTCAGCTCCTACCGTCCAGGCTGTCATTAAAAGCAACGGTGTTATAACAGGTGTAGAGCTGGACGAGGCCAAAAACCTTTCCATCCAGCTTAACTCAGGTTCTCTTGATGTGCCTTTGACCGTGATACAGGAGCAGACGGTTGATGCTACGCTGGGTGCGGACTCGCTGAGAAAGAGCGTGGTGGCAGGCGCTATCGGCCTGATACTGGTCGTCCTTTTTATGCTTCTTTACTACAGGATGTCAGGGCTGATTGCCACTCTGGCTCTGATAATATACGGTATTTTCCTGATGGCGATCTTTAAGCTGGTGCCGGTTACACTTACACTATCAGGTATCGCAGCAGCTGTTGTATCAATCGGTATGGCGGTGGACGCCAACATACTCATTTTCGAGCGTATGAAAGAGGAATTGCGGGCAGGGCGTACGCTGGGAGCTGCTGTGGACGCGGGCTTTAACCGTGCCTGGCTGGCCATTCGTGATAGTAATGTAACCACTTTCATTGCATGCATCGTGTTGTACTGGTTCGGTGACACCTTCGGCGCTTTTATGGTAAAAGGTTTTGCCCTTACGCTGTTTATCGGTGTAGCCTTGAGTATGTTTACAGCCATTACTGTCAGCAGGGTGTTCCTATCAATGATCGTCCGCGTGGTGAAAAATCACTGGTTGTACGGAGTAAAATAATGATAGATATAGTAAATAAACGCAACTGGTTTTTCCTGATATCGATTTTGCTGCTAATACCCGGCATCATCTCCATGATTGCTGCAGGGTTCCAGCTGGGGGTGGATTTCAGCAGTGGCACCATCATGACCCTGCAATTCGAACCGGACATTGATCAGTCAGTATTGCGTCAGCAGATGGCTGACCTTGATTATGGCGAGGCAATGATACAAAAAACCAGTGCAGGGGATTACCTGGTACGTATCAGGACTATCGATACTGATCAAAAGACGGCCTTGCTGGATGCTTTGAAGAAAGGCCTTAATGCCGAAGTGACCGTGATGGATTTCACCACCGTATCGCCTCTGGTTGCCAGTGAGGTTGCGCGTAATGCTGCCATCGCTGTAGGTGTAGCTTCCATTTTTATGATTCTATATATCGCGTTTGCCTTCCGTAAGATGCCCAACCCCTTTAAGTGGGGCCTTTCGGCTGTTATCGCACTATTGCATGATGTACTGATTGTGATGGGCATCTTCTCCATATTTGGTTGGGCTATCGGTTACCAGATTGACTCGATGTTTATCGTGGCCATGCTGACCATAGTCGGCTTCTGTATCAACAATACCTGCGTGGTTTATGACCGCATCAGGGAAAACGTCCGCAAAGGCATCAACAAAGATTTTGCGGTGACTGTGAACTCCAGTATCCTTGAGACCATAGCAAGGTGCATCAACACCAGTCTTACTGTTATCCTGACCGGTCTCGCCATTTACCTTTTCGGTGGCGTGACCATACAACAGTTTATACTGGCTTTACTGGTAGGTGTTCTAATAGGTATATACAATTCGATTTTTGTGGCCGGCCCGCTGCTGGTGCTCTGGGATAGGGGCTTGAAGACATCACCGGAGGCGGCGAAATAAATTACGCCTGAAAAGGTGCAATAGAACAAAGGGGGATTCATGGATAGAAATACTATAATCGGCATATGGGCTCTGTTAATGGTGCCGCTGGCCGCTTTTCTAGGTATTGCCGGCATGGTTATCGGTGTTGCTGTGATTATGCTGCTAGGCCTGGGAAGCCAAGAAGTCTGATCGGGCTTTCACGCTATACTTCATCATTTGTTGCAATTAATATGCGGGGTGTCCCCCCCGCATATTTTTTATCGCTTTTAACCGTTTTTAAGCTTATGAATATTGCGTATCGATTTAATAAAATCATTAAAATCACTTGGCGAGTAATTCATTGGTGGAGCGCCCAGCGGGTCGGCTATCTCCTGGTGCCCTAGCAGCAGTTCAAAGGTAGCTGCCACTGAATATCCAAGCGCAGCCCGGTTGTAACCGCCCTCCAGTGTATAAACGAGCCTGTTGGGGCAAATCTCATCGGAGATAGCTTTAATGATCTTAGCCATGCGGGCAAACCCCATGGTTGTAAGGTTCATATTTGAGATGGGGTCCTGCCAGTGAGCATCGTACCCGGCCGAAACCATAATCAGGTCAGGCGAAAAACGTTGAGCCAGGGGCTTCAAAACCTCGTTAAATACCTGAATATATTCCGTATCGCCCAACTCGGCTTCCAATGGGACGTTCACGGTAGACCCTTCTCCTGTACTCCTTCCTATCTCATCGGCGCTGCCGGTAAATGGATACCATGGATACTGGTGTGTGGAGAAGTACATTACCTGAGAGTCAGAATAGAATGCTTCCTGGGTGCCGTTGCCGTGATGAACGTCAAAATCAACGATCAGGGCGCGCTTGATATCGTAATTATGCAATGCAAATTTGGCTGCTACGGCAATGTTGTTGAAAAGGCAAAAACCCATCTGGTGCAGTTGCACGGCATGGTGTCCGGGTGGCCTTACCAGCGCAAAGGCACTATCGACTTGTTTATTCATTACGGCATCCACCGCATTTAGCAGCCCGCCTGCTGCGTAAAGCGCTGCTTCCCATGAACCGCTTGATACGTAAGTATCGGGATCCAGCCAGCCTCCACCTCCTTCGATTTCACGTTTTAAGCTGTTTATGTACTCGCGGTCATGAACAATGGCTAGCTCATCTATGCTTGCCGGGCGCGGCATAATAAGTGATAGGTGCTCTTTAACGTGGGTCTTTTCCAGTATGGTGTCTATAGCCGTCAGGCGGTCCTTGCCTTCGACATGTGCCCCCGTATCGTGCTGCTGATAGATATCATCGCTAACATAGCCAACTGACATTGTGAGGCCTTCTTTCGGAAGCGGTCTGGTGGGTACAGTTGAAATAATACCACCGCTCTTTGATTGTAGCAATTCCAATTGTAGCTGTAACCTGTTGTTGTCCATTGTTTGAGGTTATAGGCCGTGCTATACTTAGTCTTCCAAAAGCAATGACACTTGATATAACGCAGATATATAACCAGGTCGAGGCTATGGCGGGGGACCTTAAATCGCAGCAGTCCGACTATGCCCAGAAGTTGGACAACGCCATGGCTACCCTGAAATCAGTCCCTGCCGACCAGCGGAAGCTGAGCGAGCGGATTGAAAGCTCCAAAACATCATGGCTGATCGCAGGTCTGAAGGAACCGGTTGCTCTTCGTACACCCGCTGCTGCAGCGCCGCAGGATTTCACAGTTGTTGCCAGCGACGGGTCGCATATAGATGTCGACCGACATCATACTCCCAGGCTGTTCCTTTTGAATATCGGGCTGGTGCAGATACAGTACGGTGATCAACCGGACGCCGAGTTCACCACCATTCCAACCGTTTACTTCGGGGACGAGATGCAGACGATAAGGTCTGAGTCCGGCAAGCAGGTCCTGATTGAAGGGCCGCTGCTGGGGATAAAGCGGGGAGTGGAAGAATGCCGCTGCCTGGCCGATACGGTTTGCAGCGTTCAAAATGACTTTCCATCGTTAGGACTTGTTGACGGCTCGTTGATCATGTGGGGACTGGTAGGCGAAAGATACGAGAGCTTCGTGATTCAGAACCTGCTGGAGCAGGGCTTTTTAAAGCAGATGGAAAGGTTCCATGACCTAAGCAAACGGAAAAAGACAGTAGTTGCCAGCTATATCAGCTTCCCGCGCAGCACGGACGTTACAAATGCACTCAGGCTGCAGGTCTGCCCGTATGACCCGGTGGACTGCGATAACGAGCATTGCAAGGGAAAGTACGAGGGCAGGGACTGCGATGTGGTGGGTGGGCCGTTGGACCGCGACCTTTTCGGCAGGGTGCTTGCCAACGGTGAAAGATCGGCCCTGTTTACCAGCCGGTCTTCCATCATAAAAAGCTATGGCGTCCACAAGGTGAATTTCTTCTATATAAAACTGGATGAAGAGGTCGCCAGGGTGGAAGTGCCGCAATGGGTCGCTGATGATCCCGGCCTGATCGAATTCACCCATTCCGCAATAATAGACCAGTGCAGCAAGGGTTTCGGGTACCCGGTCTCGTTAAGCGAGGCCCACGAGCAGGCCGTTGTTACCGGGGCCGACCGGGAGGCCTTCTGGGAGCTGGTGGACCGGGTCATGACAGACGAAAATATGGAAATCAAGGGTTCCCTTAAACAGAGGAGCAAGAAAGTAAGATGGATTTAGAGAAAATCGGCGAAGTGGTTGAGACCAGCAACTCCGAATTCCTAGCACAATGCTATGACCTGGATGGCGCTCCGCCGCTGGGCAGCATGGTCAAGACCGGGGGCAAGGGCGGCGAAATATACGGTATTGTCTACCTTTCAGCCACGCACAGCGTTGAGCCGGGCAGGCGCATCACTGTAAGGGGGAAGTCCCATTCATCCGAGGCGGATGTGTTCAAAGCCAATCCGCAGCTTGCCAAGCTGCTGTGCATGGATTTTAAGGCGCTGGTAGTCGGCTACAGCGGCGAAAAAGGGGTCTTCCAGTACCTGCCCCCTTCACCGGTGCCGATATACGCCTTCGCCTACACGTGCACGCCGGAAGAAGTCAGGGTGTTTACACAGACGCTGGACTTTCTGAACCTGATGATAGAGAGCAGGCTGCCGGTATCGCAGGATGAAGTTATTGCCGCCTTTCTGCGTTATGCCAGCCGGACGCACCCGGAGCCTGAAGAGTTCCTGGTAAAAGCCGGCAAGGAGCTGGCCTGGACGTTGAGCAACGACATCAGGCGGCTGGATTCAATCTTGAAGAGGCTGAAACAATGAACGATAACGATAAACTTGATATGAAGCTCGGCACGGTCATCTCGGGGTCGTTGACCCAGGGCGTGCAGGTGAAACTGGACCCCTCAAGGTCGGTGGAGGATGTCGCCGTCGGCAGGTACGTGGCGATCACGGGCAAAAAGAAGCGTTTCTTCGGCATGATTACGGATGTTAGCCTGGAAGCGGTAGACCCGCGTGCTATGGTTATGCCCCCGGATATATCAGATCCTTTTATTGCCAGGGTGGTATCCGGTACTACAACCTACGGTAAAATCAGTGTATTGCCCATGTTGACCATTAGCGGTGGTGTTATAGGGGGGGTAGAGGGGCCCCAGCCGGCCAAGACGGTTCCCTCTCATTTTGCAGGCGTTGAACTGGCTTCCCAACAGGATGTAGAGCTTGTTTTTGGTTGTGAGGATCTTAAAAGATTCTTTATTGGTACTCCGCTGGATATGGAAACCAAGGTATGCATCAATATGCAGGAACTGGTTAAGAGGTCCAATGGTGTATTCGGCAAAAGCGGGACGGGCAAGACCTTTCTGACCAGGCTTTTACTGATCGGCATGATGCAGAAAAGCGAAACGGTGAGCCTGATATTTGATATGCATAATGAATACGGGTGGGAAGGGACCAGCGAAAAGGACCATAAGGTCAAAGGCCTGAAGCAGCTTTTCCCGGGCCAAGTAGCCGTGTTTTCTCTCGATGAAATCTATGATAAGCGGCGCAAGGTAAAGTCGGATTTTGTGGTTAAAGTAGGCTATGACGAGATAGAGCCGGAAGATATACAGCTGCTCAGGCATGTTCTCAATCTCACCGAACTATCTGTTCAGGCAGTATATGAGCTGGCCAAGACTTTCGGTGATAACAGGTGGCTTGAATCGGCACTTGATCTTTTCGATTCGGGAGATAAGAAATTTGCTGCCGATCATAATATTGCTGAAGGAACATGGCGCAATCTGCAGCGCGGATTGCGGATAATGGAACGATTCAAGTTCATGGTGCCGCATGTCCAGGAAGATACTGTTAATAAGATACTTGACTATATCGGCAACGGTAAAAGCGTGGTCCTTCAATTTGGCGGCTACGATGATATTGCTGCCTATGTGCTTGTTGCGAATCTGCTTACGCGACGGATATACAACCAATATCGTGAAAAAGTAGATACCGCCGTATCGGCGGATACCAAGAAGCCTGACCAATTGGTAATAACCATCGAGGAAGCCCATCGCTTTCTAAATCCCGAGATATCATCGCAGACAATCTTTGGCAAGATCGCCCGCGAGATGAGAAAGTATAATGTGACCATGCTGGTGATTGACCAGCGGCCCAGCGGAATAGATGATGAGGTTATGTCACAGCTTGGCACAAAGATTACCTGCCTTCTGGATAATGAAAAGGATGTGGATTCTGTTTTGACAGGAGTAGCGGGAAAAAGCGAGCTTAAATCGGTGCTGTCTAAATTGGAATCCAAGCAGCAGGCGCTGATCTTCGGTCATGCTCTGCCTATGCCGGTAGTAGTTAAGATCCGAGAATACGGCTCGCCTGAATCCTATAAAAACCTTGGCCCGCTTTCCGCCGGTAGTGGCGGTGGTGGGGACACTAATACCGATGCACTGGATGACCTGTGGAATTGATTAATAACTGTGTGGCATACCTGCAGAAGTGCCTGAAACATCTATACTGCCGACAATGATCGGGGTGCAGTGTCAGCCTTTTGCTTTGGGCCCTCTACCGATTACCATCTCGCCCTGGTAGTAGAGTTTATAGGCTTCTTTAATGCCTTTCTCCCATTCGTGTGCTCCTTTGCTTTTACGCAGTGCCAGGCTGAACATTTTTATATTATGGGGGAGTACTGATGCGCGGTCTGCGCAGGGCATCAGCTTTGTACATGGGAATTCGGCGCATTCATAGCAAAACTCAATACCCTTCTCCTTTGAACAAATCCAGGTAGCGCACTGCTCTCCGATTACAGGGCAGTGGCCATCGACGGCACGGCACCCGGCGCAGGTAACCTGGTCTGCAGGACGGTTCATCCTTTCAGCCAGCTGTGCTTTTAAAGAATCATCTTTTAGTGCCTGGTTGAGACGGCACAGCCCGCAGTGGATTCCACATGGCGCTTCAAGGGCATTCATATCTATTCCCATGGCATCCTCCTCATTTGCTTGATCTATCGAGCAATTATTTATCCACTGTTACAAGGTTGAGCTTGGGGACTCCCAGCGGGTCGATGGTGTAATCATGCACATCGGGGCTTATCAACAGATAATTTCTGCCAAACCAAAGGGGCATAAGCGGGGCCTGTTCTATGACAACCTGCTCGGCCTGACGATAAAGTTTCATGCGGGTATCGTAATCTTGTTCGATGGCGGCTTTATCCAGCAGGTTGTCCAGTTCCTTATTGGAGTAATGCATGTCATTATATTCAGTGTCGGTGTAAAAGAGAGTATAAAGGAAGTTTTGCGGGTCGGGGTAATCTGCAATCCAGCCCAGCGCGTACATATTATCTACTTCTTGCTTCAGGCGGTAATGAAATGCCATAGGTTCAAGCAGCCTTACAGTAACCGTTACTCCCAGGTTTTGTTGCCAGTCCTGAAGGATAGCGCCCAGGTAATCTGCCACGTCTACTCCCCCATAACCGGCAGTTGTCAGAATAATGGGCGGCAGTTTTTCAGCCGAACCATATGTAGACCTTGATAAAAGCTCTTTGGCCAGGGCAGGATCAAAATCTAAGCCTTTAACGTCCTTATTGTATCCGGGCATACCCACCGGAATGATGCCATCAGCTTTGGTGGCCATATTTTTTTGAATTAGTTCAATAATGCGTTCTTTGTCTACGGCATGACAAAAAGCCTGACGGACCAGTGGATCATCGAAAGGAGGTTTAGCTGTATTAAAACCTATATATTGAAGGCTGAACTCAGGGAAGATATGGAGCTGATTGGCGAAGGGGCCGGACGTATCCTGTGCCCGGTCGATGTAATCCTTGGATATTTGCACAACGTCTATTTTGTTAGTCTCATAGAGGGACATTGGAATCCCTGCAAGTATGTGAAATGCCACGCTTGCGGTTGCCTTTGTACCGTAATAATACTGGTTCGGCATTAATACTATGAGAGCATCCTCATTAAATTTGGTGAGCTTGTAGGGGCCTGTCCCATTTGGTTTGTGCCACCAGTTGCTGCCTGATTCCACGTTCTGCCTGTCGACTACAAAGGCTGTGGGATAGGCCAGTTTAGAAAGAAAATACGCTTTGGGGGCATCAATTGTGATCTTCAGAGTATTGGCATCAATGGCCTTTACTCCGGCCAGGTCTTTTGATTGGCCGGATAAAACGTCCTTTATACCTACTATATCGCTCAGGTAAGTTGAAGCTGTTTGCGAGTTGGTTTCAGGGTAGCAGGCGCGTTCCAGCGAGTACTTGATGTCTGCTGCCGTTACTGCCCTGCCATCGTGGAATCTGGCATTTTCACGCAAGTTGAATGTATAGGTCTTTCCATCAGCACTTATTTCCCAGCTTTCAGCTATATCCGGAGCGGGTTTTAGTTGTGAGTCAAAATTGACCAGACCGCTGAAAATCTGCATGACATAAATATGTGAAGACATCTCGCTGGATATGGCCGGGTCCATGGTAAGCGGACCATTGTCCCACAGGTTCAAATCGTATCCGGTCTGGCTGACCTGTATACAACCGCTCATTGCTGTAAATATAAGAATCGCAACCATGAAAGCGGTTAACAGGACAGGTATGCGTTTACTCATCATTAATTGACCTCAAGTGATTATATTTTATCTTACAATTTATTTTGCTAATTCCATTGCGATTAAAAGAACCGGTTTATATTAAAGCCTGTAACGAATGTAATAAACATTTTACATATAGCCACCAGTATAATCCAAATCCTGGATGTAATGAAATTAGCCGAAGGTTGCAGAGAAGAGGTGTTATAGGTGAAAATACCACATTAAAAAACTACTGGATAAAGGAGATATGGATGATCGAAACCCCTATGACCGAACTATTTGGCTGCAAGCACCCTGTAATGCTGGCCGGCATGAACTGGATCACAACTCCCAAGCTGGTTGCAGCGGTGTGCAATGCAGGCGGACTGGGTATTTTTGCTACGGCCAGGTGTACCCCGGATGAGGCAAGGAAGAATATACAGGAAATAAGGAGTCTGACCGATAAGCCATTCGGCATCAATCAGATTCTCATGTTCGGTCAGATCTCCCGAGAGACTATACAGATGGCAATCGAAGAAAAAGTGCCTATTATCAACTATACGCTGGGTAAACCCTGGTTCATTGAAGATGTTCATAAATATGGTGGTAAAGTGATAGGCACGACTGCAACGGTCAAACATGCAATAAAAGCAGTTGAATTGGGATGTGATGCAATTACCGTGACGGGACTTGAAGCTGCAGCCCATGGGGAAGAAGCCACTATACTGGTGTTGTTGCCTATCGTTGCCAGTAAGGTCAAAGTCCCGATAATAGCGGCAGGCGGTTTCCAAAATGGCGGCGGTTTGATTGCAGCACTTGCCCTTGGCGCCAGCGGCATTTCCATGGGCACGCGCTTTGCTTTAACACAGGAAAGCCCCGTGCATGACAATTTCAAGCAGTATTGTCTCAAATGCTCTGAAAATGATACGCTGCGCAGCGACAGGTTTGATGGTCTCCCATCACGGATGTTAAAGACGCCTGTCACAGAACGCTTGGCCAAAAGCCGTTTCCCTCTGGCAGAGGCATTAGTAGGGGCCAAACAGATAAAAGAAATGCTTGGATTAAGCTTGATGCAATTTATGGGCATGTCCATAACGATGATGACGGCTGAAGAGAGTCACCCGCTGTGGACACAAGCCCGCCAGGCTGCATCCAACATGAGGGCCATCAAAGGTATTTACGAGGGAGATATGAAAGAGGGTATCTTTATTGCCGGTCAGGCTGTGGGGGCATGCAATGATCTGCCGCCGGTACAGGATTTGATGGACAGGGTAATATCAGAGGCGGAGTCAATAATTGACAGGCAAAAGGCCATACGATCGTAGCTATAAATTGAAGAAAATTTATTTACCGTACTGGTAGGCAGGTATTAAATCAGGTTCCTGGATTTCATGCTGGTATATCCACTGTCGCTGACGATAATGTGGTCCAGGACGGGGATACCCAGCAGCTCTCCGGCTTCAACCAGCCTTTTGGTCAACTGAACATCCTCAGAGGATGGTTCAAGGTCACCGGACGGATGATTGTGGACGAAGATTACCGAGGATGCCAGGGATGAAATAGCGTCTTTAAATACCTCGCGGGGATGTACTATGCTGCTGTCAAGATTGCCCTGTGAGACCTGCTTTTTGCTGCTTACGTGGTTCCTGGTATCCAGGCATAGTATATAAAAATGCTCTTTTTTCTTGCCTTTCAGCTTTTCCTGCATTGAGATGAAAGCCGCTTCGGGAGATTGTACAAGCGGACCTCTGTGATTGTAATCCGGATCGTTGAGCCGCCGGCTGAGTTCAAAGGCAGCTTTGATTTGCGATGCTTTGGCAATACCGATGCCTCTGATTTTCGATAACTCCTCAACCGAGGCGGCTGCCATGTTCGGCAGGTTGCCGAATTCAGCCAGCAGCCTTTGAGCGGTGATCATGACCGATTCGCCGCTGACACCCCTACCCATCAGCAGTACGAGCAACTCTGCTGTCGACAGCGCTTCTACGCCGTGACGCTGCAACCTCTCACGCGGCCTTTCTGAAGGGGGTAGATCATGAATTGTATAAGATTTAGCTTTATCCATCCGTTTAACCGGTTACAGTTGTATATGAAAAACCGGAGATCAAGTACTCAGTCCTGTAGATGGAGGAAGACTGTTCTTCCGTATCCTCGACCGATTGTTTCATCAGCCAGTCTGTCCATACTGCATCTAAACCGTTGAGATCAAAGACGTATACGTTCATAAGGGCGCTATCCATGGGAGTCCCATTATTAAATTGTATGAGAAGGTCATTAATTTTGCTCTTGTCGAAATTTGATGTCAGGTATTCAATAACGCTCAGGCTTTTAGCATAGGAGTAGTAGGCTTCTATCGGGTCAGCTGAGAACGGACTGGATAACGATTTAAGTGTTACCAGCGTTCCCTCCTCGGCAGCTTTTTGTAGTTCCCCCAGGTTAGAATTGAGTTGATGGCCCTCCGCAAGCTGGGCCAGTCCTTCGTCCAGCCATGGAGGTATGTTGGAACCGAACGGGCTTGCTGTTACCTGGTGAGTGATCAGATGTCCCATTTCGTGGGCTACTGCCTGCTTGCCCCAGTCCAGATTGTTGGTAGAGATGCCAATAGAGATAATATTGAATCCTGCATAAGCGACCCCGCCGGTCCACTCCTCAGGGGCAACCAGTGCCCCGCGCAGGTCCCGGTAGTTGCCGTATATATAAATGCTGATGGGCTTATCAAGTATAACTCCCGCATCTGCTTCCAATCTTGCCCTGGCTTCAACCGCGGCTTTGAGCAGCTCGTCGGCAAAAGACCGGCTGCCCTTGTACCACAGGATAGTTATCATGTTGTCAGTGATTTTCTGCCATTCATAGCGTGTGTCATCAAAGTGGACAGTTTCCTTTGCAGAGGTAAACCGGTCGCCGGTCTCGTCCTCGATTATCCACCAGTAGGTTATCAGTGCGCCGGGCGGTAAGCTCCCTTTGCGCATATCCCACGACCATGAGGCTGATACAACTTTGCCCTGCTGGAAATTTGGCCAGGCCTCGGCAAAAGACGGGGCATAAGTGGCTTTATCTACTTCATATCGTAGCCGAATGAGCGTAATTGTTGCGGAGCTTTCAGCCTTTACGTTGAAGGTTAATAAATTGGGGAAATCTATCTTGATGCTGGAGTCCAGCAGCTTAATACCGCTGTCCGCAGATACCCCGGCCGGTAAAAGCAGTATCAAAGATACAAACAGTATGATTAAAGCTCTCCTGATCATTTGTCTTCTCCAACTTTTGAACGCAGGTAAGCGTTGATAAATTCGTCTATTTCTCCATCCAGTACCGCAGCCGTATTGCTTGTCTCATGTTCTGTCCGGTGGTCTTTGACCATTTTGTAAGGATGTAAAACATAACTGCGTATCTGATTGCCCCAGCCTGCATCAATGCGTTTACCTTTTATCTTGGCTTTTTCTGCCTCTCTTTTTTCTATTTCAGTCTCAAGCAGGCGTGCGTAAAGAACACGTAGAGCGCTCTCTTTATTCTGGTGTTGAGACCTTTCGCTCTGACAGCTTACCACGATCCCGGAAGGTATGTGGGTAATCCTAACGGCGCTGCTTGTCTTCTGCATATGCTGACCGCCCGGCCCGCTGGAACGAAAGGTGTCGACTTTAATATCGTCAGGATTTATCTGCAGGTCGGTTTTTTCCTCTGCTTCAGGCATGACCTCTACCAGAGCAAATGATGTGTGACGCGCGTGGTCGGCATCGAAAGGTGAAAGCCGTACAAGCCTGTGTACCCCATGTTCGGATTTAAGGTTGCCGTAGGCAAAATTTCCCTTGATCCCGATCATAGCGCTCTTGATGCCCGCTTCATCTCCTGGGGACACGTCCAGCACGTCAGTCTGGAATTTTTTTCTCTCAGCCCAGCGTAAAAACATACGCATGAGCATCTGTGCCCAATCCTGTGACTCAGTCCCTCCGGCGCCGGCGTGAAAGGCCAGTATGGCGGCTCTTGAGTCATATGGCCCGTCAAGCATCAGCTGTACTTCAATTGCATCGAACCTGGATACCAGTGAGTCTATTTCCCCCTGTATCTCTTCTTTAAGAGACTCGTCGTTTTCTGCAATGGCAATGCCGATAATTTCCTGGATGTCCACGGCTTTTTCTGCGATCTGATGCCAGGTGCTGATAGTATCCTTAAGAGCGCCGATTTGCCTCATGGTAGTTTGTGCTTTTTGCGAATCTGACCAGAATTCCGGATCGGATGTAGTTGCTTCCAATCCGTTCATTTCCTTTTCTTTGCCGGCTATGTCAAAGATGCTCCATTATCGCAGATATTCTGCGTTGTAGTTCATCTATCCGGGTCTTCTCTTCTTGCATAATTTTCCCTGAATTATATTATTTACCACGAAAAGTTGTATTTACTGTAAATATACCTGTTTGTCCTGCTGCAAGATGCGCCAAACGCGTTGGTTCCGGCAGCCTTAACCCGCAGCAGCATTTTAATACCAATGAAATCGCATCGGAAAGATCGATCTTATGCCCTATAGAAACGTATACCGGCTTAACAGAGCTTCGGGTCCTCAGGACTGCGCCGATAATTTCCTCGCCGTCTGTTAGAGGTGAATATGAACCTGCGTCATCTGCCACAGGCTCATGATCTCCTATTAAACGTGACTTGGCGCAGCCTATAGAAGGAATATCCAGCAGCAATCCCAGGTGGGAAGCGATGCCGAATCTGCGGGGGTGGGCTATGCCCTGTCCGTCAACAATTACTAGATCTGGAGATATACGAAGCTTTTGCCAGGCTTTTAGGATGATCGGGATTTCCCTGAAAGAAAGCAGGCCGGGCACATATGGAAAAT
The DNA here is from genome assembly GCA_016927965.1 of Dehalococcoidia bacterium. Next base: position 37,782 of record JAFGLP010000012.1, read on the forward strand.
TGATATCATCTTCCAGCATAGCAAGGTCGAGAATTTCCATATCAGGATAGCTGAGTACCACGACGGCAGCGCGGCCTCGTTTAGAGAAACGTGATATGGATACGTCCACGCCTGCAATCGATTGTGGAATGGTACGATTGCTAACGCGTACGATCTTGTATGATAGATCAATTTGCAGATGACGTGCCTGGCTGGTGTTCATAACCCATGTATGCAGCCCATTGTTCATAAGGCTGATTATAATAGCAGAACGCAATATAATACAAATAGAAACGTCGATTGTACATAATTTAATATAACAGGTAATATCTTTTTAAGGCAGTTCGGGGAGAATCAATAATAATTGTGCATGCCTGTAATTACAATTAAGAAGGGGTGCAAATATGCCGGCACGTGTCATGGTACAGCATACTAATTCTCCTGGGGAAGCACAGTGGCTGGCAGTACAGGTGGCAGCACGCTTAAATTGCCATGACGTTCCGATACAGGACTTTACACCCGTAATGGGGGTACATACAGGCCCTGGACTTGTGGGGGTAGCATTCAGTAAA
>JAFGLP010000084.1 GCA_016927965.1 Dehalococcoidia bacterium
CCAGGTTCGCGGCTTCGCTCAGGCCCCCTGCGGTATGGGACAATGCAATAAGAGCAGTAGTTGTTACAGCCCTGTATGATGGAAATAAATGAGCTTACAGGGGTGGTGATCTCTGAAGCAGCCGTTGTCTTTACATAGCTGCTATCAATAACATTTCTGCAGAGCCAGTCTTCAAATCTGGCCTTATCTCCCGGAGGGAAAAAATGGTTTACATGGGGGAACCTCTTATTTAACGTCTTGATATCAGATTCAACGAAACATCCTGTCACGGCAATTCGCATATCGGGTTTTTCTTTCTTGATGCCTTTCAAATAGCCCAGCATCCCAATTACCTTATCTTCAGCATTCTGCCTGACAACGCAGGTATTAAGGATCACTATATCAGCTTCATCTGCTGTATTAACCTTTTCCATCCCTAATGATAGTAGATAATGGCCGATCTCAGCGGATTCAGCCCTGTTCATCTGGCAACCGATTGTCCAGCAATAATATTTCATGATTGTTGAAATAGGATAAACAACATTAGTAATCAGGAATTAGATCAGGAAATTTACGAATATTCTATCGGGAAAATAATTATCGATACGGGAGATATTGGCGGAGGGAAAGGGATTCGAACCCTTGACCCCGGTTTCCCGAGGCAACCGCTTAGCAGGCGGCCGCACTAGACCACTATGCGATCCCTCCAGCAGACCAAGACTACCTTTTAGCGCCATGCAATATAGCATAGAAGGAAAGGCAGTTTCAAGCAAACCTTATATGCATACGATTGTGCTGGCGAAGGTACTCTGCTATTATAGATTTACATGCAGGTACCGCAATATAAAGTAAATATCAGAATAAAGAGGGGCCTGGGTTTCCCTTATAAAATCGCAGAAATAAGAAAAGTTGTTGAAAAAACGCTTTTAATCTCACGTAAACACACCCCGGTTCAAGTGGATTGCCTGATAACTGATAACCCGGCCATACATAGATTGAATAAACGCTACAGGGGCATGGACAGCCCGACTGACGTATTATCCTTTAATTTCACAGAGAGCAAACAGGATGGTAAATCTATTGATTTCCCAATTATACCGGATTATATAGTGACCCTTGGTCAGATAATCATTTCATATCCCAAAGCTGTGGAACAAGCAGCTCAGCATGGCAATAATATCAGGCAGGAACTGCAATTGCTTCTTGTGCACGGTACCTTGCATTTGTTGGGGTATGACCATATGAAGGGTGAAGAAGCGCGTAAAATGAGAGCGCAGGAAAAGAGAGTAATTAAATCTATTGAAGCGGGCATGGGCAGCAATGCTGGATAAACCGTATAAAATATATGAAGATATCTATATGGTTGGCAGCTCGGACATCTCTCACTCCATGGACTGTTGTGTATACCTGGTTGATGCAGGCGAGCTGGTACTCATAGACAGCGGGGCTGGGCAAAGTACTCATCGCCTTACGGACAATATTCAAGCTTTAGGTTTATTGCCGGAGCGGTTGTCCACTATCCTGGTGACGCATGCGCATATAGATCATGTAGGTTCATTGTATGATCTGAAGCAAATGTATGGACTTAAGGTTATTGCCCACAAGGAGGACGTGGGAGCTATCCAGTCGGGTAAAAATGTGGGTGCAGAATACTATGGCGTAAAGTACAGGCCCTGTAATGTTGACATAGTATTACATAATGAAGAATCAGAGCTTAATATTGGTTCACATGAATTCAAATTTGTACATATCCCCGGGCATACGCCTGGCAGCATTGCAATAGTCCTCGAATTGGAAGGCAAACGGTTACTTTTTGGTCAGGATATTCATGGGCCTTATCATCCCAATTGGGGTGGGGAACCTCAGAAAGCGGTAAAATCGCTGAAAAGACTGCAGGATATTCAGGCGGATATACTTTGCGAAGGGCATTACGGAATAATCAAACCAGCAGAACGAGTTTTCGAGTTCATCGAGGGATTCCTGGACGATTTGAGGTAAGCCTGTGCGGGGATTATTTAAATACTTACAGGTCCCTGTTTTCCGCGTGATTTATTGATGAGCTCTATCAGTGCCTGTACTGTCTTATCCAGGTCGCCCTTGGTATTAACGATGGTGTGGTGGAACATCTCTCTGGCGTTCAGCTCTTCTTTGGCCTTACCGATACGCACGTTCAGGGAATGCTGCGAATCGGTGCTACGCTTTGTAAGGCGTTCTTCAAGGTCATTAATAGACACTGGTACTAAAAATATGTAGAGTGCGTCAGGTATTTTCTGTTTAAGTGTAGCTGCTCCCTGGACATCCACTTTAATAATAACGTCCTCGCCCTTGGACAATGCCTGCCGTACCTCAGATTTCAATACCCCGTACATATTATTGTAAACCCTGGCATATTCTAGGAACTCATCACTGCGTATCTTATTTTGAAAATCATCTTCAGTTAAAAAGTAATAATCAACGCCGTTGACCTCACATGGTCTTTTATCTCTGGTAGTGGCGGTAACCACATAATGGAATTTTCCCCCATGCTGTTTCATGCGCTCAATCGTCGCGTCTTTACCGACTCCCGAAGGGCCCGATATTACGATAACCATAGGTGCTGCGCTGTTTCTGTTATGCATAAGTTATTAAAACATGGAGGTTTAACATACAGTTTAATATGAAAGGGGATAAAAATAAATAGTGCAGGTGAATTGTTTCTTGAACAAATAACGGCTATTGGCTATACTCAAGCACAATCTAAGTTACCGGAATATATGGTAGATATTACTGAATTGTCCGAGGAGTTAGATGCTGATGAAGAAGAGCATTAAAGACGTAGAAGCTACTGGAAAAAGGGTCCTGGTCAGGGTCGATTTTAACGTGCCTCTTGACCCCAAAACCAATGACATAATGGATGATAGCCGGATTATCGCTGCATTGCCTACAATTTGGTATCTCATCGAGCATAAAGCGCGCATTATCCTTTGCTCACACCTTGGCAGGCCAGATGGCAAAGTGGTGGAGTCATTGCGCATGACTCAGATTGCGGAGAGGCTATCGCAGCTGACTAATTTGCCGATTTATACTGTATCCGATTCTGTAGGGAAAAAAGCCAGGAACGCTGTAGACAAACTCAGGAATGGCGACATTCTACTGCTGGAAAATTTGCGTTTCCATCCGGAAGAAGAAGCAAACGATCCCAACTTTGCCAAGCAGCTGGCGGAATTAGCGGATATTTATGTTGACGATGCCTTTGGTACTGCTCACCGTGCTCATGCCTCTACGTATGGAGTAGCCAAGTTCTTGCCTGCATATGCAGGGCTTTTACTGGAGAAAGAAATACGGGTGCTTGGAAACCTGCTCACCAATGCGCAGCATCCCTTTGCGGCGCTCCTGGGAGGAGCAAAGGTCAGCGATAAAATCAAGCTGATAAATAACATGCTGGATAAGGTAGAACTGCTGCTGATTGGTGGTGGGATGGCTGTTACGTTCCTGAAAGCACAGGGATACTCTGTAGGGCTTTCTGGTGTAGAGGCAGATAAAATCGAACTCGCCAACAGGCTTATCGATGCTGCCAAAAACAGTAAAATATCCCTGTATTTGCCTTTAGATGTTATCGTTGCTGATGCCATAGATGAAAAGGCAAAATATGCCATTGCCCCCATTTCGATGATTCCTGATAATAAATATATTGTTGATATTGGCCCACAGACCATCGAGCTGTTTACTGAAAAATTGAAAGAATGCCGCACGGTATTCTGGAATGGCCCGATGGGCGTTTATGAGATACCTCAGTTTTCCAAAGGGACCAAGTCCATGGCCGAATTATTGGCCAACCTGTCAGCAACAACTGTGGTAGGAGGAGGGTCAACGGCAGAGATAGTAACAGAGATGCATCTGGGGTTTAAAATGACTCATGTATCCACCGGCGGAGGCGCCAGCATGAGTTTCCTGGAAGGTAAAGTATTGCCCGGTGTCGAAGTGCTGATCGATGAATAATCACAGGGCTTTACAGAAAGATTATCTGGTATGTTCATAAAATATAAATAGGGAGAGTTAAATGCGCCGACCTTTCATCGCTGGCAACTGGAAAATGAATACAAACGTAAATGAGGCAGTAAGCCTGATACGGGAGATGAAAGACAACCTTGTGTCTTTTTCTTCTGTTGACCGTGTCCTGTGCCCTCCTTTCGTTTCATTATATGCAGCCAATGAATTAGTCAGAGGTACCGATATAGCATTGGGCGCACAGAATATGTATTTCAAGGAAAAGGGCGCCTATACGGGCGAGATATCCCCCTTTATGTTAAAAGATTTGTGCAAATATATAATACTGGGGCATTCTGAAAGAAGACAGATATTTTTTGAAAGCAGTGAAATGGTCAATGAAAAAATAAAAGCGGCTTTAGCTGTTAATCTGCTTCCTATTATGTGCATAGGCGAAACGCTGGCAGAAAATGAAGCTGGAAATACCCACAAAGTTTTGGCCGGGCAGGTCAAGGCAGGACTTAAGGGCATTAATGCCAGTAAGATGTTTATCGTGGCATATGAACCGATATGGGCAATCGGTACAGGGAGGGCTGCTACGGCACAACAGGCAGGTAATATAATAAAATTTATTAGAGATACTATTGCTGAAACATGGGATGCGGAAACAGCGGAAGAAGTGAGAATTCTCTATGGTGGAAGTGTAACCGGTGCAAACATTGCGGAATTTATTAAAGAGCCTCAAATTGACGGAGCTTTAGTGGGCGGCGCCAGCTTAAAGGCAGGGGAGTTTGTGGAAATAGTCAGACAATGCGCTGCCGTCAAGCAGTGACAATGAAGTGTCTCATTGCCTTTGTGGGGCCCACAGCAGTTGGTAAAAGCAGTGTTGCCGTCAGTATGGCACAGAGTTATGGTGGGGAAATTATTAATGCCGACAGCCGCCAAATATACAAGTATATGGATATCGGCACGGCAAAGCCTGGAATTGCTGAAAGAGAGAGCGTACCGCATCACATACTTGACATAATATGTCCTGACGAATTATACAGCGTGGCTCTTTATCAGCGAACTGCTGATGAGATAATTAAATCCATCCAGGGCAGCGGCAAATTGCCGTTTCTTGTTGGCGGCAGCGGACAATACGTATGGTCGGTCATCGAGGGCTGGCAAATTCCCGAAGTTAAACCTGATTTAGCGTACAGGCAAATGCTGGAGCAGGAATCTGAAAGAATTGGTGCTAATGGCCTGTATGTACGGTTAAAGGAACTGGATCCGGTTGCGGCTAGCAAGATATTGCCGGGCAATATGAGAAGAGTGATACGTGCACTTGAGATATATAAGCAAACCGGCATTAAACCCTCCGTTCTTCAGGTAAAAAAAGGCGTTTCATATCCTGTTCTCATGATTGGCCTGACAGCTAAAAGAGACCGACTTTATGAGATGATCAATAGAAGGGCAGAGAATATGATCAGTGCCGGGTTTGTCGAAGAGGTACAGAATCTGCTGAAAATGGAATACTCGCCTGAGTTGCCTGCCATGTCCAGCCTGGGATATAAACAGATTGCCCTTTATTTAAGTGGTGAATTGAGCTTGGATGAAGCTGTTCAAAATATAAAATATGAGACTCACCGTTTTGCCCGCAGTCAGTACGCCTGGTTCAAGCTGAAAGATAGCAGGATACACTGGTTTGATATTAATGATGATATTAGCAGTAAAATAAACTATACTATACAAACTTTTCTTGAGACCGATAGTCATATTGGTCTTTAAATCTGGTAGATAATTGCAGGAGCACAATACTATGAATTTATCACGCCGTTTAGACAAGATTCCTCCATACTTATTTGTGGAGATAAACAAGAAAATTGCTGCAAAAAAGGCGGAGGGGATAGATATAATTAGTTTTGCTATCGGTGACCCCGACGGTGAAACGCCGGCACATATTATTGAATATCTCTGTAAGGTTGCACATGATCCGGCCAATCACCATTACCCCGAGACCTTCGGATTGCCGGAGCTGTGTAAAGCTATTGCAGGGTGGTATAAGAGACGCTTTAATGTAGAGCTTGACCCTGCCAGAGAAGTACTGCCTTTGATCGGGTCAAAAGAAGGGATCGGGCACATGTCATTTTGCCTGCTTGATCCCGGTGATATTGCACTTGTGACCGACCCCGGGTATCCAGTGTATTCCATCAGTTGCCTTCTGGCAGGAGGGGAAATACATTACCTGAAGCTAAATGAAAGCAGCGGTTTTCTGCCTGATCTGGATGCTATTCACGCGGACGTGCTGAAAAAGGCCAAAGTGCTGTGGATATCTTATCCCAATAATCCTACCGGGGCCGTTGCCGAGCTTGATTTTTTCAGTAATGTGGTAGCATTTGCTAAAAAGAATGACATCGCGGTCTGCCATGATGCTCCATATACAGAAGTAGCTTTCGATGGTTACCGGCCGCACAGTTTCCTGGAAGTGCCGGGTGCCAAAGATATTGGTGTGGAATTCCATTCCTTATCGAAAACATATAATATGACCGGGTGGCGCATCGGTATGGTTGTGGGGAACCAAAAGATGGTGGATGGACTCTTTAGGTTTAAATCGAACATTGATTCGGGAATTCCACAGGCTATACAATTGGCTGCCATCGAGGCGTTGACTGGAAGTCAGGATGAGATACCTGCACGGAATATGGTCTACCAGGCACGCAGGGATAAAATCGTCAACGCGTTGAATGAGCTGGGTTTAAAGGTAACTACACCTAAAGCCGGTTTTTACATCTGGGCCAGGGTTCCCGAGGGCTATACTTCAGTCAGCTTTGTTGCAGAACTGCTTGATAAAGTAGGTGTGGCGGTTACTCCGGGGACAGGATACGGGAAATCCGGCGAAGGCTATGTCAGGCTTTCCATAACGCAGCCTGATGACAAATTTGACGAGGGTGTGCGCAGGCTGTTGACATTGAAGAAAGCCTGAATCGGGTAGTATTACTATATGACAAAAAAGACAATTAACACCCGTGAAAGAAAAGAACGTGCTGTACTTGTAGGTGTTGAAGAAAGACGTCTGCTGAGGATGTGGCCGATTGACAGTTCCATGGATGAACTTAATCAGCTTGCCGGAACCGCCGGCGCGGATGTCGTCGGAAAATTCATTCAGAAGATGGAAAAACCGTCTTCAACTTATTACCTTGGATCGGGCAAACTGCAGGAGCTTATCGATCTGAAATCCCAACTAGAATACGGTACGGCCATTTTTAATGACGAATTAGCTCCCAGGCAGCAGCGTAACCTTGAGGAAGCTCTGGGTGTTAAGGTAATAGACCGTACGGCATTGATACTGGACATTTTTGCGGGGCATGCCAGGACCAGTGAAGGCAAACTACAGGTGGAGCTGGCCCAGCACGAGTACCTGTTGCCCCGACTGGCTGGGCAGTGGAGCCACCTGGAGAGGCTGGGAGGAGGAATCGGCACCAGGGGGCCGGGCGAGACGCAGATCGAGACCGAC
>JAFGLP010000085.1 GCA_016927965.1 Dehalococcoidia bacterium
CGAACCGGTGATCTCTGCCTTGAGAGGGCAGCGTCCTAAACCCCTAGACGAATGCGCCCCACTTAATACAGGGTGCTGCAAGCCCTCTCTGGCAGAGCACCCTAGAATCTAACGTCAGACATTATATCAGCGAAGCCGAAAAACGACAATTCATGCGTCACATGACATGTAGAAGTCTACCCAGAATCAGCCTTTGATAACAATAAGCGGCCTGGTACGAGCTACGATTTTAGATAATCCGGCGCCGCTGGCCGCCCTTACTACTCCTGCAACGTCCTTGTAAGCATCCGGCGCCTCTTCGGCCAGGTCCCTTAAATTGCCTGTCCTGATGGTGATACCCCTGTTTTCCAGGTCCCTGAGAATCTCCTTATAGTCGATCTGCCGCTTGGCGGCGGCCCTGCTTTTCATCCTGCCTGCCCCGTGGCAGGTCGAGCCAAAGCTCCTCCCCATGGCAGCCTGCGTCCCCACCAATATGTACGAATACCTGCCCATGTCCCCAGGTATCAATACAGGCTGGCCTATTTCTGCATATTTGGCAGGGACATCAGGGTGGCCGGCAGGGAAGGCACGCGTAGCTCCCTTACGGTGAACGCAGAGCTTCGTATTCCTGCCGTCCATCATGTGCTGCTCAATCTTGGCGATGTTGTGAGCTACATCATAGACCAGCTCCAGCCCGGCATCCTTTTCGCTCTTACCCATTACATCACAGAACGTCTGCCTAACCCAATGCGTAATGCACTGGCGGTTTGCCCAGGCATAATTGGCCGCACACCTCATGGCTGCCAGATATTCACGCCCTTCCTCCGATTCAATCGGCGCGCAGGCAAGCTGGCGGTCAGGCAATTGCATATTGTATCTGTCGCTGGCGCCGATCATCTTCCGTATATAATCATCAGCGACCTGGTGCCCAAGTCCACGGGACCCGCAGTGCACCATCAGTACCACCTGTCCCACCATGTCGATGCCCATCACCCTGGCAGCACTTGTTTCCATTATCTGGTCAACCACCGCCACCTCGAGAAAATGGTTGCCCGAACCAAGCGTACCCAACTGCGGTTTCCCCCTCTCCCTGGCCCGGCTGCTCACCGCCTGGGGCTGCGCTCCCTCCATCTCCCCTTTATCTTCAGTTGTCTCCAAATCCTCCATACGCCCAAAACCCCGTTTAACCGCCCAGTGTGACCCCTGCACCAGCACATCATCGATCTCCCCGCTCTTAAGTTTGATTTTACCCTCGGAACCAACCCCTGACGGAACACTCCTGTAGAGAGAATCTGCCAGTTGTTTTACACGTTGTTTTACTTCGTCTTCCATCAGGTTGCTGCGCAGCAGCCTGATACCGCAGTTAATATCGAATCCTACACCACCGGGAGATACCACGCCTGTCTCCACATCCATCGCAGCCACACCACCGATCGGAAATCCATACCCCAGGTGAATATCGGGCATCGCCAGGGAATACCCAATAATTCCAGGTAGAAAAGCAACGTTGGCAACCTGCTCAATGGCCTTATCCTCCATGATGTCATTCAGCATCTCTTCACCGGCAAAGACCAGCCCATCCACCATCATCCCCGGTTTGTGCTTTCTGGATATCAGCCAGCTGTAATCATCAATTTTTTCTAAAACGCCCGACCATTTAGACATCACACCCACCACCTATACATCCAATATGACCCGCACCTTATTTTTAGTGCGGTCGACTTCAAGCTTATGTAAAGTTGCTGACTTTACGTCCTTCAGCAAATCATGTACATCAGGATCATATTTCTCACCATAGCAAACCGCCTTAAGCAATGTATCTCCTAGGGCAGTAACTTCAAACCTGTTGAAAAGCATGTGGTCTACATCGAAAATATAGATCAACTCATTCATCCAGTTAAACAAAAGTACTTCGATATCGGGACCACTCACCTCCACAAGCCTGGATTGCGCTTCCCGTACCTTCGACATATCGGTGATTATGGAAAACAGTCCGGCAGCAGCGCTGGCAAAAGCTTCACTCAAAGTCGCACCTGAGGCCGCTATACCGGTATCCGCCGTGTGTTCAATTATCTCAAAACCCTGATTCTGCATACTATTAGCTATCATCATCCAGCCACCCCAGACTCACTATGGCTTCCATGGTTTCCATATGCACCCGGTGCAGCATGGCAATTTATGCATCAATTTTTTGTGCCATCATGCTGCGTTGTCCTGGATATCTGCCTGATTCAATGATAGCCCGATCACAGGCCGTTGTCATCCCACGGATATTTTGCACAAATGTGAACATGCGTAGTTGCATCAAATCACCGCTACGAGTATGCTTATTTAGTCCTTTTATAAACCTATATAATTAACAGTAATTAATAAAATTAGTAAGGAGCAGGTATAAGCTATGTTAAAGACTGCATTATGCGACTTAGCCGGGATTAAATACCCTATCATCCAGGCAGGCATGGGACCATTTAAAATGGAAAGGCTTAATGCCGCCTGTGCCAATGCCGGAATTCTGGCTGCCATTCCCATGTCCGGCGTCCTTTCAGATGTTATTAACTCGATATTCGGCGACCCGGCTTCACCTGAAGTTACGAAAAAAATGGCGGATGGAGCCAAGGCATGCATTTACAGGGTTGCCCATGAATGCCGTGGATCGGAAGGCAAACTGGCTATCAATTGCATGATCTCCGAAGAGATGGTTGTACAGGGATCGGGAGAGATGATTAAGGCAGCCATCGAAGCCAGGGAAGAAGACCGTGAGATCAAGGAAAAACTGACCGTCATTATCACGTCTGCCGGAAATCCCAAAAGGATGACAGATATCATAAAACCTTCAGGGATTAAGTGGTTCCATGTCGTACCATCGGCATTCCATGCCTTAAAAGCTGAACAGGCAGGATGTGACGCGGTAATTGCCTCAGGCCACGAGGGCGGAGGGCATACGGCCTGGGAGCCCGTCCACAGCATGGTGCTGCTGCCTGCAGTAGCTAGAGCAGTTAAGATCCCGGTTATTGGGGCAGGAGGATACGTTGACGGTGCCAGCCTGGTAGCTGCACTGGCGCTGGGCGGTTGCGGCATACAGATGGGGACAAGGTTTATCGCCACTCAGGAAAGTGACTTTGCCGACATCTGGAAAAACCGTATAGTTAAAAGCGAGGTCAGAGATTCTGTGGTCGCCCGCGGCTTTGTGGGACCGTTGAGATATATCAAAAACAAAGCATCAGTTGAACTCGCCGAGCTGACGCTGAAAAATATACCTACGCTTTATATCGGACATCCTGACTCCAGGATAGATCCTGAAATCCAAAAACTCGAAGAGAAAGGCAGCTCCTATCAAAAAGGTACCGACGATGATCTGGCACTGATCTACGGAGGCGAGTCAGCCGGCAGGATCAATGACATACCACGCGTCAAAGACCTGGTAGAAAGAATTGCTACAGAGGCAGAGGAAATCATCTCAAAATTTCCGTCGTATATTAAACATTAACCAAAGCAACATTGAGAGCATAAAGAAGGGGGACTCGAGTCCCCCTTCTTTCATTAACTTGTCATTTATAACTGCAAACACGTAGCAATGCCGCGTTAATTGTGTTTGCCGTTTCAGTTAAAACTTGGCTGGGGATCCAGGATTCGAACCTGGCCTCACGGATTCAGAGTCCGCTGTCCTACCGCTAGACTAATCCCCAGTGCGCCAAAAATTATAGCATTTACACGTATTTTTGAGCAAGCTGAACAAGATTGTCCCACCACATTTCACTTAACACCAAATTTAACAGTCATCAATGGGGAACGATTGTTTACAGCATACCATGCCGGGAATAACACGTATATCAAGGAAATATATGCAGGAATTAGCCGGGAATATTTAAATCAATAACAAAGACCGTTTAATAAATGATTTACTTGCGCCGTCAAATGACACCGATAAGAAAACCGATGCTGAATACGCTTAAAACCAAAACAAGAATCGATGCATCCATGATGTAGCCTCCCTGAAACAACTTCTCTTGCTTCTAACATGAATTTAGTACGCGATGAATTGAAAGCCATCGGCTAAAATATATAATCAGGCTCATGGTTTTCATTGATTTGATGCAAGTCAGGATAAATGGTTGATACGCTTATTTAAGTCAACAGCATTGCCTATAGCATTCAATCGCCATGATAAAAAACGATGCTGTTATCAGCTTACCAAA
>JAFGLP010000086.1 GCA_016927965.1 Dehalococcoidia bacterium
GCACCCATGCTTACATGATTTTCGATACGCTGGAATACCTGTTAAAAGGCGGACGCATTGGCAAAGCACAGGCTTTGCTGGGCGGCATATTGAAACTGAATCCAATCATTACTTTGAAGGACGGCGTTATTTTTCCAGTTGCTAAAACGCGCAGCCGTGAGAAAGCCAAGGATGCTCTGGTAGAGCTGGTAAAGAAAACACCCGGCATTGAGGAGGTCGTAGTTGAGGATGCTACCACGGCGGCTGAACTGGATGAGCTGACTGACCGGATAAGCGCATTTTTCCCCAGGGAAAAAATCTACCGCAGTAAGATCAGCCCTGTTATCGGTGTACACTGCGGGCCTAATGTATTGGCTGCTTCAGTGATAGGTAAAAGCTAGCGCCGGGCCAACCCGCCAGTAATTAATTCAGAAAGTGTGTTCAATACATCGTCGGGAGGCATCTTTTTCTCCCACAGACACCAGCGCATGCCCACAAACTCGGAGATGCCTATCAAGCAATAGGAAAGCGTATCCAGGTCGATGTCTTTCATCTGTCCTTTCTTGACTGCGGCTGTCAGGTGCCGTATATATCCCTGAGAAAAACGGTCATAATGCCATTTATAGATATCTTCATCAATGAATTCAGCCTGCCGGATTATGCGGTAAAGGTTAGGCCGTTTGATGATGAAATTAAAAAATGCTTTATAGCCGATCCTTTCTGCCTCCATACGGTCTGTAACTCCTTCTGTAGCAATGGCCAAATCCCTACGCACCAGGTGGTTTAACTCTTTGACGAGCTCCGTAAAAATGGATTTCTTATCAGGGAAATAGATATAGAAAGTGCCCTGGGCGACACCAGCTTTTTGCGTTATCTCGTAGACACTGGCATTTTCGTAGCCTTTTTTCCCGAATATGTCCTCGGCCGCGTCAAGCAGCCTTTGACGGGTCCGTTGACCTCGTGATGTAGCAGGTTTCCTCTTAGGTTCTTTCATAATTTATAGCCTCGGGCAGCTGGTTGTATTAAAAAGCCAGGTTAAATAATACCACTTTGCTATATTCTGATATCACCATTACTCTCAAGTCCGGGGTTATTTTTCCTCGTACATTTCTTTTATTTTCTTTTTATCAACTTTACCGGTGGCAGCACGGGGCATATCCTGGACAAAGGTGACCTTGCGCGGTTTCTTGAAGGCGCCGAGCACTTTAACGACCTGCTCAACAACCTGCTGCTCGGTCAATTTATGACCGGGTTTGAGCAATATAACAGCCTTGGGGGTCTGTCCCCACTGTGAGTGTTTTCCTTTCACCACCACCACATCGGCCACCTGCGGAAGGCTGAAAATAGCGCGTTCTATCTCCGAAGGATAGATATTCTCGCCGCCGCTGATGATCATATCATCTACCCTGCCCAAGACGTAGAAGAAACCATCATTATCATATTTTCCCAGGTCGCCGGTATAGATCCAATCGCCACGGAACTTTTTAGGCTCTTCTTCCGGCCTGTTCCAGTATCCGATGGCCCCGGTGGGTTCGCGGCGGATGATGATTTGGCCGGCCTCTTCTGCTTTGACTTCTTTATCATTTTCATCTACCACCTTGACCTCGAGAAATGTAGTTGGTTTTCCTATACATTCGCTGGCCCGGCTCAATGTCGGATCGTTCATTGATGTGGCGTACCAGTTGAGTCCGGTGGCGCCGGTCTCCGTCAGTCCATAGCCGCTGACGTAGCTGATGCCACGTGCCATAAAGGCTTTTTTGAGTTCAGCCGGCTGGGGTTCTCCTCCGCCGTTGACCATACGTAGTGACTTTACATGCTTCTCCCATCCCTCGACCTGTACCAACATCTTCAACTGCGTAGCTATACCGAAGAAGAAAGTAACGCCGTATTTCTTAATTAATTTAAGGCTTACTGCGGGTGTCCACTGGTTTTGCATGATGATGGTGCCGTTTACCATCAGTGTGTACATGTTGAAGCAGGTTACACCGCCTGCATGGAACATAGGTGGAGCGCCCAGATAAATATCATCCCTGTTGAGCGTGACGGAAGTGCCATTAGCCAGGTTGGCAAAAAACATGCACTTATGCGACAGCTTTACGCCTTTGGGCCTGCCGGTTGTGCCGGCGGTAAAAAGCATGACGGCGACTTCTGACGGCTTTGTCTTTACTCCGGGTTCACGTATGGAAGCGCCCCTGGTGAAAAGCTCATAGCTGATGGCTATCTTGACGGTGTCGCCTCCGATCTCTACCAGCGGGATGATTTCAATGTCCTGGCTGAAGACCTGGCTGATAAGCCCGTTGAACTCGGTATCGTAGAAGACGATTTTAGCTCCCACGTCCTTGATCATGAAGCGTATCTCTTCGGCGGATAACCTGAAATTAGCGGGAGTGTAAACAGCGCCTATTTTCATGCTTCCCAAGAGGAGTTCCAGTATTTCAACCCGGTTGGGCATGAGGACAAAGACCCGGTCTCCTTTCTTGATACCCGAATGTCGCAATGCATTGGCCAGCCTGTTGACACGCTGATTAAGCTGCTGATAGGTAAATTTCTTGTCTTTACCGTTTCCACTGGCATCTATCACGGCTACTTTGTCAGACAGCCCTGACAGCGTTGCGTTTTTACCTATTATGTTAGCTATATTGAAAATGCTGTCATCGCCAGGGTAGGATGATATTAATCCTTGGCCTTTCATATGTTAACCTTCCTCTGCTATTTATTATGCTGACCAGTAATTTACAGCCCGAGATAGGATTTGCGGACGTAATCGTTATCTGACAGTGATGCGGCGCTGTCCTGCAGCGCAATTTTACCGTTTTCAATAACATAGCCACGCTCTATAGCTTTCAAACACTGACGGACGTTTTGCTCCGCAACCAATATAGCTATATTCTCCGTTTGCCTGATCTGTTTGAGACGCAGGAAAAGATCGGTTGTCAGTGATGGCTGCAGACCGGTGGACGGCTCGTCCAGTATCAGGAGACGTGGGGAGGCCATAAGAGCCCGCGCAATGGCTAGCATGCGTTGCTCGCCCCCGCTGAGAATGGCAGCGTAAAGCATGGATTTCAGCTTCAGTACAGGGAAGATGCTATAGACGAACTCCAGGCGCTCCTTCTTTTTCGGCCAGGCTGATCTAATATAAGCTGCACCAGCTTCGAGGTTTTCTGCTACGGTCATAAGCGGGAAAAGCTCCCTTTCCTGAGGTACCACGGAGATACCTGAACGCACAATACGGTGGGTATCCATATTAAGCAGAGGCTGGCCTTCAAACTCTATCAGGCCGTTGGTCGGTTGTATAAGCCCGACTATGCAATTGATAAGCGTGGTCTTGCCAGCCCCGTTAGGCCCAAAAATGCCCACACTTTCATTGCCGACCTGGAGACCGATATCCCAGAGCACATGAAGCTTGCCGTAGTAGGCGTCAAGGCCCTTGACTGTCAGCATATTCAGGCATCCTCCCCCAGATAGGCCTTAACAACCGCGGGATTTTGCGAGACCTCCGCATAAGGCCCTTCTGCCAGTTTCCTGCCCCAATCGAGCACTATGACCCTGTCGGTAAGTCTGGCAATGATGTGCATGACATGCTCGATGACGCACAGGCTTATGCCGTTCGAACGCAGCTTGCGAATAAGATCAACTATCTCGTCAGATTCATCCATGCTGAGCCCTGCCATCAATTCATCCAGCAGTAGTATTTTGGGTCCGCTTGAGAGTGCCCTGGCTACTTCCATCTTCTTGATCTCCAGTGCAGTCAGCTTGGAGATGGGTTTTTCCGGGCCTTTTAGTCCCATGAAACTGCATAGTTCAAGTGCTTTTTCCCTGGCTTGGCGGGCTGTCATCCCTCTGCCGAAAAGCGCCCCGGTCATAATGTTTTCCAGCAGACTGAGGTCGGACAGGGGGCGGCTGATCTGGAATGTGCGTGTTATGCCTATGCGGCAGCGTATATGGGCAGGCAGCCTGGAGATATCCTTTCCATCATAGTGTATATTTCCGCTGGTGGGAGGGAAAAGGCCTGTAAGTACATTTATCAGAGTAGACTTGCCGGCTCCGTTGGGGCCGATAATACCAAGTATCTCCCCCTGTTTCAGCTCGAAGCTAACGTCGCTCAGTGCGATCAGACCCCAGAAGTGCCGGGAGAGGTGTTCTGTTTTTAGTATCACGTTTTCCTGCATATCTATAATAAAATCCAATACCCGGAACTTATTTCTTCCGTATTAATTTCCTGATCAGGCCCATGATGCCGTCCGGCAGGAAGAGAATGACCAGGATGATTATCAATCCGTAGATAATGAGGTAGCCGTAGGGCATAAGCAGCTTGAGGTACTCCCCGGCCATGCCGAGTATTACAGCGCCTATCACCGGACCCCAGGTTGAGCGTATACCGCCGAAGAGGGCCATAGCCAGGGGCAGAAGGCTGAAGGTGGCAGAGAAACTGCTTTCTGGATTCACGAATCCGTATATCTCAGTGTACGCTGCTCCAACAAGTCCCTGGATAAACGAGGTTATGATGAAGATAAAGACCAAGTATTTAAAGATGTCTATGCCCGTGGACATCGCCACAATTTCGTCATTCCTGATCGAAGTTATGGCAAAGTGGATGCGGCTCCTGTTAAAAACTTCAGACAGTATGATAGTTATGATGACTATACCCAAGATGAGCCAGTATGTCATCTGTGCGTCCCCGTTGAAGATAGTTGTGGGTATTACAACCCCAAAAGCCCCGCCTGCCCATTCCTCCGGCAGGTTGCGGATGATAACGCGGAATATCTCGGCAGTTGCCAGGGTGATAATGGCGAAGTACATGCCTCGCAGCCGCAGTGTTGCCAGGCCGAGAAGCAGAGCCATTATGCCGGCAACAACAGCGCCGAAAATGATGCATAATAACGGGTTAATCCTGGTGAAAAACTGCAGAAGACAGGCGGCATAACTGCCGAGGCCGAAAAGGCCGGCAATGCCGAATGACAGTTGCCCTGCGCGCAAAAGCATATCCCAGCTGATAGCCAGCACCATGTAGATCATGATGATATAGGTTGTTTGAATTATATAGGCGCCGCTGTACAGCGGAAGTGAGACCATGACCGTCAGTAAAACAGCATATATAATGTACTTCCAGTTGCTCATTGGATCCTCTGATGATACGAGCGTATCAGGATGGTGGCGACAATCAGTGCGAAGAACACCAGATCGGCCCAGCCTGCTGCGCCGGGAATAGCGGTGATAATGCTTTCACTGACTCCCAGCAGTGCGCTAAACCAGATTATGCCTGTAATATTGCCGATGCCTGCCATGGCGATCAGGCAGAAAGATTTCATGGTATACGGGGCCCCTGCTATGGGAAAAACCGAGTGACGCAAAGAAAATATGACGCCGATAGCCCCGATAAGGGCAATGGACAAGCTGAAGATAATCAAATATGTCTTATTCAAGTCGATGCCGACGAGTTTTGCTCCTTTAGGGTTTTGCCCGACTGCGCGGGCAGCCCGCCCAGTGCGTGTTTTTTTTAGGAAAAGGCTGATAATGTAGAAGACCACTACGGCTGCCAGAACATAAACGAACTCAAAGATACCGATGGTCAGATCTCCAAGGGTAAGAGAGGCCGATACATACGGGACACTCAGTTTGAGCGGAGCCGAAGTGAAGGCCAGGTTGGCTGCTTCTTCAAGCACCAGCCCCAGTCCGAAAGTAAGCAGTAGTTGGTTAAGCTCAGGCGAGCCCAGTACAGGTTTGATCAGCGCATAGTAGAAAAGGATACCTATCAGGAAAAAAGCCAGAAGTGCCGGGACTATAGCCAGCAGCGGGTCGAGCCCACTTGTTACCGCAAACCAGTACGCCAGGTATGAGCCCAGCATCATAAAATCGCCGTGCGCCAGGTTGATGATGCCCACAATGCCCAGGATAAGGGCCATAGGCAAGGCGATAACGGCGTACAGACTGGAGCGCTGGATGCCCTCCAGCAGCACCTCCGGTTTCCAGACCAGCAGGATAACTGCGGCCAGGACGACAACCAGTATCACCTGGTATTTGCGCTCACGAAGTTTGCTGACTATCTGCATAGTTATTTTGAACAGCCGGGCGCAATTTATGCGCCCGGCGCATGGGTTATCAGATACCGGTTAACGCTTGTCCCAGGCAGGGAAAGGATAGGCGGGTGCAACTTTAGAAAACTCGAACGGCCAGATGACCTGCTGTGTGCCTTTCTGCCACTGCAGTATCTTCTGGGCTGTGAAACCCTGGTTTTGAATTGTGTTGCTGGGCTTGATAGTCAGCGTCTCTCCGACAGGTGAAGGGTAACTGGTTTCTTTTAACGCTTTGATGACAGCCATATCGTCCAAGGAACCTGCCTTGTTGATAGCATTAGCAACTACATAAACGTTGGTGTATCCAAGCGGGGCGAAGTAAGTAGTGGGAGGCGTCCCATACTCTTTTACATAGCTGTCATAAAAATGCTTACTTACGGTACTGATTTCATTAATAGACGGCGCCCACATCCCATAGAGCATGACTCCTTCAGCCAGGGGTGATTTGCCGAAATCAGACGGCCATCCTGGAGGTGCGCCCAAGAAAATGGGAGGAGCAAAATTGACTTCTTTAGCCTGCTCCGCTATGGGGAGAGCATCAGCCTCGTAGCCTACCCACAAAAAGACATCAGGGTTATTGTCTTTGGCCTGCCTCAGGACGGCACGATAATCGCCGCCGCCGAGTAAGCCGCTCTTAAATTTATCACCGGTAACATTCCATCCTTGTTCAGGCCAGGAAGCCTGGATACCTTTGAATGAGCCGGTACCGAAAGCACCTTCTTCGTAGGCTATAAACCAAGTACCCAGTTTAATATCCGGATACTTGGCGCCGATAGCTTTCCAGCCATCAATGTAGCTTTGCGCTTGCTGATAGTCCCAGGGATGAAGATGGAAATACCAGTCCTGGTCGACCATGGCAGTTTCAATCAGGCCGGAAACGGCAGCGCCTATGGTGACCGTGGGCTTTTTGTATTTCTTCAAGGCCGGGATCTGTCCCAGGTGTACACCGGTTGACATACCGCCGATAAATGCATAAACATTGTCGACAGTTGCCAGTTTATCCAGTGCGGCCGCACCTTTCTCGCCCTTGGCCTCGTCGTCTACCACGACAACTTCAAGCGGACGGCCCATGACCCCGCCTGCCTCATTTATCTCCTTGGCCGCCAGTTTCATAGCGTTAGATGCCTGTTTTCCTGTGACATCTGCCAGGGAAATGGTAGCGCCAAGTTTAATGGGTTCGCCGGTTGGACCTTTGGGTGCAGTTGTTGCAGGAGAAGTTGTGGCCGCCGGCTGTGCAGGGGCACAACTCACTATGAATATACCGATTGTGATGACAAGTATAAGTAAGACAGAAAGAGCTTTGCGCATTCTTCATCAACCTCCTTTTTGTTTATATACTTGAGAAGTCGGACAGTTTGCGCTTTTAAGTCCGCTTCCCATAAAGTCCTCAATCAGGAGTACTTGGTTACAAACCCAAGTATAAGTGTCATAAACTCATTCATCTTTTCCAGGAAAGCACCATGCCCCGCGTCCTTGATGATGACGAACTCGGAGTCTGCGATATTGCCATGCAGTATGTTTTGGAGATCAACAGGGGTAATGATGTCCTTATCAGCTCCTATAAGCAGGGTGGGCACCTTGATGGTCTGCAGCTGTTGCGGCGTTAAATTATATTGCTGGATGCTCTGGGAAAGGCGGACAAAGCCGTCGAACCATTCTTTGGTAAGCAGGGCTTTAAACATGGCCTGCCTTTGCAAAAGTACTTCCATGTATTTCTCATAAAATGGGCCGGAGTAGATTACCGGGGTGGAAAGCTGGAAGAACTTCTCCCCGTCGTTAAGCGAGGCTGCCACCTCCCATGATTTGCCGATGACCTTGAGGTGATTGGGGATAAAGTTGTTGGTATTTGGCAGCATCAATGTCTTCAGACGGTCCTGGTGAGCCAGTGCAAATAAAAGTGCCACATAACCGCCGTAGGACAGTCCCATCAGGTGCACCTTCGGGATGAACAGAGCGTCCAGCAGCTTTAAGACATCGCCGACGTGAATATCGATAGAGTAGCCGGAATGCATTTTCGATGACTGTCCCTGGTCACGGAAATCCATGAGGATAAGCTGGAACTTTTGCGACAAAAGCGGCATATGAGCAGCCCAGCTCATTGTGTTCATCATTATGCCGCCCAAGAAAAGTACAGGCTCGCCCTGCCCGTATACCTCGTAGTTGATCTTGATCCCATCGCCGACATCAAGCTGCGGCACGGTCCACCTCCTCTACCAATATGACTTTGCAGTCATGTTTGAATACTAACACAAACGAAAATTGCATGTCAATCAAATCCAGCGGAAAAGTGATGTAGCCAGAACAAAACCCGCACCGGAAGTGCACAGCATCAGGTAATCTCCTTTCTGGAGCTTATCCTGTTCCATGACTTCGTGCAGGGCCATCAGTGCCGAGGCGGAACCGGCGTAGCCGAGACGGTCGGCTATCCAGTGTGTCTTGCTCATAGGCAGGCCAAGCTCCTTCATGGTGAGTTCAACTGAATCAAGCTCCACCTGGTTCATCAGCACCATATTGAGGTCCTGCACGGCGATCGACCCCTTGCGGCAGGTATCGCGTATCATGCAAGGCCAGCGGACGACATTGTAGTCGGGGGGCACCTTGTGCCTGTTGGCGTGAAAGCCCAGGTATTGTTTTTTCTCCTCTAATGCTTTAATGGTAGGCGGATTGGCTGTCCCTATATAGATGCCGTAGGTGTCCCAGTACTCACCCTCGGAGACCGTCTTGTTCACCATGTAGCCGGGCTCGTCAGATTTTGTCAGGATAATGGCGGCTGAGCCATCGCTGAAAAGGGTGGCCAG
Organism: Dehalococcoidia bacterium; assembly: GCA_016927965.1. The sequence continues at coordinate 8,852 of JAFGLP010000086.1, forward strand.
CACCTTGGATGCGGAGCTTTCATATGGCCCCCAGTCCAGCCATTTGGTCATGCCGTAAGTGCCGATTACCATTACGTTGTTTATCTCGGGATCGAGCATAATGAACTGGGAACCCAGCGCCAGGGCAATGGTCTCATCAGCGCAGGCGTCATTGATGTCGAAAACGCCGCAATTTTTAGCGCCCAGTTTATGTTGTATGATAGGCGATGTGGGTGGAGTTACGTAGTCAGGGGTGTCCGTGGCAAGTATTATGAAGTCAAGGTCATCCGGTTTCATTCTAGCCTTCTCCAGTGCATTTTGCGCTGCCTGGACGGACATGTCCGAAGTGGATTCATCAGGACTGGACTGAAATCTTACTTTTATGCCCTTGCTGCCGAGATATCTCTCCACATCGTAGCCGATTTGCTCTCCCAATTCTGCATTGGTTATACGCTTTTCAGGAATATAAATACCGGAGCCTTTGACCTTAGCGTATCTCTGCATCTTTCATCTCCGCTGCATCCTGCATAGCTGTCAGACCGCCGTATAAACATGAAAGGTGATTCAGAAATCATGTTACCATAAATAAACTAATTGTCAATATGTCCGGCGAAAAAAAATTATAGCGCGCAGCCGGTCGCTCCGGTGTATATAAGTGATAATCCTGTAGCGGTAATATTTGCAACCTTTACAAAAACTGCACGGATAAATTTTTACCGTGTTAAAAATCAATCAGAACATGGTTCTTTTATTCATTGTCCGGCCGGACGACGCTGCCGTCATGGCATTCCAGACAGGATATCAGGTTATCCTTAAGGCACCATTGCAGTGAGTCTGGCAATTTTGTATGGTCAGCTTTAATCAGGATGTTCGTGAAATCCACTGCACTGTATGTATGCCAGTAGAGCAGCGGCGCGTCCTTTAACCCGGGGTTTTTATTGATATAGTCCAGCATGGCGGCAAAGGTCTTGGCTGTGTAGGTGAGTTCCAGTCTGATGTTTTCCGTATCCATAAGCAGCGATAGGGCTGCCCTGCCTTCTGGGGTTTCCCTGCCGTACTCGCCGCCGAAAAAGTTGTGTATTACGTTGATATCCTGCGGTGATAGTTTGATTAAAGGCACATTACTGTCTTTTTTATGAAGAGTTGATATCATGCTGTTAGCCAGTCCTGCCACGTCGTGCGGCTTGCTAAGCCATTGTTCTGTTACACGTACCCCGATGATCTTTGTCTTCATCCCGGCCAGCCTGGTTCCGGCTAGCAGGCCTGCCATGGTCCCCTTGGAGCCCAGCGCACAGAAGATGTATTCCGGCTCGGGCAAGAGCCCGGCGTCCACCTGTTTCTTCAGCTCGAAAGCTGCATTGATATACCCGATGCTGCCTGTTGTAGATGAACCTCCCGGCGGGATGAAATAAACCCTGCCATGCCTGAGATAAACTCCTACTGTTTGGAAGCCTCCCATTAACATTGTAGGTGCGTAGTGCAACTCTGCGCCGTAATGGCAGTCCAGCAGCAGGTTCTCCTGAACATGGTCCGTCATGGGCTGTTTTACCAGTACCAATGCGGTTTTCAATCCGAGGTTTTTACCGTGGATGACGGTAGCCAGTCCGTGGTTGGTGCCGATACCCCCGTAGGTTATTACCCATTTGCAGCCTTTTTTCAGCGCATCTGCGAGAAGGAACTCGAGCTTGCGTATCTTGTTACCGCCGTAAATCCTTGATGTAAGGTCATCGCGCTTGGCCCATATATTGGGATAATTTATGGTTTTGCCAAGCGTGTCCATCCTTTGCACCGGGGTCGGCCAGTTGCCCAGCGAAATCCAGGGCAGGCGTTTTTCCAGTGCCGGGTAGCGTTCAAATAAAGGTATAGCCATACTGCTGTTCCTGTGATTAATTTTAACAGTTCTGCTGCGAAGATGTCTTTCAGGTGTGGGCTGATACCCGGGATAATAAGGCTGCCATATGCTTTGGGAACCTGATCGAAAATCAGCGGCGGATTCGTGTTCGTGCGGTTAAAACATTTTGATCAGCTTGATTTAGTGGCACTGATGCTGCTTTTGCACTCTGCTATACTTAAAGATATGTTATTGCCTTGTTGTTTTTCAGGCAGACCCTGGCTGCCGTTGCTGGCGGTACTGATGCTTTGTTCATGTATTGAAGCAACCGTAGAGCCGGTTGCGCAGCTGGCTGAAAATATTACTCCGGCGAAGGCTGCGCAGGGACAATGGCCGCGTATAAACGAATTCACGGTCGACTCGGACAATATTACACCTGAAGATAATGTTACCCTGAAGTGGGCTGTTGCGGATGCTGAAGTAATCACGATTGATTCAGGCGTGGGGAAAGTGCAGCCCGTCGGTACCATGCAGGTCTCTCCGCAGAAGACCACTAAATATACATTAACGGCAGTTGGGGAGAGGGGAATGGCGACCGCTTGGGTGACGGTGCAGGTGTCTGAGAAACTGACGCTGATGCCCGATCTCATAATAACCGACATTACCTATAACAGCGGGCTGCTGTATTACACCATCAGGAACACAGGCGGGCTGGATGCCGGGCCCAATGATACCTACCTGTATGACCAGAGCAACATGTGGCGTGATACCAGCTGGGTAAGCAGCCTGAAACCCGGCGAGGAGAAGACACAGCCTTTCACTAACTTCAACTATCATGGAAACAAGATTACCATCTGTGCTGACGGAGGCAAAGCCGTCCCCGAGGCTAATGAAGGAAACAACTGCTATATACCCACTTTCGGCATTAAGTTTAACTATGACTTTCAGCAATATGCTTCCAGGGCAAGCTGGCGTGGCAGCGCAGGACGGCCGGAATTTGGGTTGCAGGGGGACCGAAGCAAGGGGCTGGCTGTCAGGTTGGGCTCGGTTGTCGCCGCCGACGGCGAGACATACTTCAATGTTATCCGGATGGTCCCGGTGGCGGAGAGCTATGCCTGGATGGAAGGCGTCTTTGGGGACTGGCAGGAACGGTGGCAGCTGGGGGGATATATGCTGCCACTGGAGCTGCCCAATAATGCACGTTTTTCCTCGATGATTGGACTTTCTGACGAGGCGTCAGAGAGCAGCAGCGTGGCCTTCCTTTTTGGCCTGATGGAGGCAAACGGGGATATCACCTGGTGGCCCGGCGTGAAAGCCGTTTATGGCGGCGCTCCGCAAAGCATGGATATCGATCTCTCAGCTTATTCCGGTAGAAAGGTGATGGCTGTGCTGCGTGTGGAAGCCGGGGCCGGCATAGAGGATAACTACGCCTTATGGATTGGGCCGCGTATAAGCCAATGATAGTAAATATTGCGGGTTTAAGGTCTTGCTTTTGAATGAACAAACTACGACCTTATGGCCGCAGCCTGTTCGTCTGTCAGGTTAAGCGGTTGCGTATTCCTGTGTATTGCTTTGGTGTGTATCCCTTTGCTTTTAATGATGCCTGCAAGGTAGACCCGCTGGAAGGCGCTAGCTACTGCGGGATCGAATTGTGTACCCGAGCACCTCATAATCTCATTCATCCCCTGCTCCCCGGTCAAAGCGCTGCGATATGGCCGGTCGGAAGTCATGGCGTCATAGCTGTCGGCCACCGCAATGATCCTGGCGCCCAGCGGTACCCGGTCGCCGCTGATATTTTGATCGTACCCCTTGCCGTTATAGAAGTCATGGTGATGGATGATAATGTCCAGTATCTGCTGGTTGACCACTGGTTTGACGATGCCGGCGCCGATGGAGGCATGGGCCATCACGTGCCTGTACTCGTCTTCCGTGAGCTGCCCGGGCTTGTTCATGATGTCGTGTGCCACCGCTATCTTCCCCGTATCATGCAGCAGCGCCCCCAGCCGGATATTGTCCATCTCATCTCCCTCCAGTCCCATCTCCCCAGCTATGGCTACTGCGATGCTGGCCACCCTGCGCGAGTGACCGGCCGTGTACTTGTCCTTGGCTTCCAGTGCAAAGACCAGCGACTCGATGGAGTTGAGGAACAGCTTCTGCGTCTCCTTTCGCTGGTGCTCGACCTCGGCTTCCAGGCTTTCCTGGAATCTTTTGATGTCCTGCTCCAGTTTTCTCTTCTGCAGGGTCTTGTCCACTATCTGCGTCACATATTCGAGGTCGAACGGCTTCATTATATAGTCCTGGGCGCCGTTCCTGATGCACTCCACGATAACGCCGGGATCGACCACCGCGGTGGCCATGACGACTGAAGTGCCCGGGAATGTGGAGATGATTTCGGGCAGGATTTCGTTGCCCTGTTTGCCGGGCATCTTTATATCCAGGATTACCAGGTGCGGCTGGTCTTCCCGGATCTTTTCGATAAGGCCGTTGACTTCTCCTGCTTCAATACACCGGTGCCCGGCCCTGGTCAGACGCTTGTTGATGGCAGTCCTGACAGCCCGTTCGTCGTCCACGATAAGTATCTTGCCGCGTTCAATTTGTTCGTTCATCAGCTCTGTATCTCCTTGGTTACCGGCCCCGATGAAGTGTAGATGGTGGATGGCCCTCCCTGATTTTTAAGAAAGTTTAGGATTTGCGCCTGCAGGGCGGGCTCTGTAGGGGGTATCGTAACCGGCAATTCAATAACGAAAGTTGCTCCCTGTCCCGGGTTAGCCTCGGCATAAATCCTGCCCCCGTGATTGGCGACGATGCCGTAGCATACGCTCAGGCCCAGGCCGGTGCCCTTGCCCACCTCCTTGGTGGTGAAAAACGGGTCGAATACGCGCTTGAGTTTTTCCGGAGAGATGCCCGGTCCGTCATCCGTGAAAGAGATTACGATAAAGTCTTCCAGCTTCTTGGTGGAGACCACCAGCGAGCCGCCGCGGTGGGCCTGCGTCATCTCATATTCGGAGTTCAGCACTATATTAACAAATACCTGCTGCATCTGGTTGTAATCGATGACCACCTCCGGCAGGTTTTTAGCGTAGTTCCTGGTGATGAAGATATTATTGATCCTGTGCTCGTAAGCCCGCAACTGCAGGACGTCCTCAATGACCTTGTGTATCTGGGCCTGTTGCCTGATGGCGGGTCGCTTGCGGGCAAAGGTCAGCAGGTTCTTGACGACCGTGGAAGCGCGCAGTGCCTCTTTGTAAATCGTGTCCACATCCTGCGCTGTATCCGCTGGCATATCCTGTTCTGTCAGAAGCTGTGAGAGGCCTATTACACTGGTCAGCGGGTTATTGATCTCGTGGGCCACCCCGGCTGCCATCTCGCCTATCGACGCCAGCCTGTCGGTCAGGTACAGCCTGTCCTGTCTCTCCCTTTCGTCGGTCACATCGTTCAGAATAAGCAGGATATTTTCGGCGGGCATGGGGAATATATTGGCTACCAGTATCCGGCTGTTGCTGTCCAGATCGTAGCGGAATTCGAACTGAATGCTGCTGGCGTCCATCAGCATGGCCGAGGCTATCCGGGCCACAAATTCCTCGGAAGGGATTATTTCAAAAAGGGGCCTGCCTTCGATCTGGCCCTGGTTCCAGCCCATGCCGCGGAAAAACAGCTTGTTGGCCAGCACGATTTCCA
>JAFGLP010000087.1 GCA_016927965.1 Dehalococcoidia bacterium
CATGTACAGGGAACTGGCTGACGGCAAGCTCAATAAAAAGCTTGTCATCTTCATTACGCTGAGAGCCAGACAGTTCGATGAATACACGCAGGATTTCCTCGGGGCACACCCGGACGGCGTTGTGGTCAACCTGGGCTGCGGGCTGGATACGCGCTTCTGGCGCATCGACAACGGCAGCGTGCATTTTTATGACCTCGACCTGCCCGGTGTGATCGAGCTAAAAAGGAAGCTCGTAAGCGGGCCAGACCGCTATCACATGATCGCCTCGTCCGTGCTGGATTTTAAATGGATGGACTTATTGAAAAAACACGGCAGTGCGCCCTGCTTGTTCCTGGCAGAAGGGCTACTGATGTACCTGAAAAAGGATTCGGTAAGGGACCTGATACTTAAATTGAAGGCAGAATTCCCCGGCTCGGAGATGGTCTGCGAGGTAGTCCATGAATCGATTGTCAACGGGTGGCTGAAGGGCGCTATGAACATGCGCATGCAGGGAGGGCTTCACCTGGGCCGGGGGGCCACTTTCGTATTCGGCGTCAGGGACAGTCACGAAATAGAGTCCTGGGCGCCAGGCGTAAGGCTGCTCGACGAGTGGTCGCATTTCGACTCGGATGAAAAGAAGCTGGGTTGGGTACGCTTCTACGGGAAAATCCCTTACATGCGCAGGGTCCAGTGGACCGTGCATTACAGGCTGGGATAAGGGCAAACCGCGATAAAACCCTTAATCCTGATTACCATACAATTTCAAAGTCGACAATTCAGACAGGAAGGATAGAGGATAAACCAGTTAGCTTATTATTTCCCGCAGCTGCCTGAAATTAACAACTTGTTTATGCCGGCCGGTATTGGACTGGCCGCAAGAATTAAACAAAACAGCCGCAATACCCTTCCCGGCGGCGGCATCCACATTCTTCACGTTATCATCCACCAATATGATTTCGTCCGCCCTGCAGCCTATTTCCTTTAACAGTACTGTGTAAATGGCAGGATCAGGTTTACGCAGGCCGACATCTCCACTTATAACGAACCCTTCAAACCAGCCTTCTATACAAAAATTGCGGCGCAGCTTCTTCGACCACCCGGAAACATCATTAGAAAGGCACCACACATTCAAACCGGAGGATCTCATTTCTTTAAGGAAATCGACCACCCCTTCCCGCAACGCATGCCGCTCCAGGTATTCATCTTCCAATTCCGGACTTATGCCCACCGACTGCCAGAATTCCGGCGCTGTCATTTTTCCCAGGCTGGCATCAATATAAATCTTCATTATACGGTCCGGGTCATCCACGCCGCCTTTCTCCACAATGAACGGATACAGCAGTTCCGCCACATCATCGCAGGCTTTATAGATAACCCCCATGGCATCAAGAACAATATAGTTCAAGAGTTTAAATCCAAATTTTATTATATATAAATTCCAAACAGCAATGTATTATAAAACATTCAAAATAGATTTTGGTTTTGTGAATCTGTCACTTACCTTCCCACCGCCTTCCTCGGCCTGAGCTGCGCTGCCGCCTCGACGCACAGCGCCAGGCTCATCAGGTAATCGTCGTGCCCCTCGGCAGGATCTACGAAAAAATTGATGGTCTGATTGGGGCGGCAGACGCTCCTGGCCCGTTCCAGCTCAAACATCTGCTCCCGGTAACCGTCCGAGCTGTCTCCCGCATATATTTTCAACCTGCCCGAGTTGACGGCAGCCAGGAAATTGAAGCCCAGCGCCGATTTGGAGGCCTGCGTGAACTTGAACGGGATAACCCGACTGCCCAGGGCGCTACGGAGAAACGAGGCCACGGCTTCGCCCACCCCCGTTGAGTCCACCACGATGCGGCTGCATCCCCAGGTATTTCTCAGGATATCAACCATCAGGCGGTAAAGCTCAGGGTGCTTCCTCCCCACCCAGCAGTAATGCTCCACCACACTGATCTGAGGGCCGTCCACAACAGCACCGGCATGCGGAAAGCTTACATCAGCTATGGTCATCACTGCGGCATCCCGGCCGCGTACCGTCAGTTCCAGCTCTTCGGTGAGCTCAGCCTCCCCGGCCAGGTCAATCCCCGCCACGTATATTTTATCCGGCGATTCCCGGCACAGCAGCCGTGAATGCAAACCCATCAATTGCCCTATTTGTGACCTGTTCAGGAAGCCGCCACCCGTGCGTACCGGCAGCAAGGCATACTGGCTGAGGAAAAGGGGATGGTCGCCGCCCAGCCTGCTGCGCTCAGCTTCGACGAAGGAACGGTAATTATCGTTATATCTGGACACCTCCTGCTAGTCGAAGCGGAAATGCCTCCTGACGCCGTCCTTTTTCTCCATCTCCAGGTTGCTTTGCTTGATCTCTTCCAGCAGGGTGGAATCGTCCCAGGTGGTCCCATAATGGACGGTGGTGGCGTTAGTGGAGGATGCCATAGGGCGGAACTCCTTGGTATATTTCTCCTTGCTGACATCCTGCGATTCATCGATCTCCAGCAATATATCGGCGGTGTGCCCGACCACCGAGGATGATTCCTCCGCCGATAAAAACACCTGTCGTGCCGCTCCCATCCGGATGATGTAGCCCATCTCCGACATCCAGGCGCCGCCGAAACCGAAATCATCCAGCCGCTGCTTAAGGCGCGACATGGAAATAACGGTCTGTGGTTTAAAAGTGGGCGAGCACTTGATGGCACTGCCCCCTGCAGCCATAAAAAGTGTGAGCAGCAGGACCTCGATATGTGCTGAAAGCTCGTTTTTTCCGCCCTGGCGGGCGATTTCCACGGAATAAGTCAGCCCGAGGTTTCCCTGTATGCTTCCCAGCACAGCACGGGCGATTTTAAGCTGATAAGGGCGTAAATGCATGCTTAATAAAAATCCTAATTGCAAACAACTAATAAGGAAAACACTGAGCTCTAAATACTAAATCCTGAACAAGTTCAAAACCCAAGGCTCAAAGCTTTTGAATTTAGTATTTTGAATTTGTTTAGAGCTTAGAGTTTAATAATTATTTGTCATCCGGTTTTGCATGCCTATTTGATGAAGGCCTTGACCCCCAGCGGTATAGCTAGCTCGGTAAAGACTCTGGTGATGGCCTCCTTGAGGCACTTTTTCTGCTCTTTGGAGATCGAGTAGCGGATTTTGACCAGGTTGGCTATGGTATTGGCCGTCTTCAGGTGCAGTTCGTACATGTCCGGTTCTTTTCTGATGATGTCGCGCAGCTGCAGCCTCAATACGGCGATCTCCTGGTCGAGGCCATCCACCCCACCCGCTTCCTCCAGGGTAAGCCCGGCGGTCTCATCGAGGGCGGGACCGTAAAATCCCCTTTTTACCGTCTTTTTTTCCTGTTTTTTTACCATCTTGCTTAACTTTGACCAGGCCGTATACGATGGCATAAGCCGCCGCATCGAACCTTTCTTTCTCCAGGGCGAATTTCAACAGCTCCACCATGATTGATAATATAGCTCACTTGTTCTATTTTTGCAACGACGGGATGTCCTTTTTGCCCAAAACGGGCACCTTATTTGTATTTAATCTGCTCGTGATGCAACACATTCGCAGTGCAACATTTTTGTCCAAACGGCTCACTTTTTTACGCCTCAAGGGCATTGCCGTATCATGCCGCTGCGGGTAAGCTTCTACAAAGGGGCTATCTACTCTGATAAATTGAATATGAATTTTATAGCCATATTGCATTTCGCCAGCTTCACGGCTTATGTACTGCTGGTCATTTATGTAGTAAGCAGGCGGTCGGCTTCCTACGTGAACCACCTCTGCGCCCTGCTGATCTCCTCCCTGGCCATTATCAGCCTCTCCTTCGGCCTGCTCAATCTCGCCACCAGCATACAGGACGCCATGGCACTGGTAAACCTGGCAGCCTTTGGCAGCTACACCGGGCCGGTATTCGCCCTCTGGTTTTACCTGGCGCTCTCCAACAGAGAAAAGCTGCTTAAAAACAAGATATTCATCGCCGCCTCCATCACCTTCCCCCTGCTGTTCCTTTTCCTGCAATGGTCTGGATATTTACTTAACGGAATTACCAACGAGGTGTGGGGGGTAGGCATAACACGGGCGGCCACACCATTTTTAATCCTTTTCGTCTTTTATATGATCTCTCTTTACAGTGCCTGCGGCCTGCTTTTACTGGAGATGGCGCGCAGGGCTGATACGCCCAGACAGAGAAAACAGGCATTATTGCTGTTCATCACGGGGGCAGCGACTGTAATAATAGTCGCTACGCTAACCACACTAATCCAATATGGTGGGATGGAACACCTTCCCCAGGTAGGCGACGTGGTGGCCATGATCTGGGTTATCGGCATCGTGATAGCCACCTCGCGCTACGGCCTGATGCGCATCACGCCAGTGCTGGCCTCCGACGAGATATTGATCACCATGGGCGATTCCCTGATGCTGGTAGACAATGAGGCCAGAGTGGTCTTTGCCAACCGCGCTACCTGTTCCCTGCTTGGCAGCACCGAGAAAAATATCGTCGGCCAGCCCTTCTATTCGCTGATGGAGGACAGGCATAGAGCGGAGGAACTGCTGGATAACAACGGCAATGGAAAGACCGGCCCGCTGGAGCTGACATACCTGTCCAAAGACGGTACGCCCATACCCGTCCTCGTCTCCACCTCGACCATCCGGCTGCCCGGTGGGGCAACGGCAGGGTCGGTTGTTTCAGCGTCGGACCTCAGACAGCATAAAAAAGCCGCCGAGAACCTGGCAGCGCAACAGAGGCTGATCACCGGCATACTGGAGACCATGCC
>JAFGLP010000088.1 GCA_016927965.1 Dehalococcoidia bacterium
AGTATTAAATTAAATATAAATAAATGGAGGAACAGGCATGATTACCGGTGATATGTACAGGGACAGGATGGCCAAGCTTAAGCCCAATGTATATCAGCGCGGGAAAATAGTCGACCGCTTTGATCCCACCATCGTGGGAGGTATCAATGTCATGGCTGCAACCTATGATTTTGCAGCGGAACCGGATTTCAAAGAGATAGGGGTAGCAAAATCACACCTGACCGGGGAAAAGATCAACCGGTTTACCCATATCCACCACAGCATGGAGGATTTGCTCAGCAAGCAGAAGATGACACGGTTGTATTGCCAGGAGGTCGGGGGCTGCATCCAGCGCTGCATGGGCGTGGATGCGCTGAATGCCATTTCCATAACGGCATACGAGGCGGACCAGAAGTATGGGACCAGCTACAACAAGAACTTCCTGAACTACCTGAAAAAAGTACAGCAGGAGGATTTATCGCTGGTCTGTGCGCAGACAGACGTCAAGGGCAACAGGCCATGGCGTCCCGGACAGCAAAATGACCCCGATCTCTATGTCCGTGTGATTGAGAAGAGGGCCGACGGCATTATCGTTAACGGTGCCAAGGCCCATAATTCCTGTTCGGCGTATGCCGACGAGATAGTCGCCATACCCACACGCAATATGGTTGCAGATGAGCCTGACTGGGCGGTGGCTTTTGCACTTCCTTCTGATTGGGAAGGCGTTACTATCATCAATGGGGCATATTCACCCCCATCCAGGAAACAGTTGAAAGCGCCCTATAATACGACCGGCATATCGCATTCAATAACGGTATTTGATAAAGTCTTCGTGCCCTGGGAGCGGGTTTTTATGTGCGGTGAAACTGATAAAGCGGGTAAATGCGCTTTGCTGTTTGCCCTCTACCACCGTCACAGCTACTGCGGATGCAAAGCGGCCTTATCGGAAATATTCACCGGTGCTACCGCCCTGGCTGCGGAATACAACGGTATCCAGAATGCCCAGCATGTCCGTCACAAGCTGGCGGAGATGATACAGGTAGTCGACCTCATTTTTGCTGCCGGCATTGCAGCCGGTATTAATTGCATCAAGGCTGATTCCGGTACCTTTATCCCTGACAGCAATTACGTCAATGCAGGCCGTATGCTGGCCGGCGAGGCTATCTACGGTGAATATGAGTCGCTGGCTGCCATTGCCGGCGGCTTATCGGCTACGTTACCGCACGAAGAGGATTTTTATAATGAGAAAACAGGGCCTTACCTGAATAAATATATCATGCGTAATCCTGATATACCCGCTGAGCACCAGCATCGTGCCTTCCGGCTGTTCCAGGACATGATGGCCTCGGCGTATGGCGGGCATAAACTTATCGATGCATTGCACGGCGGAGGGTCACCGGTGATCGAGAAAGTGGCCATCTACCGTGATCACAATATCGAACATTCAAAAAATATTGCCAGGAGGTTGGCAGGGATCCCCGTAAAAGGCTATACCAGAGACATTAACCGTCAATCTCACGCCTGGTTGTAAATCACCTTTATGTAAGGGTATTCTCCTTTTTTAATGAAGCTTCACCGGTCTGTGGGGCTTCATTATTTTGTACGGATTTACATAACCTGTGAGGATCACCTTGTCATTCAATAAAACGGCATAAAATTGCTGTTTTGCTCTGCTATTGTTAAAATTTAAGCCCGGCCGTAATTAGGCCTGAATGGAGAGGACATAGTATGGAAATTACCTGGTTTGGACATTCTTGTTTCCGCATCAAAGGAAAGGAAGCGGTTATATTAACCGATCCCTGCGGCCCCGAGAGCGGATATTCACTGAGCAAAGTGCAGGCTGATATTGTAACTGTCAGTCATAATGATCCCGGGCATGCCTATCTGGAATCGCTGCAGGAGGGATACCGGGCTATCAAAGGTCCTGGTGAATATGAAATCAGGGATACCTATATAACCGGTATCTCAACTTATCATGATGATACCAACGGGCAAAAACTGGGCAAGAACACCATTTATATCATTGAGATGGAAGGCGTTAAATTCTGTCACCTGGGCGACCTGGGCCATAATTTAACGCCGGAATTTACCGGAGAACTGGGCAATATAAATGTGCTGTTCATCCCGATAGGCGGACATTCCACAATAGGGGCTACCGCTGCAGCCGATCTGGTAAGAAACTTAAATCCGGGTTTCGTATTGCCGATGCATTATAAGACGGGCGATGAGAAAGCCGATGTGGATTTTCCAGAGAAGTTCCTCAAGGAGTTTGGACAAAAAGAGCTTGTTGCACAGCCCAAGCTGGTGGTGACGCGTACCAACATACCAGTAAGCACGCAGATCATCATGCTGGATTATCCCCGTTAGGCGTGCTCCTTTGACATATAAATGGGCCTGTCGTAGAATTTCCTCCTATGAGTTCTGCCAAGCGCGTATTCGATCTTCAACAGATTGATCTTGCCATCACGGCTACAAAAATACAACTGGGTGACATCGAGCAGCAATTAAATCATAACGAGGAATACGAAAAGGCCAAAACCGATTATGACACGGCTGTAGCTGCTCAGAAAGACCGTGAGAAACAGTATAAGGACCTTGATGCCGAAGCTGAAGATCTAAGGGCAGCCATAAAGAATATTAACGATAAACTATATGGCGGCACGATTAAAAATCCCAAGGAGCTGATGGGATATGAGCAGGAAGCCGGGATGCTCAAAGGCAACCTTGCCAGGAAAGATGACGTGTTGCTGGAGTTAATGGAAAATATTGATGCAGCCAAAATAGAAAATAAAAAGCTGCAGGATATTTTAAAGGCGGCGGAGACCACATGGCAGGAACAGAAGGCGATATTGAGTGATCAGAATATGAAGGCCACACAGGAGCTGTCTGTATTAGAGAAAAAGCGCCTGGAATTGCTGGCTGCTATAGATAAAGAGCTGGTCACGGCATACGAAAACATAAAGAGCAGGAAAGGACAGGCTGTGGTGAGAGTGGAGCAGGGCAGGTGCCTGGGCTGCAGGATAATGCTTTCGGTCAGCGAACTGCAGCGTGTCAGGGGCGAATCCATCGTTACCTGCAGCAACTGCGGACGTATACTGTATCTCAGTTAGCATATTTGACCGCCCATCACACAAGTTGTAGAGTAATCAAGCCAAGCAGGACGGGTGACCGCTGTGGTTTTTGCCATAGAGGAAAGTCCGAACTCCACCAGGCAGGGTGCTGGGTAACTCCCAGGAGGGGTGACCCTACGGAAAGTGCAACAGAAACATACCGCCCTCCGTTATAGGAGAGTAAGGGTGAAATGGTGAGGTAAGAGCTCACCGGCGGCCGGGAGACCGG
>JAFGLP010000089.1 GCA_016927965.1 Dehalococcoidia bacterium
TATTTAGTGTTCTGGTGTAGTCCCTCATCAGTGTAGCTATTTTCATGTGCCGCTCATCAGGTATGCCGCTCATCATCTGATACTCCATGATACCTGGCGCAAAAGGCAAGGCTTCGTATACTTTCCCCCCATCTCTTTCACGTATATGAATAAGTCCCTTATCAGCCATTGTTTCCAACTGGCCTTCCAATTTTTGTAAATCAGAAGTGTTCAGGTTTTCAGCTATCTCATGCAGATGGGCCAGTCCGATAGGTATGGCGGTGAAGATTACGGCCTCTTCCTGTGTGAATAGAAAACTGACAAGATTGTAAAACTCTTCACATTTTACTGACGGCATCAGCATACCGCGTGCATTCAGGGCCCCAGCCAGCTTCTCGTAGGCTGCATCTACCATATATCTTCTCCTGTTTAATCCGATAAATGTCAGGCTGTAAGTGGTATTTTACTGGCGGGCAGAGGTTTCAGCGTAAGTGCTTCTGTGGGGCAGACAGATATACAAAGCCCACATCCGATGCAGCGTTTTTCATCCCTGGCAACAACTCCGTCAACCATTTTAAGCGCTTCCATCTGGCACCTGGGAATACATGCTTCACAGCCTGTGCAATCATCGCTGTTTACTTCTACTATGTATCTGGCAATGACCATTCTACCGGGTTCCGGGCTTTTTCTGATGCTTCTCATGATCCCACAATGGCAGCTACAGCAGTTGCAAAGAGGTTTAAAATAATCGCCTGTTGTATAAGCGTAGGTATGGACCAGCCCGGCGGCATCGGCCTCATCTATAAGCTTTATTGCCTCTTCTTTGGTCAATTTTCTGGCAAAGCTTTTGTTTACGGAGAACCTGGCGGAATCTCCCAGCAGCATGCAGTTGTTTACCGGCTTTGTGCAGGGCTTATCCAGCAAAGCGCCCTCATGCCTGCAGACGCAGGTACCTGCGGAGATGTATTCCGTTCGCATGATTAGCTCCTTCATCTCTTCGTAAGGGACTACTGTAGTCCTGGGATCCAGATCCCTGTTGACGGGTACCGTTTTCCCCGGCGCATATTTTTGTAGCTCAGGGGGCTTCTCAGAAGAAAACATTCTGCCCACAGCTTTCTGATAGGATTTCAACTTGACTGTGAAGTTCTTATTCCATTCGTCCACGATCCCGCGCATCATATTGAATTCAACCGTTCCTGGTATGAGGGGAAGGCCCTCGTAAAGCTTCACTCCTCCCTCTTCTATTATATGGACTAATCCCCGGTCCTCCATGCTTCCAAGGTTACGGGCAAGCTTCTCAAGATCAGCGACGGTCAGGTTTTCAGCGATCTCCTGCAAAGTGGAAGGACCGAGGGGCATGGCCACATAAATGGCAGCGTCTTGAGGAGTGTAAGCGCAGCTGATAAAGTCGAAGAACTCGCTGCAGATTACGGCGGGCAAAGCTGTGCCTCTCATGTTAAGGGCGCCTGCTAATTTCTCGTAAATAGGATCAGCCATGTGTCACCTCAATCGCCAACCAGACATATAATTTGCACACAAGATATTTGCATGCAGTCTAACAAGAAGAGTATTGATTGTCAAGCTGTGAAACAATCCTAGTGGCGCTAAAGGAGTCCTTTAATTAGTCCGCCGTCGATCTGGATCGTAGTGCCTGTGATATAGCTGGCGCGCTCTGAAGCGAGGAAGATGGCCAGGTTGGCCACCTCTTCAGGCGTGCCGCAGCGTTGTATGGGTATGCCTGCGGTGATGCTGGCAAGCTCGTCCTCATAGCTTTTTTCTTTGCTTTCCGCCCTGGTCTTGACGATGGAAACCAGGCGGTCGGTGAGTATCCATCCGGGGCAGATGCTGTTAATGAGGATGTTCTCTTTAGCCACTTCCTGGGACAGGGTTTTGGCGAGCCCGAGGACTGCCGCCCTTATGGAATTAGACAATATCATGTTCTCGAGGGGCTGCTTGGCGGCTACTGAAACCATATTAATTATCCTGCCCCAACCCTGCCTTTGCATGATTGGTATCACCTCGCGGCAGAGCCTGACGGTGCTCAGCAGGTTTAAAATCATAGCATGTTCCCAGTCCTGGTCGCTGAAGTTGAGTGAAGGGCCACTGGGGGGGCCTCCTGCATTAGTAACCAGTATATCGATCCACCCAAAATGGTCGACCGTTTCCTGGATAAGGCTTTTAACTTCACTGCCCTTTGTCAGGTCTGCGATAATCGGGAGTATTTTAACGGCATAAGATGATTCGATCTCTTTGGCGGTTTTCCTGAGGCCGTCTTCATTGCGGGCGCAAATCACCAGGTTGGCGCCTTCTTTGGCCATACCGACGGCTATGGCCTTGCCGATGCCGCGGCTGGCTGCTGAAACCAGTGCTGTTTTTCCGGCGATACCTAAATTCATGCCTTCAAGTTAAAATGGAACTTAAAGATTGGTAGCCCTGTGCAGGCATTGCTTCCAGCGGGCGTTGACCCATTCCTGAAGCTCATCTATCTGTTCTTCGGTAATGGTCTTGAACCTGCCCTGCGATATGAAATACTCACGTACCGGCTGAAGTGTACCGCCTTTGCGGGCGATCGCTTCACTGGCCGAAGTGAGGCGGAATATCCCGTCCTCTATTTCGTACAGCACAACCAAGCCTGTCTCAACAGCCATTTCGCCGAACTTGATCGTATCACTGAAGGGGAAAATCCACCCCGGCGGACACGGCGTATGCACATGAATAAACCGGGTTCCGTCGATGGTACGTGCTTTTTTAACTTTTTCATAGAGGTCGAGCGGGTAAGAGGCTGAGCAAGTAGCTACATACGGGAGTCCGTGCGCTTCCATAATGGCTGTCATGTCTTTCTGGTATTGCTGTTTACCCAGCACCGGAGTGGTCCCTGATACTGCTCCCAGCGGCGTCGAGCCGGAACGCTGGTTGCCGGTATTCATATAGCCTTCGTTATCGTAGCAGATGTACATGAAGTCCATCTGTCTTTCAGCGGCGCCGCTCAAAGATTGTATACCGATATCGTGCGTACCGCCGTCCCCTGCAAAAGCCACCACGGTTATATCTTTCTTCCCCAGTGCTTTCAACCCTGCTACCAGACCGGTAGCCGAGGCCCCAGTGGATGCAAAGGGTGTATTGACGCATGGCACATTGACCGCGGTTATAGGGTACATGCCGTGCATGACCGTGGCGCAACTGGCAGGTACGGTCACTATGCATTTGCCCTCCAGGGCCTTCAGGATATGCCGGTAGGCCAGCGATAGTGCGCATCCGGGGCAGGTCCTGTTGCCCGGAAGGATCCATTCCTCTTCAATTAAATTTACTGCGTTGGATTTCAATCTGGTTTCTCCGCTATATCTGGCAGATCCACTCCGGGTAGTCCGGGTTGATAACTGTCTCTTTTAAGGATGATATAGCTTTTTTAGTGGCATCGGCAAGTTCGCGGGCTTTTACATCGCGTCCGCCCAGTCCCACGATAAAATTCCGGATGGCTGCATTTATATAAGTGCCGTAAAGGGCGGACTTGATTTCCGAACAAGTCGCACCTTCCGAACCATAGCTGACGTTTTTATCGAAGACCACGATAAGCTTGGACTTGCGTAAAGCCTGTACCACGTCAGATTTGGGGAAGGGGCGGAACACCCTCAGGCCTAGCACGCCGGCCCGGATGCCTTCTTCCCGCAGCATATCCGCAGCTACAATCGCTTCCATGGCAAGGCTTCCCATGGCAACTATAGTTATCTCTGCGTCCTCGTTGCGGTCTTCCCAGAATAGGTTGGAATAGTCCCTGCCGAATATTTGCTTAAACTCGCTGCCGGCTTTTAATATGGTTTCCCTGGATTTCTGTAAGGCTTCCTGCAGCAGGAACCTGAGTTCCATGTAGCCGTGACACAGTTTGCCATCTACCCCAACCCTCGGGTTGGCAAAGGTTACCAGGTTGTAATTCTTGGGATTGGCAGGATCCAGGATGGTGTGAGGCTTGTATGCAGGCAAATACTTATCCACGTTTTCTTGTGATGGGACGTCAACCGGCATCTCTGTATGTGAAAGTACGTAGCCGTCGTAGCAGACCATGACGGGCACGTATATCTGTTCGGCTATACGGTAAGCCTGGATAATAGTATCCAGGATTTCTTGATTATTACGGCAGTATATCTGGATCCAGCCGGTATCGCGCTGGGATATCGAGTCCTGCTGGTCATTCAGTACATTCCAGGGTGCGCCCAGTGCACGGTTTACGCAGGCCAGAACGATGGGAAGGCGTGCGCCCGCTGCCCAGTGCAGCATTTCATGCATGTAGGCCAGTCCGTGAGAGCTGGTGGCAGTAAAGGCCCTGGCCCCTACCATTGAAGCTGATGTGCAGACTGCCATGGCGCTGTGTTCGCTTTCTACGGCAACATATTCTGCCTGAAGCTCACCTTTCTCGACATATTGTGAAAGCTGTTCGGTCAACGGCGTTTGCGGAGTTATGGGGTAGGCTGATACTACCTGGATGCGGCTTAAACTGGCTGCGTAAGCAGCAGCCTGGTTTCCGTCCATTATGCGCATATTATCTTTTCTTTGTATTGCCATAATCTATTAAACCGCGTTTTTCTCTTCGTATATCATGGTAATGGCCTGGACCGGGCAGACCTCGGCGCAGATGCCGCAGCCTTTGCAGTATTCAAGGTCCACCGTCGGGGGGATTGTCTTGGTGATGACTGCCTCCGGGCAATACAGCCAGCATAAGAAGCAGGTGGGTTTATTAAGTTTGGATGCTGTGCATCTACTTGTATCGATTACCGGCAGGTGAGTGCGCCATTCGCCGGTCCGTCCTGCTTCTCCGATGCCGGGTGATGATACGTCGCATATATGATTACAATCCCTTGTTCCCATTTATCAATACCTATTTAGCCAGTTTAGTTATCTCGTATGTCTTGTTGATAGCGGCCAGGTTGATGTCGACGTTGCCCTTGGAAAATCTCTCGCGAAGTACTTTCTCGAGAGCGGGCATTTCTACTATCTTTGTAGCACGTAGCAGGGCACCCAGGATTGCAGTATTGACAATGACGAGTCCTGCCACTATAAGCCCCAGGTCCTGGCAGATTTTGGTGGCGTCTGCTGTAGCGACGTTAAATTCGCCCTGAATGTTCAGTTCCTTGGGAGAAAGGGGAGAATTCACAATCAGCCAGCCGTTTTTCTGTAGCCCCTGCGTCACATCGGGATATTTTAGCAAGGTGTGGTCAAGTACTACCACTATGTCAGGATTTTCAACTTGCGAGACTACCAGGATCGGTTCGCTGGCTATTCTGGTGGAGGCGCTGACAGGCGCTCCACGCCGTTCTGCCCCGAACGAAGGAGCTGCCGTTATGCCCCGGTAGCCCTTAAGATAAGCAGCCTGCGCTATAATCTTGGCTGCTGTTATCGCCCCCTGTCCGCCACGTCCATGCCATCTGATTTCAAGCGGCCTGTTATTAAGGGAAGATTTCTGCGGCATATATTTATTCACTTCTCAATGTGTAACGTGCAACAAAGATATATGTTAACTCTCATTGAGACTGTATGTCAAAAATACGGGTCATCGCGAAAAAGTCGAAGCTGTTTTAAGCTCATCCTCATGCTTGCCCAGCCATTTCCTGTGCTCCCGCCAGTTTGGACAGAAGTCAGATAGATAATCCCAGAACCTCCTGGAATGGTCCATGTGCTTGAAGTGGGCCAGTTCATGCATTATTACGTAGTCCACTACTTCTTCGGGGGCCAGCAGAAGCTTCCAGTTTATCGACAGGTTGCCCTGATGAGAGGCGCTTGCCCAGCGTTTCCTCTGTCCGCGTATCACGATATTGTTATAGTCCAGTCCCATTTCGATCTTGAACCTGTCGGCCTTTTCCTTGAAGACACGGGCTGCCTGCTGCCTGTACCAGTTTTCCAGCACTCTAGCCCGGCTGTTTATTTCAGCGCTGCCGGAGATGATCAGCTTGTTTCCTTTGAGAAAGGCTACTGGTCTTTTATGTCCATCTCTGCTTATGTGTACCTCAATAACACTATCCATGTACCGAATCTTTTCCCCGTGATCGATTTCTTTCCGGAAAAGCGGTACTTGCATTGGTTTTGTGACTGGCAGGTGCCGGAGTATCCAGTCCGCTTTTTTACCCAGCATATTATTGATTTGTTCAGGCCTGTATCTTGCTGGGACGACCACAATTAGCCCTGTATCATTATGTATCTCCAGCCTGATCCCTTTGATGAGGGCACTCTGTTTCAGGATGTAATTTACGTTTTGTCCCTGCAGTACAATATGCTGCTGGCCTATTATGGTGAGCTGCCTGGTTGGCCTTCGTTTCATAAACATATTGTATTTTTATCTTAACACCTGTTACAAATACCATCGGTAGCTATTGCCATAACCTTCAGGCAGGCGTAAACTTTTTCCTCAGGTGCAGGAGACTAATTGGGGGACCAGTGTTATGAAGTGTTTAATACTTGCCAGCGGTTTTGGGACAAGGATGTATCCTTTGACTTTAAACCATGCCAAAGCGTTATTGCCTTACAGGGGCAAGCCTATGATAAACCATATTGTAGATAAGATCCCACGCGATATTAAAATTCTGGTAAATGTAAATAAAAAGTTCGCAGCGGATTTCCTGGCATGGCGGAAACAGCAAAACAGGGAGATAACGATCTGTGTGGAGGAGGTCTATTCTGAAAAAGAGATGCTTGGCGCTGTGGGAGCGCTTAATTACTGGATTAAAAACATGGGAATCAAGGAAGACCTGATGCTGTTCGGCAGCGATAACTACTTTGAATTTGATTTGAATGAATTTATTTCTGCTTTTAACGGGAAAAATACTCTTGTTGCAGTTTATGACGTCGGCCATCCCTCTAAAGCAACACAATATGGTGTTGTCGAACTGGACGGGAAACGTATCGTTGAACTGGAAGAAAAGCCGGCCAACCCCCAATTCAGCCTCGTTGCCACTGCCTGCTGGATAGTCCCGTCTAAAGTATTTCCATTAATTGAGGAATTTTGCAGGGGGGTGATGCGGGACAATCTCGGCAGTTTTATTAAGTATCTAATTGGCAAAGACGAAGTACTGACTTATCCATTCAAACAAGCATGGATAGATATCGGCAGCCTGGAGATATATAATGCAACTAAATAGAGGACTGGCATTTTTTACAGCAGGGATCCCCGCTGTAAAGTGGGCTTAATAATACGGAGGAATTACTTAACGCATAAACAGGGAGGTCAGCAATGGAAGATATTGAAAACATGGTTAAGACTACTTTAAGTCAAATTGAGAAGGTATTGAACAATAAAACAGTTGTGGGAGAGCCCATAACAGTAGGTGATACCACCTTGATCCCCTTGCTCAGTATGGGCTTTGGATTTGGTGCAGGCGGTTCAGGCAAAACCGATTCTGCTGCGCAGCCCGGCAGTGGAGCTGGCGGTGGTGGTGGTATGAAGCCTATTGCTATTATTGTCGTTGATAAGGATGGGGTCAGGATTGAACCTATTAAAAGCAGTGTGGCTGCTGCTATCGAAAAGCTCGGTGAGAAGGTGCCGGATGTCATGGAGAAAATAGCTGAAAAATGGGGTGACAAGAAAAAGGAATAAAAGACCTTGGCGCTTCTTATAGTCTGCTTACTCATCCTCTCGCTCATAATCCTGATACTGGTGTCGCCTGTCTATGTTGAAACAACGGCTGTATTCCGCGGGCGCGCTGATCTCAGTCTAAAGGTACATTTTATTTTCCATCTTTTTTATTGGGAATTAAAAAAACAAAAGCCAGGCACCCGAAAAAACCGCATTACAGAAAGCCAACGAAAAAGTATCCCTGTTTCCTCACGTTTATTTCGTGTGGTCCAGATAAGTGGCTTGTGGGACAAAATAAAGCTTTTGTACAGTGGTCTGGCTGCTGGAATAAAAGTCCGTGATGTCGAATCCGATATAATAATCAGCCTGGGTGATGATTATTACTCGGGGATGATGATAGGCCTCCTGCTGCCCCTTATCCTTTTCTTGAACAGCCGGTTTTCCACCAGGCTTGAGCTGCATCCTGCTTTTGAAGAAGATCTGCTGATCGAAGGTTACCTGCGCGGTATTTTTCAGATGCGTCCGATTATGGTTTTGCTCCCGCTGGCCGCATTCGTATTTTCCCGGCCGGGCTGGAAAGCGCTATGCATAATGGTCAGGGACAAATGAAAAAGGAGATACCTGTAATTGAGGCAGCTATCAAACTCGGAGATATGAAAATTACTCTGTTGACCATGCAGATCATCACATGGTCCAGCATAAAGGGCATGCTGTATTTTAATGCAACCAGGCGGCCGGTTTATGCCGTGTTATCCGGCAACGGGCAGAACAAGGTAATGGATATGCTCGGACAGGAGGTTTCTATTCATCAGGCGAAAATGGAATTTCCATGTTTAGATGTGAATCAAGCTGGGGTAGAGTATCCTCACCGCGAACGCTGATATGATTGACTGTTGATGGCGCCTGCTGCCTGTGGCGCGGCTTCTTGCGCCTGGATGGATATGGTCGCTGTGTGCCCGTCCACAGGCCGGTAAAGTATTTCCTGTCAAGCTGATGCAGAAAATCGGCGGAGTTCAGGAGGTCTCTGGAAGTAGCGTTTTCAAAATAAGCGACTTCTACCTGCTTTCCCATATTTTTAACCACCTGCAGAGTGTATCCGAAGTCGGAATCTCCGCTGACCAAGATGGCAATATCGTATGAATTGTTTGAGGCGAAATACTGCAAATCGGTAGCCAGCATCACATCTATGCCTCTCTCCACCGGTATGCCCTGTGACAGCTTGGTAGTACCAAGCCTCAGTTCCAGGTAGGGAGTTTTTCTGAGTGTCTCCAGGAAATCCTGCTGTTCCCTTGTGCCGTCAGTTCTTTGAATGGGTTCCTGTAATACATTGTAGTAATATGTGCGGACCAGGCATCTTTGCCCGACCAGCTTTTTTGTGAATTCAGCAAAATTTAAATCAACACGTTTAAA
>JAFGLP010000013.1 GCA_016927965.1 Dehalococcoidia bacterium
GTAGCGGTCTAATTAAACCAAGAGAGTATCGGTCTATCTCGCCTTCATAACAAATCATATCACTTAAAACACAATACAAGAGAGTAATCTGGCTGTTTTTAATTATTCTACCGACATTTACCTGCCAATCATAATTCAGCTTCCTTATGAGAATGCTGAAATACTCATTTTCAACCCCCTGTATCCCCCAACCCTGGAGGGAAGTTGAATCTGGGGGACACCCCCAGACCCCTGGCAGGATGAATCCTGCACCTCTTTTTCAGTGGTCTCCTTATAGTTTAAAATCATAAGCTCGTATGTG
This sequence comes from Dehalococcoidia bacterium, assembly GCA_016927965.1. The sequence goes on from JAFGLP010000013.1 coordinate 302, forward strand.
TAATGTTATCACGGCGATCAACACTATAGCCGGCGCGAGAGCATATCTAGCTGTTAGGCAAGCTTACTTTTTTCTTACCACGCCCCAGAGCAAGCGGTAACACAATAGCCAGGACGATGATAATAATTAGTACCAAAACCAGAATAAGAAAAGCCTCGAGAGACATATAAGATACTTTTAGCAATGAAGTATCTGACCAGTCCCCGATATTATTCGCTCCGTCAATCGCTCTAACACGCCAGTAGTATTCACCGTAAGGCAGGGCTTGATCCTGGCCTATGGAATACTGTGTAGTGGTCAGATTGTCTATTTTAAAAATGGTTTTATTGAAGCCGGGTGTCTCGCTGATTTCAAGTGTATAGTAGATACCGCTCGGATCAGCAACGCTCCCCCAGAGAAATGTAACAGGGGAACTTCCTACAAAACCTATTCTCATATTGTTGGCAGGTGAGATCAATTTTGGAACGGGAGGTGGAATTATCTCCATACTGAAAACATCTGATGCTATGGCGCCTCCGCTATCAGAGACTACGATATTAATAGGACCGTGCTTACCACGGGGAGCCCCGAAGCTTAGGAAAAAATTGCCACTGGAATCCGTTAGATCGGTTATATTAAGCCTGTCCCCACCATATTCGAGCGAAAGACGCTGCTGAGGAGAGAATCCCGTTCCAGTGACAGTAATATTATTACCCACGTTGCCTTCTTTCGGGCTGAGGACGATTTTCGACTGTACGGTGAGAATAGTCATAGCGCAATTCAGTGATGTGGTCACATCACCATACGCACCCAGGTAATGTTGCCCTTTGACGCTGGCGGGTATATTTAACGTGGTTACCCAGTTACCTGCATCGTCTGCCTGAATACCACGTTTGAGAATAATATCATCATAAGTGATGGTGATATTCGTTTCGCGCCTGGCAAAACCTTTGCCGATGACCTGAATGCTGTCCCCTACATATCCAGAGGACGGATTGATAAAAGCGCTGGCCATTACTGCGAACTGGATATCGGGAACCAGGTTCCAGTATGTGCTGTTCCCGCTGGCATCCAGGCTATGCAAACCTTTACTTGCTTCGGGTATAACAAGGTTAACGCTCCAAGACCCTCTAGAATCGGCGGTAATTCCAGATTTTACTGTCTGCCCGTCGAATGTAATTCGGATACCAGTCTCACCTATTGCAAAACCGCTGCCCATAGCTTCCACCAGGGTTCCAACACAACCCGTTGAAGGGCTGATTTTAATACTGGGGTACATCATAAAGGACAGGACTGCAACTTCTCCCAATGGGGTAATATTTCCAAATGCGGTAATCAAATGATTTCCCCGCGCCGATACCGGAACTGCAAACTGTGCAGTAAATGAGCCCACAGGGTCAGCAGTGATATTCCTTGCAACAATATCCGTATCGTATGTTAAGCGAATATTGCTTTCCAGCGCAGCAAAACCCCTGCCAATCACCGTGATCAGGCTATCCGCGGTACCGGAGATCGGTAATACTTCAATAAAGGGGCGTACAAGAAATAAAACCGATAAGACTACGGTAGAAGCTGGATTTTCTACCGTTAAGCTGTGCTGCCCTCGTGGCGAGACCGGCACACTAAAGCTAACCGACCCCCCCATGGGCACAGTCCCCGACCCCAGAGTTTGCCCATCCCATCTGATCACGTAAGTTGTATTATCTGTAAGACCGCTTACATAGGAAACTGATCCTACATTGCCCTGCAGGGGATTTACGGATACCGCAGCATTAGACGGGGTAACCATAATAAACGGACTTAAAAATGAGGTTAGTATTATGATTAGAATCAGAATGCTTCTTTGCATTCGTTTCTCCTTACTCAATAAATTACCTGTTAAGACAGCATGCCTTTACCAGCAGACATTGTATTTCCCGATGTTATTTCTTCGATAATCCACCGAACGAAACTTGAACTTCATCGTCCATGATTTTCATTATGAATATACTGCCCTGTGGCAACTCGCTCCTTTCCAAGATCTCGGCTACCGAAAGTTGCAGTTTGGCCACGAAGGAAGCAATACCTTTGAGATCGGAGATAGTGAAACCATGGCCAAATATATTCAAGGTTTGCTCGTTTTCGTAATCAGGCATAGATTTGCTACCAGTACCAGCTGTAAACAGCTCTTTAAATTCATGATCCAACTTGTCCTCCATATGATTACCCCCGTTTATTTTTCTACCAGGGCTTGCTGCTTGCGCAGTATCTATATTTGCTACCAGGAAGTGTTTTTTTTAATGTTTATTTGGCTCCCTTTGCCTTGACCGATCTTGCTTTCTTCGATGAGGCCGTTACCTTAACTTTTTTAGGTTTGACCTCAGCGGATTTGGGGAAGGTTACCTCGAGGATGCCGTTATCATAATCCGCCTGGATTTTATCCTTATCTACCGTAGAGGGAAGAGGCACGGATCTGTAAAAGCTGCCATAAGAGCGCTCACAATGATAATAATCCTCATCCTTGACCTCTTTTTCAGTATCCTTTTGCCCCTTGATAACCAGTGAATTGCCTTCTACCGAGACGTTGATATTTTCCTCATCCATACCGGGGATCTCAGCCTTTACCACAAATTTGTCATCACGTTCAAAAACGTCGAGTGCCGGCATCCAGGCTTTTATTTCCGGGGTACGCATCCGTAGTGAAGGCCAGAACGTATCGCCAAGCATATCCCCCAAGTACCTGTCCATCTCCTCCAGCTCTCTGGCTGGATTCCAGCGCATCAATCCCCACCGCGGCGTCCATTTTTCTATCGCCATAAAGTTCACCTCCTTATCTTCAAAGTATCTTTACACTTCCTGGTAGTCTGATTAAATTGAGTTCAGCAATAAGTAAAAACAATCTTTTGTCCCTCGCTAGGCTTTTGGAGAGCTTCGATGATAGCCTTGTTGAAATAGGGAAGGTCGGCCGGTTTGCGTGATGTAATCAGGTTGCCATCCCTGACTACCCTTTTGTCCAGCCAGATAGCTCCTGCGTTTTCCAGATCAACTCTGATAGAGGGCCACGACGTAAGTCGTTTGCCCCGCACAATATCTGCAGAAATCAGAAGCTGTGGTCCATGGCAAATAGCAGCAATGATCTTGTTTTTCAGGTATGCGTCTTTAACAAAGCCGACAACATTAGCATCCGTGCGCAGCCTATCCGGGGAATATCCGCCCGGAATGATTACCCCATCGTAATCTGCTGCTCTTGCTTTTCCCGCTTCCAGATCAATGGTTACTTTCATGATGCCCCTTTTCCCGGTTAAAATCTGTCCCGCCTTAGTGCCAATCAATATCACCATGCCTTCGTTCTTGGTGACCGACCGTAATGGTTCATTTAACTCAACATCCTCAAAACCCTCACCGACCAGCATCGCTATATGTTTACCGATTATCATAATATCCTTTCAACGTAATTCAATTAATTACCTACCCGGCATACTGAGGTTCATTTTAATCAGGCAATTTTCTTTTGCCATGCCAGGAATTAAATTTTTCAATTTCCTTACTTACCGATTCTGCTATACCACTCCCATGGGATATAACCAGCAGACGGTACATCGCTATAATAGTAGCTGCTAGCTTATCCTGGGCGCGCAGAATGAAGACCGGCTCATCCGTACCGATGCCCTTAATATTTATCTCCCCGTATTTCCCTGATCTTGCCATTGGTATACCTCCTGATTAACTGCATAACGATAGCTGTGAATAAGCTTCATCACGAAATAGATGCGTTAGCGCAGAAATCTTATCTAATATCAGCTTTGCCCTATTATTCTCGATAGTGGAATATGGCGGTATCCTCATATTTTGCAGTACAGCAGTATATGGAGGCACGATCACGTCCCTACCCAGAATCGTGATTTGGCTATTGATATCAGTCAGGCCAGCTTTAAATCCAATGAAGCTGTACTTTGAAATATGAGAGCCTTCATCGATAATTGCATTGTCTACTATACTGTGATAACCCACGAAAACATTCGGCAGCAGTATGGAATCCTTGACTTCTGCACGCTCCTCCACCCAGACCCCGGGAGACAGTATTGAATTCTCTACCCTGCCTTTGATCACACAGCCTGTACCTATAATGCTGTTTGACGCGTTATCCAAGCCATATGTCCGCATGCCATGATTTTCAAGTAGCGCTGTCAGTATCGGCCAATCGCCACTGTTGTGCTTCAAAGGTGAACCGTTGATATACTCCAGGTTTGCTGCGAAGCATGCCCCGGGGGTGCCGATATCCTGCCAGTACCCTGAATACCGGTATGCTGAAACCTTATAATCGTTGATTAAATGGGGCAAGATAGAATAACCGAAATCGTGGGCAGAGTCCTTTTCAGACGCATCCCTCTCCAAGCACCTGAGCAGTATATCCTTGTTAAATACGTAGATGCCCATGGATGCGAGGTTGCCACTGTGTATCGAAGGCTTCTCAATAAAACTTCTGATTCTTGAAACACTATCGGTTTCAACGATGCCAAACATATTTGCTCTGGACATAGGTACTGGCGTAACCCCGATAGTTGCCGCAGACCCTGAATTACGATGGAATTCCAGCATAGCGCCATAATCCATGTTATAGACATGGTCTGCAGACAGGATGAGTACTGTTTCAGATGGATGTTGCCTTAA
>JAFGLP010000090.1 GCA_016927965.1 Dehalococcoidia bacterium
ACTCATCCCTCTGCAGCAAGAGCGGCTGCATTTCCATGATGGTAGTATCCGGATACCATCCGAATACACCTGCCAGCCGGTCTATCATGAGTGCAAACAGGTCAGGGCTGACCACATATACTAATCCTGTTCCCAGGATACCCAGTACAGCCAGGGTGAGAACATAGTACCATGCCTTAATATTGAATCTTTGCATAAGTACCGCAATAACAGTCACAATAACCGTCAGCATAATAGCCCCAAAAATGGACAGAGAAGTAAAAGAACTGCGGGCCGCAGGCAAATAAATGACAAGGCCGACAATCAGCGTTGCTATGCCCAGTGCTCCGGTAATCAAAGGGTTGCGGCCTTTGAAATAATCGACGATGACCTGCACCGCCAGGAATACACAAATTATCAGCAGTATTAAGGCTGCTCCCGCCCAGACAAGCATATAAAGAGCCAGGGCCAATCCAGCCAGCACGCAATAAACTGCAGGCTTCAGCATACCTTTCCAGCCTTTTTCCTTCAGATAAGCTATATCGATATCCTCACTGTCTTTAAAAGCAAACATGACGAACATCATAAATAAGGCGACGAACATTGTCTCAGCAATATGATGATCCGCATAGCCCAACAGCGACCGGCTGAGAAACTCACCCGGCATGATAGCCAGCATACCTGCAGCCAGCAAACCCGCCCACAGATTTTTCAGTGCCATTCCAATGAAAAAAGCCGCCACGATTGTTATGACAGCCATTATGGGAGGTATAAAAACCATGATCACATCGGTAAAATGCTGGCCCGGATTTCCCAGCCCTAACAACCATGCGATCCCCCCTATAAGATAAGCAAAGAAGTTGGGCTGCGTCGTTGTGCTGACCCCTCCCGGGAAAATATAGTAGGGATCAAACTCTGTCAGAGAAGGAAAATGCTGCGCCAGGTTGTCCACCAGCCTGCCGTAATAATAGGCGTCTACGCCTGTCAGCTTCACCCAATCATTAATGAATACCTGGTTGTAAGGAAGTATCACCCTTAACCACAACGCACCTACTATAATGGCCACAAAGATTACCAGGACCGGCACCCAGAGGGGAATCTTCTTGAATATCATATCTTCAGACCTTGCGCTAGATTATAGCCTTCGCCATGAGAACATGACAATTATTTAGCAGTGAAACATATTTGACATCAGCCTTGCTGCAGTATATCGTAGAAATAGCATGTGTTATGTGCGAAGAGTGTTTGTCGTACTTGTATTAAAAATTTTTGGGTCCTATCAGCTTCAACACAGTCCACACGAAATGCGCAGATAGAGAGGCCGCCGGGATCAAACCGCCAAGATGAAAAGGTATTTAGTATTATTATTGTGCATACCTTTACTCAGTGCGTTAGTCTTCAACACATTCGTTGCGGCCGACGAAGCTAAAACATTAAAAGTCGGGATTTACGATAACCAGCCTAAAATCTTCATGGATAATGCCGGCCAGGCCTCAGGATTCTGGCCGGATATTATAAATTACATTGCTGCAGCAGAAGGCTGGAAAATAAAGTACATATACGGCACGTGGTCAGACTGCCTGCAGAGGCTGGAAAAGAACGAAATCGATATAATGCCCGATGTTGCCTATACAGCAGACAGAGAGCAAATTTACGCATTCTCACACGAGTCTGTTTACACGAGCTGGTCACGGATATATACTCGGAAAGGTTCCGGTATCTATTCAATCCTCGACCTGGAAGGTAAAAAACTGGCAGTCCTTAAAGGCAGCATAAATGTAGACGGACCGGACGGCATCAAAGAGCTTATCCACTTCTATGACGTCAACTGTACTCTCATCGAAACGGAGAGCTATTTATCCGTTTTAAGTATGGTACAGAACAGAGAGGCTGATGCCGGGGTCACCAGTAAGGACTTCGGGTATAAAAACGAGGGTGATTTCAAGGTGATCAGGACAGCCATCCTCCTACAGCCGTCACTTCTCTATTTTGCTTATTCCCAAGAATTCCAGCCTCACACCGTATCTAATAGAAACAATAGATAATTATATAATAGGTCTGAAGCAGGACAATGATTCGATCTATTACCGCTCGCTGGATAAATGGATGGGGGTAAAACAGGAGGATAAGGAGGTTATTCCCGCATGGCTGACATGGTCACTGGCCTGCATTGCAGGACTGGCATTGCTGCTGGCAGGGGGAAGCTTTCTCCTCAGGAGACAGGTCATACACCGCACACAGGCTTTGACTGCAGAGATCATCTACCGTGAACAGGCAGAGGAAGACCTGCAAAAAACATTAAATGATACCGTACTGGCCATGGCCAAGATTCTTGAAATGAAAGACCCTTATACATCCGGCCACCAGGTCCGTGTAGCCGAACTGGCAACCGCAATTGCCGCCAAGCTTAACTTTAGCGATGAGCAGATAAAATATATTAATACCAGCGCAATAATCCATGATATTGGCAAGATGCATATACCATCCGACATCCTGAGCAAACCGGGGCAACTCAGCGACCTGGAATATAAAATCATCCAGACACATGCTCAAGGCGGCTATGAGATCTTAAAAGGTATCGAATTCCCTGCGCCGGTGGCGCAAACAGTATTGCAGCACCATGAAAGAATCGACGGCTCAGGCTACCCCCATGGCTTAAAAGGGGAAGATATCCTGTTGGAGGCCAGGATTTTGGCCGTTGCCGATGTTGTGGAAGCCATGTCTTCGTACAGGCCCTACCGTGCAGCGCTGGGCGTCGAAAGAGCACTGGCTGAAATTAAAGCTAAACGTGGTGTCCTCTACGATGAAAAGGTCGTGGATGCCTGCCTTGAACTCTTCAATGTTGACAAATTTTCCTTTTCCACCGATGCATAAATCATCCACTGTGATTTTTCCGTCATTAGATCTGTTTTAAGTTGTTGACTTTCAGTCAGTGAGCATATATGCTGTTATCAATTTAATATTGGAGCAGGGCGATCGGGGGTGACCCCGTTCTTAAAGGATAGCAAACCGGTGTGATTCCGGCACAGTCCCGCCTACTGTTAAAGTCAGAACGCCACCCTGCTGAAGAAGCTGCCTCCGCGGAGAAAGGGGGTGGGATTTGTTATTTTATAAAGATCCCCCTGCTCACGGAGCCGGGGTTTTTTGTTTGGGCGGGATGGCGTGTTCTTGTTTACCATTGAATAACATGGAAAGTATAACAGGACTGATTATTATATCGGCCGCACTTTTGATCGACATACTTCTGGGAGAGCCGCCAAACCGTGCTCACCCGGTCGCATGGCTGGGCAGCTTTATTTCACTGCTGCTCAAGACACAGCCGGGAAAAGGAAAAACACGACAGGCCCTATACGGCACAGCCATAGTCATCTTTACCTTGCTGGTTATCGTTATCCCAGTTTGCCTAATCATTATTTACCTGCAATATTTAAACACCGTAGTGTACGTTATAGTATCCGCCTACCTTTTAAAACATACATTCTCCTTGCGTGGACTATGGCAGGCAGTGCAGAAGGTAAAAACCAATTTACAGTCTTCCAGCGTACAAACGGCACGTGAGGACGTGAAAGCGCTGGTGCATCGCGATCCCAGCCAGCTCGACAACAGTCAGCTCATATCAGCCGCCATCGAGTCCTGCGCAGAAAACCTGTGCGACAGTTTTGTAGCCCCCCTTTTTTATTTCGCAATATTCGGACTGCCCGGAGCGGTTGCTTACCGGATTGCCAATACGTTTGACGCCATGATCGGATATCATGGCCGATGGGAATATACCGGCAAATTCGCTGCACGCTTTGACGACCTGCTTAATTACATTCCGGCCCGTCTGAGCGCCATATTCATACTTGCTGCCGCCGCCATATGCAGAGCCAGCACCGCAGCAGGCTGGAAAGCCATGCTGGCCTACCATAACCGGACAGAGAGCCCCAACGCGGGATGGACCATGAGCGCCATGGCCGGCTCGCTCAATATAGTGCTGGAAAAGGAAGGACATTACAGGCTGGGTAACGGAGAAAATGAGCTTTCAGTATCAGCGATCAGCAGCTCCCAGGCAATCATGCTGACAGCGGCATCCATCTGGGGATGCATAGTCATCCTGAAGGAGGTGATGGTTGCCTCCATCGGCTAGACCCCATCTTACCCACATTAAGCCGGCTTTTCACGGCGGGGCCGGCTTTACTATACCCTGCTTCAACGACGCTGGCCAAAAGCAAATCATGGATTTCAGCACATGCTGCAACCCGTATGGGCCTCCTAAAGCCGTCCGCACAGCATTACGTAAAATGAACGCAGAGCATTATCCCGATCCGGACTGCAGCCAATTAATCATGGTGCTTTCACGTGATTTAGGCTTGCACACCAACAATCTTATCATAGGAAGCGGTTCTACTGAATTGATCAGGCTGACCGTTAACGCCTATGCCGGGCCCGGCGATACCATTGTTATTCCCTGTCCTACCTATTCTGAATATGAATTGGCTGCTGCAATTGCTGACACTCATGTCATAAAATATATAGTGAGCGAAAAAGACGGTTTTAAACTTGATTGTAAAGAATTTATCTTATTTGCCGGACAGCATCATCCAGCGATCATTTTCTTATGCAACCCAAATAATCCTACAGGGCAATACCTGAGCCAGGAAGAGGTAGCCAATATCTTAGAGGCATTCCCCGAGACGCTGGTGGTACTGGACGAAGCGTATATAGCTTTTACCGACAGCGCATGGCAGTCAAGCAAACTGCTTTTAAAAGACAACCTCTTCATTATGCGGTCGATGACCAAAGAATATGCGATCGCAGGGCTAAGACTGGGTTACGGAATGGCATCCAAAGCTATAATAACAAACCTGAAAAAGGTAAGGCCGCCATGGAACGTCAATACCGCAGCCCAGGAAGCAGGTCTGGCATTGCTATCCTGTCAGGATCAGCCGACACAGAATGTACTGAAGATAAAAAAACTAAAAAAATACCTTGTGGATGAATTGACGGGGATGGGTTTCCATTGCGTGCCAACTAATACCAATTTCTTCATGTTTAAAACAGGGAACTCCCGTCTCTTTCACAAGCAGATGCTGGGAAAAGGGATCCTGGTCAGGGACTGCACGTCTTTCGGCCTGCCGGAGTATGTACGAATAGCGCCGCTGGGCGGAACGCAATGCCGTAAGTTCATTCATGCAGTTAGAGAAATACAGGCGGTAAAGCCGTGACAGCCAGGACGCTGATGGTACAGGGCACAGCATCTTCCGCCGGAAAAAGCATCCTTGTCACCGCATTATGCCGGATATTGAAGCAGGACGGGCATCGCGTGGCCCCATTTAAAGCACAGAACATGGCCCTCAACTCATTCGTGACAACCGAAGGAGGGGAAATAGGCAGGTCGCAGGCCTGCCAGGCCGAGGCGGCAGAAATAACACCGTCTATCCACATGAACCCCATCCTGCTTAAGCCGCAGGCGGATTCAACTTCGCAACTGATCATACAGGGCAAAGCAGCAGGCATATCGGCCGCAGCGGATTACTATAAAGACAACTTTAAATTGCTTCCCAAGATCGAGGAATCGCTCAGTATATTGTCGGACCACTATGACATCATCATTATTGAAGGGGCGGGCAGCCCGGCTGAAATAAACTTGATGGAAAGAGAAATCGCTAATATGCGTATCGCAAAAATGGCGCAGTCCCCTGTCATACTGGTGGGAGACATAGATAAAGGCGGTGTATTTGCTTCGTTCGTCGGTACACTCGAATTGCTTCCCCCAGACCAACGCGACTTCATTAAAGGATTTGTCATCAATAAATTCAGGGGTGATATCTCCCTGCTGAAACCTGCTCTGAAATTTTTAGAAGACCGGTACTTGAGGCCGGTACTGGGCGTGATTCCCTATATGAGGAACATTGGCATAGCCCAGGAAGATTCAGTTTACCTTGATGAACGCGTGGGTGAAAATCATGCTAATCGCCCCGATGTTTGCATAATCAGGCTGCCGCATATATCAAATTATGACGATTTCGATCCTCTGGAAGCCTCCTGCAACATAAGATATGCAGCCACAACGCATGAAATGGGGCACCCGGACCTGATCATCCTGCCGGGCACTAAAAGCACTATGAGTGATCTGGTATTCCTGCACAACAGCGGCCTGGCAGATGCGATTATACATGAAGCAAAGCAGGGGACAACTGTGGCAGGTATTTGCGGCGGCTATCAGATGCTGGGCTTAAAAATTTTCGACTATTACGGCGCTGAATCTGATATCAGGGAAGCTGACGGTCTGGGATTGCTGGCTTTAGATACCAGATTTGATCTTGCGAAAATTACTTCGCAGGTGAGTGGCCGTGTTATTGCCGGCACCGGTCTGTTTAATAATATGCATGGCACCGCAGTACAGGGTTATGAAATTCACATGGGCAAAAGCCAACTACAAACAGATAACCCCCTTCTCGAAATCAGCAGCCTGAACAATTCCGCTGACATATACACTGAAGGCACCTCCGACCGGACAGGCATGATATTCGGGTCATACCTGCACGGGCTCTTTCACAGCACTGACTTCACCCGCCGTTTGCTCGATAACCTGTGCTTAATCCGCGGGATACGGGCTGACGGTCATATTGCGCCGGACAAAGAAAAAGCCTACGATGCTCTTGCTTCAGAATTCAGGCGGAGCCTTGACATGAATATGATATACGGAATTTTAAGCGGAGGAGCACATGGCAGACCAGAATTATAAGGGATTGGTCCAGGTTTACACGGGTGACGGCAAAGGCAAGACGACCGCAGCGCTTGGACTGGCATTGAGGGCTTCCGGCCAGGGTCTTAAAGTTATCTTCATACAATTTTTAAAAGGTCAGTTATGCGGGGAACATCTATTTGCACAGAAGCATGGGACCTTTGAGATTCACCAGTTTGGTGAAGGCGACTTGTTTAATAAATCCGATTCCGAACTGCTGAAAGAGATCCAAGACGCATACGAGTATGCTGAAGAGGCCATCACCGGCAGCAAATATGACATGGTCATACTTGATGAGATTTTTGTTGCACACTGGCGCGGCCTGATAAGCCTGCAGCAAATACTGTCATTGATAGATAAGAATCCGGGCAATTTGGAACTGGTGTTAACAGGCCGCAAGGCACCTCCTGAAGTTATCAAGCGGGCTGACCTTGTTACTGAGATGCTGATGATCAAACACCCGTTTTTCCAGGGAATACCTCAACGTAAAGGTATTGAATACTAATAAGAGCACCTCATGCACACACTCTATGAAATAGTAAAGAGGATCCAACCCCTTGACGTAGCGTCTATGCAGAAAGCGGCACTACGACAGGACCGGTTGACCAAGCCGCGCGGCAGCCTGGGTTCTCTGGAAAATATCTCAATTCAGGTAGCCGGCATCCGCCGTCAGCCGCTGCCGCAAATAAAAAATAAGGCCGTCATAACCATGGCAGCGGACCACGGTGTAACAGCGCAGGGTATAAGCCTCTATCCCCGGGAAGTCACTGCACAGATGGTACTTAATTTCCTCAGAGGTGGAGCTGCCATCAACATCCTCTCCCGCCAGGTGGGCGCCAGGGTGGTTATAGTAGATATGGGTGTGGCCGCCGCACTTCCTCCATCTGCGCAAATCATCAATAAAAGCCTTGGCCCCGGCACCACAGATATGTGCAGCGGACCTGCCATGACCAGGGATCAGGCCATCGCCAGCCTGGAAGCAGGCATCGATATCATAGAACAAGAAATTAAGAAAGGCCTGGACATAGCAGGCGCAGGAGAAATGGGTATAGGCAACACTACCGCAGCCAGCGCTATCACAGCAGCTATAACAGGACAGCCCGTTGCCGTTGTAACGGGAAGAGGTACAGGCATCGGGGATGAGCAACTGGCACATAAAATCAACATTATTGAAAAAGCCCTGCAGAAAAACAGGCCCGACCCTGAAGACGCTATTGACGTGCTCTCCCGTGTCGGCGGATTTGAGATAGGGGGCATGGCAGGGGTCATGCTTGCAGGCGCGGCCAACCATATACCGGTTGTGATCGACGGGTTCATCTCCGGTGCCGCTGCGCTGATAGCCGCAGGGATTTGCCCGCAAGTTAAAAACTATTTAATCTCGTCCCATCTCTCGGTGGAGAAAGGCCACAGCGCCTGTCTGAAGTACCTGGACCTCAAACCGGCTTTTGATTTTAATATGCGGCTGGGAGAAGGCACAGGAGCAGCGCTGGGAATCTGGCTGACAGAAGCCGCCGTAAATTTGCTCGGGCAGATGGCTACTTTTTCGGAGGCTGGCGTATCTGATATCGATTAGAGGAATTAACAGATGATTTTTTTTACGGCATTGAGGTTCCTCACAATCATTCCTGTACCGTCATCCACAGTAGATGAATCGGGGATGATCGGCAAATCGATACCATTTTTCCCGGTTGTAGGGCTTCTGATAGGTGTCATCCTCTACGGACTTTGTATAGTCCTGCGCATGGCTTTACCGATGCCTGTTGTAAGCGCATTGCTGATAGTATGCCTGGCAATCCTTACAGGCGCCCACCATTTGGACGGATTGATTGACACCTGTGACGGCATGGTAGCCGGAAAAACACGGGAGCAACGCCTGAGCATCATGTCGGATACCAGAGTGGGAGCTTTCGGAATAACGGGAATCTGCCTGTTGCTTCTTTTAAAATATGCGGTAATATCGAACAGCACGGATATGGCAGTACTAATCCTCTTTCCGGTTATCAGCCGCTGGACCCTGGCAGGCGCCATCCTTATTTTCCCATCAGCCAGGGATGAGGGTCTGGGATTTATCACCAGGAAAAGCGCCAGGTGGACAGGCTTCATATGGGCTACAGTGCCAGCCCTGTTGGTAAGCATAGTCCTGGCAGGATTGATCGAAGGTTTGCTGCTATTGATATCCTTATTTGCATTAACTTATTGCGTGGGATTAGCTTTCAGCCGCCTGTATGGCTGGCTAACAGGTGACAACTATGGAGCGCTGGTTGAGATAGGCGAAACGCTGGCGCTGCTGATGATGATAGCCCTGGCTCAATTCACAACAACTATCCCGGGCAGCGGCATGTTTAAACTCTCTCTGCCAGCAGGATAAAATTATGTTTAAAACGGACAATAAAATAATATTGCTGTTGGGGGGCGCTCGCAGCGGTAAAAGCACCCTCGCTCAGGATTTAGCCAACATGCGAGGCGGAAAAGTACTGTTCTGCGCCACAGCTGAGGCACTTGACGATGAGATGCGAAGCAGGATCGCAGCGCATAAAAGCTCACGACCCCATGATTGGGATACTCTTGAAAGCCCTCGTAATACCGCACAGTCGTTGAAAAAAACAGTGAATAATTATGATACCGTGATCATCGACTGCATCACCCTGCTGGTATCCAATTGCCTGGATGAGAATATGTCTTTTGAGCAGGCGGAGCAAGCCTCTATGGGCCAGATCAACGCACTTATTGAGTTAATAGCTCAAAGGCAAGGTAATTACATACTCGTTACTAACGAAGTTGGCAGCGGACTGGTACCTGATAATAAACTGGGCAGAGTATACCGGGACATTCTGGGACAGACTAACCAGCGGCTGGCCAAATGCGCAGATGAAGTATATTTCATGGCTGCCGGCCTGTTCCTGAAAATGAAGTGAACATGTAAAATTAAGCGCTGATCACCATCTCATCCACAGTATTTATCAGCTTAACAAAGTCAAGCGGTTTGCCGAAATATTGTCTCCTGGTAGATTCCAGAAAATCCAGGGTGGTTTTAGTAACTGTATCACCGGTAATAAAAATAACCCTCGCAGTAAGGTGGGGATATCTAGAGCCGATGATTTCATACATGTCCCCGCCATCAATGCCGGGCATCTTGATATCCAGCAGATACACATCATATTCTGAACTCTCGATCTTTTGAAGTCCTTCCTGTCCACTCGATGCAGAGTCTACACTGTAGCCGCGCTCGGATAATACACGCGTAAGTATATCCCTGATCACCGTCTCATCATCAACCACGAGTACCTTCTTACCGGCTGCCGATCCGTTTATACATTTCTGCAACTTTGCCGGTTCACCCGCCGGCCTTCCGCTGCTTGCTTTCGATACGGGCAACTCAATCACAAACGTAGCCCCTTCTCCCATTACGCTTTCGGCGTATATACGGCCCCCATGATTGGTAATGATGCCATGGCATACGCTAAGCCCCAGACCGGTACCCTGCCCGACATCCTTGGTGGTAAAAAACGGGTCAAATAACCTGTTAAGTATCTCTCCGGGTATACCGGGCCCGTCATCAGTGACAGCTATGCGCACTTTATCTTCAACCTGACCGGTAACGATTTTAATAGAGCCGGCTTTTTGATTGACAGCTATGGAATGTTCAGCGTTGATGATTATATTCAATAATACCTGCTGCATCTGGTGCTCATCCGCTGAAATACCGGGCAGACCATCCTGCAGTTCTTTGATAACTTCTATGTTGCCAACACTGTGCTCATAGATACGAAGCTCCAGAGTTTTCTGTATCAATTCATTAATATCAATTATGTTCTTTTCCGGAGTATAGTTTCGCGCAAAAGTTAAAAGGTTCTGTACAATCCTGGCCGCTCTCTGGCTTTGGTTGTAGATTTTCTCCAGGTCCGATTTAATACGGCCGGGCAGACCTTCTTCCTCTATCAACAACTGTGAAAAACCCATTATGGCAGTCAACGGATTATTAATCTCATGGGCCACGCCTGCGGCAAGCTCACCGATGGAGGCCAGCTTACTGGCGATCAATAGCTGCTGCTCTATTTTTATGCGGTCCGTTATGTCCCTGGTTATACCTCTAACACCGGTAATCGCCCCTGCGGCATCCCTCATGGGAGAAGCAGAGATGCCAATAATCCTCCTGCTGCCTTCACCTTTGACTATCGTTCCGAAAACTCCTGAACGTGTCACGCCCCTGGTTGCGACATCCCCAATCATCACCCGACTGCTGTCGATAAACTTGGTATCTGAGGGATCAACAAATTTACTAAAGTGCCTGGCTACGATCTCCGCCCGGCTCAACCCTAATATTTTACACATAGCGTCGTTTACAAATGTATAGTGACCGTGTGAGTCGAGCTCAAAATAGCCGTTATCCATATCCTCCAGGACTGTCCTGAACCTCTCCTCAGACCGTTTAAGCACTTTATCAGCCAGGATCCGTTCAGTCAGATCCCGGGCCAGGCAAAGTATATACTTCTGACCGCGCACAGTTACCAACTTAGAATATATTTCAACCGAGATAACAGCTCCGTCCTTACGCTGGTGGTGCGATTCGAATTTAGCGCTTCCCATCTCACACAACCACGTGATCCTCTCACTTATATGCGCTGCTTGCTCTGGAGTATTAAGTACACTGATTTTCTTGCCGATCAGCTCTTCTGCGTTATATCCATAAGTACGGCAACCGATATCATTGACATAGATGATGTTGCCATCCGTATCAATAACATATTGACAGTCCATGGCAAGGTCCAGCAGCACGGACTTCATTTCCAGTTCCGTCCGCACTGCCTCCAGATAATCACCTGTATCCGAACTGAGAGTGCTTTTATCCGGCATGTATTTCTTCCTTTTTCTACCTGTGCTATAAAATACGAACCCGAACTTTCAAAACGATCTATTGTAATCATGTCTTACCCGATAAATCAAATATTAAGACTCCTTAAATCCTGTTTCATATGTCTTAATAATCGACAACATTTTGAATTGCTACTATAATACAAGCATAAGTTAATAAATTGCGGACACGCTATTACGTGAAATCTGAAAAACAAGTGCATAATATCGTTATAAAGTGGTTTATAGCTTTATTATTTATATCTATACTATCTCTAAGCGTATTCCCCATTAAGGTGCTGGCAGATGCTCCTGTGATCTCCGTGGCACCTCCCTCCGGTTATGTGAATACATCTTACAGCTTCACTTTTTCGGCAACATGTGATGGAGGCGTCTGCCCCACATCAACCTGGGCCATCACCGGCAGTATGCCTCCCGGTCTTTCAGCATCCGGCAGGAACATAACAGGAACCCCTACAACGGTAGGCATATATGACATACACGTTACCGTCAGCAATAGTTACGGGACTACTGATGGTGATTATTCAATCGTAATAAGCAATCCGCCGCTCACCTTTTCCACAACAACTTTGCCCACAGCGCTGGTAGGCCAGGCATACTCTTCCAGCATCACAGCCACAGGAGGAGGAGGCACCACCATAAGCTACGCCATGACCAGCGGCACACTCCCATCGGGGCTCATATTCAACGCAGGTGTATTGTCAGGCACCCCGGCACGCGGTACCGCCGGCACGTACAGCTTTACCATCACGGCAACCAGCGGCACAACCACCGCTTCACAGACTTTTTCGATATATGTAGACAAAGGCACCTATGACGTTACAGTGACCATCTCGTCGGGGCTGGGCGAAGGTCAGACCAAGCTCTATGTAGGCAATGTAGCTAAAGGGACACTACGGGGCGGAGAGTCTATTAAGCTGACAGGACTCGACCCTGATAATATAGCAACCATATCGGTAGACAGCATCGTGGCCAGCCCGGGCAGGACGGATGTCAGATACAAAGCAGAGTCCACCACGGCCAGCGCCAGCCAGGATATCACTCAAATCACATTTAATTACTTCACCGAATATGAAGTCTCGCTAAAGTCCGACCCATCGGGCATTACATCATTATCCGGCTCAGGGTGGTATAAATCAGGCATGCCCCTCGCAGTGACGGCTCCCGATTCTATAGAACAGGATAACGACTCGCAATACCGCTTCTCGTACTGGCTTTCCCCGGGTGGAGATAAAATCAGGTCAGAAACATTAAATGTGGGCATTACAGCAGCAGGCACATATGTAGCCACATACGACCTGTACTACAAGCTTGATATCGTATCAAAATACGGGAGCGTGAAAGGAGGAGGATGGCAAAAAGCCGGGAGTGTTGTCCAGTGGAGTGTTGATCCCACTGAAATGGCTATGCCGGGTATCATGGGCTTCTTCGGCGGCAAATATAAAGCCGCTCTTACCTCAGGGACAGCGACTGTAGAGGGCCCCAAGACTATGACAATTCAGTGGGAAGGTGATTACACTACGCCCGCTATTACCATTCCTCTCACTCTGATCGTCATCGCAGGCATTATCTACGGCATCTATTCCCTGGCAAAACGGGAGAGAGCACCACAGCCCGCAGCTTTCCCCATGGCCTATCAGGGCATGGCCCCCATGCCACCACCACCACCGATGTCACCTTATCAGGCGTACCCTCCACCCCTACCTCCAACACAGATACCTCCGGCAGCGATACCGCCTCCGCAGACTACTGTAGTTATGATAGGTGAAGGACTTAGAAAATCACCCCAGTCGACGCGTGAGCAGCTCATGGAAAAGTTTGGTGAGCTGCTGCAAAAATATGAAGATGAGATATCGCAGGGCAAAGAACTTAATGCGCCTCCTTCTGAGATGACGGAAATTACACCACCCTCGGACAACAAGAGACTGACTGCACCAGAGATGTTCGCTACTGCAGAAACAGTAATTGAAAAACAGGAACCTGTTGAAGAATGCGGCTTCACCACTAAAAAGCTGCTTCGGACAGTGGTAACACAATGGAAGAACACCAGCATCAGGCCCATAACAGTAACCCCGGGCGATAAGAAGAGCGCTGCGCTGGCAGGCGGACGTACTGTCACCTGGACCCGCGAATCTTATAACGAGTGGGAACTACATGTATGCAAACTGCCCATGGGGCACAAGGGCACCCATAAAGGGGCAACCGAAATCGTATACAGCTTGCTCGATTCAATCAGCGAAGACCGAAATTACGGCCCCAAACAACCTCTCAAACAACCTTCTCCACATTATACCGACGGGATGCCGGAGATCGACATAGCCGCATCGCAGATTATCCAGTCTGATCAACTGCCATCCTGAAAAAGTCCATAAACGACTTAACTCTTTAAGGTATATATTGTTAGATCATGCCGGTATTAAGTCATCTGCTGAAGCACAGACTATTTTTCCTGGTGGCACCCTCCCTGATGGTGCTCATATCGGCTTATTTTTTGCCATCCTCCGATGTAAATGCAGGAAGGATGCTGTGGAGCCCTGTGGATACCCCCTGCAATACTTTCAATGTGGTGGTCAGTCCGTCAGAGATCAATTCACTGGCGATATGCCAGGACGGCCGCACAATCTATTGTATCGATACCGCCAATAGCAAGGTCTACCGCTCAGATGACGCGGGAGCAAGCTACTACGATCTGAGCGGTTACCTGACGGCAGCCGGCGCCAGCCTGCCAGCCTGGTTTGTTGCCACAGCTCCGGACAATCCCCGTTATGTTGCCGCCGTCACATCTTCGGGAGGATCGCCGGGCTGCGTTTTCGTATCGGCAGACGCAGGCCAGACCTGGAATGATACGGGGTTACCCGCTGCGGGCAGTATCAGCTCCATCGCTATCTCACCATTTTATGGCAATTATGATATTGCAGCAGGTACCAGGGCTGCCGGTGCCGGAAGCATATTTATATATAAGGCTGCCGGTATAGGGGGTAGCTGGGCAGACCAGGGATTCTCGGGTGATGTTCTGTCCCTCAAATTCTCACCCAATTATAAATCCGACCCTTCCCTTGCCATACTTTTTGCGACGGTTTCAGGCTCTTACTTTAATGTTGCCGTGCGTGACCTGAATGCAAATACGGCAGACTGGTCCGCTATTTACAGCGGCACTCCTCCTGAAATAACCACCGGCGGAGCAGGCACTTCAGCCAGAGCAAACCAGGTAATAACAGGGGACCTTGAACTGCCGCTGGATCACTCCGGCCATGCGCCAAGCCAATGCCGCGCCTACGTGTGTATTGACTCCATCGGAGGAAGCGCCGGAGTATTCAGAATAGACGGCACAACCGTCTACCAGCTTATGAGTTCACAGGCTAACAGGCGTATCTCCAGTATTGCTTACAAAGGTACCTACGTGAGCGGCCATTTGCTGGTCGGCGAAGTGCAGGGCGACTCCGCCAGCGCCGCCGTCCTGACCTGGACAACAGACGCTCCTATGACATGCCCGTCCACTTGCTGGTACCGGACAGAGAAGCCTCCAACCGGGTCAGGAACATCCGGCTACGGCAATGCACAGGTAGCCTGGTCACCCGACAGCAGTACCGCATACTGTGGGACCAGTTCCTCTCCTCTCAACGGCCCGGCGGCATGGCCGGGAGCCTACCTTATCGGCACACCACTGGACGAGTCCGCCTTTAACATCAGCCGGGACAACGGACAGACCTGGAACCAGTTGAGCCTGATCGACACCCAGATCAGCGCACTTTCAGATGTAGCCGTTTCTCCTGACTCCAATACAATCTATCTGGCCACTCTGAATAATACCGGCGTCCACCTTGATAGCATCTGGCGGTCAAACAGCCAGACTTCCGGGAAATCGTGGGAACGTGTGCTGTGTGTGCCTTCAACAACCAACGATATCCTTCTCAGAGTGAACAACAACGCAAATATGCAATCGACATTCTTTGCATCGAGAGGCACCTCTGATCTAAAACAATCACAAGATTATGGACAGACGTGGCATGCACAACTGCCCGGCATACCTGTTGCCGATTTCTCGGTAACCAGTTTAAACAGTACGCCATACATTTTCGTGCTGGGAAATGCGTACGTGCGCAAAGGCAATGTGACGTCGAACATACCCCAATGGTCACAACAGGTAGCTACCAACCTGACATCCGCCCACACCATTTTTGCTGCACCTAACGGTGTTATAGTAGTGGGAGGTAACTCAACAGATAACCGGGTAGCATGCTCAATTGATGGGGGAATATCATTCAATATCGTGGCTCCCTTACCGGAGACCGGCAACATTCACGCTATCATTGATTACAGGTTAAGCAATACATTCATCATTTATGCAGCAAGCGATACCGCAGGCAGCGATATTTACGCTTTTATCCCCGGTGCGGCATCATGGAATCCCATGGGTGCGCCAAGCGCCGGTTTCTGGGGATTGGAACAGATGGGCACACTGTACGGCGCAGCTTCTTCCTCAATAGACCGTACACTGCAGCCTGAGATGCTGGGACCCCCTGCCATTGAATGGAACAGCCTCAACCAGGGTTTGCCGGCTGGTGTGGCGTTCACCCGGGAGCCGCTGTCATTAAAAATATCCGAGGGGACCAACCTGTGGGCCATAGATAACAGGGCTTATAACTATGCTGCCGACATCGGGCGCCTCTGGACATATTGTGATTGCCTATCTCCGGGAACACGTTATACACCGCCTTCACCTCCCCCCAGAGAAGTGCTCTTCGCTGCTCCTCTTCCCTATGCGCCAAAGCCTGATGATCTTATACCCGTCTATATCGGCAGCAATACTATTGCAGATATAACATTTCAATGGGACCAGTCCACGCCTGCCCTGGAATACGAAATTTGGCTGGCGGCAAACGGGGATTTCTCGCAGCTAATTCTGCAAAAAACAATTACGCCGCAGAATCCCTCATCACCCTCATGGACACTGACCGATAAAAAGGGGCTTGCACAGGGAAAGACATACTACTGGAAAGTCAGGGTGGTCCAGGCTGCCACGCGAGAAAAAGGGGAGGGGACATGGTCTGAGCCACTGCCATTCACCATCGCTCAGGCTGAATCAAAATCAAGCTCTGCTGTTTCTGTGCCACAGGATAATCAGACTATCCCGGTTTCTCCACCCGCCACACAAATTCAGCCATCAACGGGTGAAAACAAGACCTCCCCTTTCAGCAATCTGATATCAGGCAATATCCACTCGTGGATATGGTTGGTACTGGCAGTACTGGTATGTACGCTTATCGCCGTGGTCATAACCCGTGCATTAGCCAGCAGGCGAAAAATATAGACCCTCCCCTGATAGGATGCGTTTTATTCTATTATCAGATATACAATTCATTATCATAATAATATAAATTTGCGTTTGATGCTTCAATAACTTACAATTTTAGACGGAATATTTCAGGTCTTTGCACATCACCCTCCAGCTGTTCAAGTTGGAGGGTTCAAACGTAAACCCCTGATTACATTGGAGGGAATATTATGGAGCAAAAACAGTTCGAACAGTTCAAAGGGTCAAAGGACTATGTTATATCCGATGCCCTGAAAAATGCAGTCAACGTGTCGATTGTACTGCAAAGGCCGCTGCTGGTAAGAGGCGAACCCGGGACCGGCAAAACGCTCCTGGCGCACAGCATTGCCTCATCACTGGGCAAAGAATTGATACGCTGGAATATCAAGTCAACCACCAAGGCCCAGGAAGGCTGTTATGTCTACGATACCGTACAGAGGCTGAACGACAGCCGATTCGCTGACAAGGACGTCTCCGATATCAAGCACTATATTAAGCTTGGCAAACTGGGGCAATCGTTTACAGCCCCCACGCAGGTGGTGTTGCTGATCGATGAGGTTGACAAGGCCGACCTCGAATTTCCCAATGACCTGCTGAACGAGCTTGATGAAATGAGCTTCTATATACCGGAGACAGATGAGACCATCTCCGCTCTCCACCGCCCCGTCGTTATTATCACCAGTAACAATGAAAAAGAACTGCCGGATGCATTCCTGCGGCGCTGCGTCTTCCACTACATCGATTTCCCCGATCCTGAGCTGATGGAGGATATCGTCAAAGTACACTTCCCCGATATTAAGAACGCCCTGCTGAAGGAATCTATTGAATCGTTTTATACATTGCGCAAGATAGACGACTTCCGCAAGAAGCCCTCCACCAGCGAGCTTATCGATTGGATACAGGCGCTGATGGCCAGCGGAATGGACGGCAAGATAAAAGAAGGCGAGATACCTTTCCTGGGTACGCTGGTGAAAAAAGAAGCTGACATCGATACATTCGTTGCTCATACTGCCAAGAAAAAACCGGCAGCCCGCGGTTACAATAACTAATAACAGCAAGGCCGACAGATGTTTACACCGTTTTTTTATGCGTTGAAAAATAAAAAGGTGCCGGTATCCATCACGGAGTGGATGATACTGATGGAAGCCCTGGAAAAGGGACTTGTAGACAACTTGAATGACTTCTATTACCTTGCACGTGCCGTGCTGGTTAAAAGCGAGACCCACTTCGACCAGTACGATATAGCCTTCCAGGAATATTTCAATGGTATTGCTCCTCCGCTTGATATAACCGAAGAACTGCTGCAATGGCTGACAGATCCACAAAACAGGCCTAACCTAACGCCGGAACAGATCGCCGCACTGCAAAAATTGAACCTCGAAGAGCTGATTAGAGAGTACGAAAAACGTTTGCAGGAGCAGAAAGAACAGCATGACGGTGGCAACCGCTGGATCGGCACGGGAGGCACCTCGCCTTTCGGGCATTCAGGGGTCAACCCACAGGGCATGCTGGTAGGCGGCCCGGGTGGCATGCGCAGCGCAATCCGCATAGCTGAACAACGGTATTTCCGCAATTACCGCAGCGATGTGACGCTGGATGTGCGTCAGCTCAAGGTAGCCCTCAAACAGCTCAGGCAGTTAAACCGCGTCGGGGCCGAAGACGAGTTGGACCTTGAGAAGACCATCGATGCAACCTGCAAGAATGCCGGTGAGCTGGAGTTTAAATGGAAACGGCCCAGAAAAAACGCTGTTAAGCTGCTGCTTCTTATGGATGCAGGCGGCTCCATGGAGCCTTTCGCCGAGCTGTGCAGCAGGCTGTTTTCAGCCGCCAACACACTGAACCATTTCAAATCCTTTAAATACTACTATTTTCATAATTGCCCGTACGATGTGCTATACCCGGATATTCAGCAACGCAAAGGTGAGTATATAGAACATCTATTAAAAATCCTTGATTCCGACTACAAGGTTATTTTCGTCGGCGATGCCTGTATGGCTCAGTCGGAGCTGCTGGACCGGTTCGGGGATATATACTTCCATGGCTACCAGAAAATGTCAGGTCACGAAAGGCTGAAGCAGATAAAATCCCATTTTTCCCATGTTGTCTGGTTGAACCCCGAACGCTCCGTCCTGCGCAGCTATCCCACTGTGCAGGCCATCAAAAAACTTTTCCCCATGTATGATCTAACCCTGGATGGGCTTAACCTGGCAGTTAAGAAGCTGACTACCAAGCGGTAGTTATTCATTAGTGAAATTAATATCCCCGGGTACTTTTTATATTACTATCGGGAGGTTCTATTAATGCTTGTATATTCGCGAAACAAGCTGACTACGGTGGAGGACCTGCAAGACGGGTCGCTGCGTGTCAAAGTGACTTCAAATGATACTTGCTTTTCACTGGCGCTGGAGATGTCCATTAAAATACCGGATATGGAGATAGCTGCTATCAAAGGCAAGATAGTCAGGTCACCCTATGCTAAGTGCAGCCAGGCGCTATCCATTCTTCAGGAGGCTGTGGGAGTCAGGATAGGTACAGGCCTCATTAAAAACATCAACGCATTTATAGCCAACGAGCAGGGCTGCCGCCGCCTGGCCGATATGATACTGGAAGGATGCGACCAGGTTGTCAACCGGTTCACCTATTCTACCATCCATCAAGGGAAGGATATTAAACCGGAAGAGCTGCGTGCCGCACAGATAGAATTTCTGAAATCCAACCCGCAGTTGATAGGTAGCTGCATAGCATATGCTAAAGACAGCCCGCTGGTTAAGTTGGAGGATTAATAGAGATGTCAGCATTATCATTCACTCGCAGCAAACTTATAGGTGTCGAAAGGAAAGATGCCAATATCTTTAAAGCCCACGGTTTTCTGGAGGACTATATCTACTGTATGGAGATAGATATTGAAGTGGATATCTCCTCATTTAAAATTAGTGCAATCAGCGGCCAGATGAACCGCATTACCACCAGCGAATGCCATAAGGCCATTCCTATACTGCGCAACGCAATTGGTTTGGATATTACTCAAAAGGATTTTTCGCGCACGGTCAACCGTGAGGTCGGCAGGGCCGGGTGCCTGCATTTTGCAAGTCTGGTGACCGAATGCTGCGACAGCATCCTGCAGGCAAGTATATTCAGCGACCAGGAAAAAGAGGGCTTCAAATACATGGATCGTGATGGTGATAAATATGCCGGAGAAAAAATAGCAGCAATGCCCATATTAAAAAATAGCTGCGTAGCCTACTCAGGCCAATCATAAAGTCCAATGATTATTGACATACATATACACACAAAGAAATACTCTGCGGACAGTAAAATCGATCCCGAAGAGGCGATAGTCAAAGCCCGGGAAACGGGTTTGGACGGTATATGCTTTACTGACCATAACGCCTGCTGGGACATGGATGAAATCGAACGTCTGCGTAACATATATGATTTTCCTCTTTTCGCCGGCGTCGAGATCGATACAGTCGAAGGACACGTTCTGGTCTTCGGCGCGGACGTTAATATAGACGGCCCGATAAGGGTGGTCAAGTTGCGTCAACTGGTTACCGGGGCTGGAGGTTTCATGATTGCAGCACATCCGCTTAAAGGATTCAGAATATTCAACATGGCCGACGTGAATTTTACTCCCGAACAGGCTGCCCAAAGGCCTATTATGCATAACGTCGACGCAATCGAGACACTTAATGGAAAATGCAACGAAAGAGAAAATGGGCAGGCTGCCGGTGTAGCCAAAATATTGAACCTGGCAACGACGGGAGGCAGTGATGCTCATTCCCCCGATGAAATAGGCAGTTGCGCAACAGAATTTCAGGCTGATCTTAAAGAAATACCGGATTTACTGGCCGCTTTAAAAACAGGACACTATAAAGCAATCAAACGGTGAAGACCGCTGTAAGGGTACAGATAATATCAAAAATGAAGAGAGGAACGAGGCAACATGGAACAACGAGGTAAGTGGAATGCAATAATCAGAAAAATCGAGCTCCTGCTCAGGCTTAAGTCATTTCCTGTAGGCATTAAATTCCTGGCTACTGAAGAAGAGTTGAAAAGCAATAAATGGGTGCGTTCTCTGGAGCCGCCCATGATGCTCTGCCAGCTGATCAGCGTAGTGCGGACTTTCGATTGGACGGTAGGTGTGACCGCATCTAATATTTCTCCCATGTGCGCCAGCATAGTAGGCCTGCTGCCTAAGCCTCCTGAAATAGGAGACGGCACTTTCAGGAGTCTTGTCTGGTGCAAAACAAAAGAGGATGGAAAGAAATTTGAAGACTCGGTGCCACGCATACCCACCGGAAAACACCGGGCGATCATCATGGCGCCGCTGGTGTATGATCCTTTTGAACCCGACATGGTCTTGATTTACGCCAATCCGGCCCAGATGATTTTGCTTATCAATGCCCTCCAGTTCGAGGGTTATGAGAGAATGCAATTTTACTGCGTGGGAGAATCCTCCTGTTCAGATGCCATTGCCCAGCATTACCTCACGGGTAAACCCTCATTGACAATCCCCTGCTATGGAGAGAGGAGATACGGGCATGCCCAGGACGATGAGCTTGTAATTGCTCTGTCCCCGGCGCAAGTGGAAAAAATAGCCACTAATCTCGACGTATTATATAAGAGAGGAATACGCTATCCTATCTCATATTGTGGCGCACAGCTTAACATTACAACCAGTCTTCCAGACATCTACAAGCAATTTTATAGCCCGGAATGATAGTATTTGGTTAGACAAAGGCGAAATGCTGTGGTTATAATCCTGTCATGCAACATCAGTTGAAGACCCTGATTAGACATCAGGACATAGCACAGGCTATAGACCGGCTTGCCGCAGATATACGCAAAGACTATCAAAACAGGCACCCGCTGCTCATAGGTATCCTCAAGGGTTCCTTCGTCTTTATGGCCGATCTGGTCAGAAAAATAAATATGCCGCTGGAGATAGATTTTATAGGTTTATCCAGCTACGGCAGCGGCATGGAATCATCGGGTAAAATAAGAGTCTCCTCGAAGCTGTGCAGACCCGTAAAAGGCAGGCACATAATCATTGTCGAAGACATTATCGACACCGGATCGACTACCAGGTATTTAATTGAATACCTGAACAAGAAGAAGCCGGCTTCAATCAGGTTGTGCGCACTTACTGATAAGCCGTCACGGCGTAAAGCCAATGTAAAAATAGACTACCTGGGTTTTGATGTGCCGGATAAATTCATTGTGGGATACGGTATAGACTGGGATGAAAAATACCGTTACCTTCCCAACATATGCTATATCGAATGAATTCACCTGTATGCACGATATTATAATTAGCCAGATATCGTAAAGTTGAATTTGCAGAAGCCGGAGAAGCAAGATGATTTTAGTAAATTTAATTTCAGTGGCACGCGGCGATAGGCCGGCTGACCTTGTCATAAAAAATGCCCGCATAATCAATACTTATACCAGTGAAATCGAGAAAGGCGATGTAGCCATAGCTGGCGGCCGCATCGCAGGCATCGGCAAATACGATAAATCTAAAGAAATAATTGATATAAAGGGCGACTATCTGGCGCCCGGGTTCATCAATGGGCATATCCATATCGAGAGTTCCATGCTTCACCCCACCCAATATGCACGCTCGGTGGTACCGCACGGGACCACTTCAATCGTTACCGACCTGCATGAAATAGCCAATGTTTCGGGCATAGATGGCATTAAATTTGTACTTAATTGCGCACGTAGGCTTCCGGTGGATTTATTCTTCAAAGCCCCGTCATGTGTGCCTGCGACACATATGGAGACTTCAGGTGCATCTATTGAAGCCTCGGATATCGCGCGGCTACTGAAACTCAAAGGTAACGACGGCCTGGGAGAAATGATGAACTATCCCGGTGTAATCAACACGTTCGCCCCTGTCCTGGATAAAATACGTGTCGCCCGCGGGCAGATAATCGACGGGCATGCGCCCGGTGTAAGCGGGCGGCAACTGGACGCATACATATCAGCCGGCATCTACTCCGACCACGAAGTAACAACAATTAAAGAGGGCCGGGAAAAACTGCGCAGGGGAATGTACCTGATGATCAGGGAAGGTTCGTCGGAAAAGAACCTTTCCACACTGCTTCCGCTGGTCAGCGGTGATACCTGGAGACGCTGCATGTTTGTAGTGGATGACCGCAGCTGCTCCGATTTGATCGGTGATGGCGATGTCGACGCGGTGATTAGAAAAGCAATCAAGCTGGGACTTGACCCTATCAGGGCCATACAACTGGCTACAATCAATGCGGCGGAGCACCACCGCTTTTACGATCTTGGAGCGATCGTGCCGGGCTACCGCGCTAACCTGGTAACAATCAAAGACCTGCAGACCCTCCAGATCGACAGGGTATTCTATAACGGCAACCTGGCCGCCAAAGCCGGTAAATATCTTGGCAAAATATCCAATAAATGCCCCAATAAACTGCTGGAATCCGTACATATTAAAAAGCTGGAACGCGCAGCGCTGGATATCGAGATAACCGGCGAACCGTTCCCTGTCGTTGAGATAATCCCCGGCCAGATAGTCACAAAAAAGACCATGGTCAAACTACCCAGGGGCATATTCAAGGCCGATACCAAGGCTGATATCATTAAAGCAGCAGTGTTTGAAAGGCACAAGGCAACAGGCAATATAGGAACCGGCCTGGTCAAGGGATTCGGCATCAAGTATGGAGCTATCGCATCTACAATAGCACATGACTCGCACAACCTTGTGGTTGTAGGTGCCACCGATGAGGATATTATCGCCGCGGTCAGGGCTATCGAGAAAATGCAGGGAGGCCTGGTTGTCTGCAAGGGAGGAAAGCCCATTGCCACAATGCCGCTTCCCGTATGTGGACTGCTTTCCCTCAACCCGGCAGAAGAGGTATCCAAGCAATTTAATGAGATGGAGAGAGCAGCCGCAACCCTAGGAAAACTGCCGGCAGCGCCATTTGCACTGCTCTCTTTTATTGCACTACCTGTCATACCGGAATTGCGTATTACCGACATGGGTATTGTCGATGTAATTAAGTTCAAGCTGATATAAATTCACATAACGAGGAGGGGACATGAAATACCGGAACCTGGTTGTAGAAAAGAAAGGGCACCTAATGACTGTAACCTTGAACCGGCCGCAAATACTCAATGCATTGAACACGCAGACATTTCTGGAGTTAAGAGACCTCCTGGCAGTGCTCAGGGCAGATCAGAAAACACGCTTCGTGATCTTTACGGGGGCGGGAAAGGCTTTCTCAGCCGGGGTGGAGTTTACGCCCCAGGCCATGCAAGAAAAATATAACGACCCCGAACTGGCTAACGAGAGATTATGGCAGTTATTCGCCCAGGATTTAATGTCCGCCATGGAGAACCTGGAGCAGGTCACAATAGCTGCCCTGAACGGCGCAGCCATCGGCGGAGCACTATGCCTCGCCATGAACTGCGATTTCAGGATAGCCTCAGAAAAGGCTATCTTAGGGATCCCTGAAGCTGCACTGGGGCTCTTTTTATCATGGGGAGCAACCCCCCGCCTGATTACATTGATTGGTCCTGCCAAAACCAAGGAACTGATCATGACCTGCGACCCTGTTGATGCAAATGAAGCCATGAGGATAGGACTCGTTAATAAGGTCGTTCCGCATGAGAAGCTCATGGATACATGCCGTGACCTGGCTGATAAGATCTCAACTAAAGGACCGCTGGCAATAAGGATATGTAAAAAGCAGGTCAACGCCGCTTCACTGTCAAAGATGGCGGACCAATACCCCCTAGAGCCCGAATTGTTTGAGAGGGGGATGGAGTCGGGAGAGCCTTTAGAAGGTGCCAGAGCTTTCATCGAAAGAAGGCTGCCCAAATATAAAAACAAAATAAAAAGCCCTGCTTTTTAATAAGCAGGGCTTTTTTATCTTCGGCTATGCTTATTGTTTCGCCTTCAGCCGTGCGCTCTGCGCCAGCGCCCTGATTGCTTCCAGCAGGTCCTGCCTGCGGCAGTCCTTGGTCAAATACCAGCTGGCGCCGGATGCCAGGGCATCACCGGCATAATCGCCATAAACAGTAAGGAATAATATCTTCAC
This sequence comes from Dehalococcoidia bacterium, assembly GCA_016927965.1. The sequence goes on from JAFGLP010000090.1 coordinate 24,968, forward strand.
GTCCGGCATTTTTTTCTTGATATGCCGTATCGCTTCCGGTCCTTCCATGCGCGGCATCTGACCGTCCATCAGTATTACATCAGGCTGCAATTTTTCAGCCTTTTCGATAGCGTCCAATCCATCCACAGCCTGGCCAACTACAACAATATCTTTATGGCCGTCAAAAATACTCTTCAGCCCTTCCCTGACCACTTCATTGTCATCTGTAATTAATACTTTAATTTGTTCTTCCATTTCTCCTCTCCTGTTTGTATAAACATATGGTTATTTTTATTTACAACGACCGAAGTGTATTCACTGTCCAGTCGGTCCAATTACGCCGTACCCTACCTGCCAGCAGCGGGGTAGAGTGGAATCCTCCCTCGGATATCAGTATCTCCTTGGGTCCCCTGGCAGTCTCGTAAAGAGCGACTGCCGTGGTATAAGGTGTAATGCTATCTCCATCGCAATGTACAAAAAGCACCGCACATTCCTTCAGTTCGCGGATAACAGCGGAAAGCCTGGCCTTGCTGAAAATATTAAAAAACTTTTTCCAGTCAACTTTGACTCTATCACCTGCAATACGCATCCATAGCCGGGATATAATACCGGCGAAACCCCTTGTCCATGGCAACGAGCCATCACGCGGATATTCCCTGACCTGTTTTTTCCCATCCAGCAGCTCTACCGGGACATCAAATGATAGTTTCGATAAATCGCCGCCTATCTCAGGCGGACATGACATGGCTATTAAAGCTTGTGGCCTTATCTCTCCTGCTGCAAGGATGGCAGCCAGTGCGCCCATGCTGTGTCCTGCTAACGCCATACGTCCGCCATCAATGCCCGGATAATGCGAAAGGAAATTCCAGGCGTCAATAACATCGGTCACGATATTTTCGTCGACGATCCCTTTGCTTTTGCCATGTCCCCTGAAATCAAAGATTAAAACAGCCACCCCACGTGATGCCATCATACGCGCAGGTTCTTCAACCGTTCGGTAACAGGTACCGAAACCATGACATATAACAGCGCCGGGCACAATATATCCCGTCTTTGGATACAGCACACGCCCTGTTAGTTTTACATCGCTACTGCCAAAAGATACCTCTTTAATTTCAATATTGTAATTTATATCAGTTTGAACCAACTGCTCAGTATTGATCATCTTGTTCCAAATAACCTGTCTTAAGTTTAACGTATTTACCACATACGTATAATCAGGAGATGGTTTGGTTTTAACATATAGAAGGGTTGACCATACATCAGATGAAATGACGACTACAAAATCATACTAAAGTATGATTAGAGTCGAATGATGCCGCGTTTAAGAGCTGTCGTTACAGCTTCCGTACGCGTCGTTACGTTCAACTTCTGAAATATGCTGGTAATATGCGTTTTCACAGTGCTCTGTGTAATAGCCAGTTCGTCAGCGATGCTGCTATTGGAAACACCTTTAGCCATCAGCTTCAGTACCTCGATTTCCCGCTCCGAGAGCATCTCAGCCGACGGGCCTTTTTTCGAAAGCTCCGCGAACTTATCCAGCACCCTGGAAGCAACAACCGGCTGAATTAACGATTCACCCCGATAAACTGCACGGATAGCTTTAAACAATTCCTCACGCGGCGCATCTTTCAAAAGATAGGCCCTGGCACCCGCGGCTATGCCCTTGAAAAGATATTCATCGTCCGAAAATGTTGTTAGTATAATGAAATTTGTTTCCGGTTTCTCCTGCTTGATTTTGATTATTGCTTCCACACCATCCATCTCCGGCATTCGCAGGTCCATCAGGATGACATCAGGCGATAATTCAATGGCTTTCTCAACAGCTTCCAATCCATTTGACGCTTCACCGATTATTTTAAAATCAGGCTGGCGCATTAACATAGAGCCAATACCTTCTCTCACAACGGGATGGTCATCTACTATTAATATCTTAATTGTATCCACTCACCGATCTCCTATGCAAGCGGTAAAGAGACTTTAATTAACGTGCCTTCACCCTTTTCACTTTGTACTTCAAACTTACCTTTTTGCCCGATCGCCCTTTCACGCATGCTGATTAACCCAAAACCACCACCTTTACCCACTTTACCATCAGGTTCAAGGTCAAAACCTATGCCGTTATCTTTGATAGCAAGCTCGACATTAGCAGAATCATAATTCAGGGTTACTTCCACCTGGGTGGCCTGAGCATGTTTGGCAATATTGGTCAACGATTCCTGACAAATGCGGAAGATCGCCGTACCCATCTCGGGAGGAATATCGCGTTTTTCTCCGTATATCGTAAATGAGGCCTCCACGTCATGGTCCTGTTTAAAACGGTCGATTTCATGCTTTATGGCCTCGTCTATTCTCAGTTGCTCAAGCGCCTGCGGGCTCAGGTTCCACACGGACCGTCTTGCTTCCTGAAGGCTTTTTCGCGCCAGACTGCGGGCCTGGTTCAGATGTTTCTGCACATCCTCGCTTGTATCCCCCAGCGCCTGCTCGGTCGCCTCAAGCTGTAAAATAATCCCCGTGAAACCCTGGGCCAGGGTATCGTGTATTTCGCGGGCCATGCGATTTCGCTCTTCAGTCACGGCCATCTGCCTGGTCTCCTGGTACAGCCGCGCATTTTCAATAGCGACAGCAAGCTGGTCCGCCAGCGTTTGCGCTGTAAATACATCAGCTTCATCAAATCCGTCTATCTCTATGCTCTCAATATCCAGCACCCCCAGTACTCTACCACCCATTTTAACAGGTACTGCAAGCTCAGACCTGGTCTCAGAATTGCCCTCTTGTATTTTATAGTCATCCTGTTCTGCCAGATTGCTGACCAGCACATAATCGCCGGATTTAGCGGCTTTACCGATAGTGCCCCTCTCATCTACCTCCAGGGGGACCCCTACCGGTATGACATTTTTCTGCCCGCTGAAATGCAGTGTTTTCAACATCAGCTTGCCTGATTTGGGCTCGAATAGAAATATATTAACATTATGAAAGTGAAAAGTCTGCCGCAGCAGGTTGCCTACATAAGCCAGCAGCTCATCCAAATTAACAATAGAACTTATCTTCCGGCTTACCTCGTTAATTGTTCGCAGTTGTTCAGCGCGCTCCCGTTCCTTTTCAGTACGTTCAACGACTTTTTGTTCGAGGTTACTATATGATTCCTTGAGAGATATACTCATAGCATTGAACTGCTCTGCCAGTACCTGCATCTCATCGCCCGTATTAACGTTGATTGCATAATCCAGCTCACCTTTACTCAGCTGCTCCGAGCCCTTGGTCAGGGCCATAATAGGCCTTGTGATTGTCTCAGACAGTAAGAAGGATACACCCGATACTACCACAACCATGGCGACAATAATGGCAATGAATATCAGCTCAGCTTCACGTGACTGTGTATCAACCTGGTTGCTCATCTCCTCGACAGCCGAGGCTATCTGACTCTTGGTATCTTCAGCCGCTGAAGAGAACTCATCCAGATAAGTAGACGCTGCTACTATCAAATTGGAATCTTCCACGGGGACCGTATACATATACTTGGTCCGATCTTCCTCATCCGTCGGTTCCTTATACTTGTAATACCCCGATGCGTCGCCTCCCAGCAGGCTCTTTTCGAAGATGGTTGAATAATATGAAGGTTCTCCTCCCAACTGACGCAGGTTGCTGCCCGTCATTGCCGCATCATATGCAAAAACGATTTTCCCGGTTTTATCATAGACCGTCGTTAATCCTGTCCTGCCGACTTTTTGCATGGCAATCGCCTTTAGCTTTTCATCTTTCACTATGGCCGCTTCATCTAACTCGTCATGCAGCTGTAAATAAAAATAGATCTCCTTGGCAACATCCTGTGCCTTTTGATATATGGTGCGCCTGCCCTGGTCTTCCAACGCCGAGATAGAAACGGACATCACGGTTTCACCCATGGACGCGCTATACTCCTTGGTTATCGAGCCGACTGAACCTATATACCGTAAAGCCAGAGAGCTTATTATGCCCACTGATATTAATGAAAGTGCCAGAAAAGAAATAAGGATTTTATCCCTGATACCAAAACGTATACGGATTTTATTCATCCTGCGCGTATCTCTAGACTGCATAGGACCCTCTATCTGATGAGAACTTCTCACTAATCAATTTTTCACCGTATTCCAGCAATTTTTTTCGCCGTTCAACAGGTACGCCGGTAGTTTCCAGATATCTATCTAACGCTTCCAGCGGCGTCATGGCTTCTTTAATCCAGCCGGACCCGCGGCTGCTCGACGTCCGCCGAAGCTCTTTTGCTATGCTTACATTATAAGCTTCTTTCAGCGCTTTAAAAATCTCCCCTTCTCTCAATAGATTTGAAAGATGTCCGGGCAGAGATATTTTTAATCTTACCACAGCGTCTCTTATAGCGTCCGCATTCGCATATATCTTTTTCAATATGCTCCCCGTGGGATCGAGGTCCCGGTCATCTACGTCTATTGCCAGCGTAAGAAAACGTCTTGCATCGATACTATGAAATTCATAGCTGGTATTTTTAGCTGGCCCATCCTGCTCAATATCCACAATATAAAAGCCTTTATCCTGTCCCTCATCACCGAAATCAAGCCTCTCCAGGCTGCCGGCATACACAACCGGAGGTGTTTCGCAAAGCACCTGAGCCCTGTGCACATGCCCCAATGCAACATAGTCATAAACCGGGTTGGCAATGGTACTCAACATTACAACGGGGTCATTGCCTATTATCATAGTCTTTTCAGTTCCTGTCCTGGCCTCAGCAACCGCCAGATGGGCGGCCAGCACAGCCGGCCGGGACACATCGATCTCTGCGGCAAGTTCGATCAACCTGGTGGATATTATATCCTGCAATTGACCGATTAACCGGGAAACCCCGACGTTTTTTGATTCCTCACGAGTCAGCAGCGCATTTCTGCGCAGCCAGGGAAATGCCGCCACCTGGATATCACCATGATTGGTTTTTATATTAAGAATGCCAGGTTTAGCGGCAATATAGATATTTTCAATATCAAGCGTATCAAATATCTCCACCGAACTCGCCTTGCCCGGCGCGCCGGACAGGTCGTGGTTCCCAATAATGATTACAGTTGGGATTTTTGCCTCGGAAAGACGCCTTATCCTCCTGGCAAACTCCCTCTGATGGGTCTGTGAAGGCTCCCTGTTTTTATAAGCGTCGCCGCAGAACAGCACAAGATCAACACTACTATTAATTGCATAATCGATGACCCCGTCCATGGCATTCAATTCATCTATCACCCGTGTAGACATCCCTGAGGCCACATCCATAGTTCCGTAAGTCTCCATGCCCACGTGGGTGTCGGCGAAATGCAATATTTTCATAGCCTGATAATGATCCGCTGACTACATGTTGAACTTTGCTTTTAACGTATCAAGCAGTTCAGGTACCGCTATACGGATCTGCTGCATGCTGTCCCTATCGCGTATAGTGACCTGATTATCTTCCAGAGACTGGAAATCAATAGTAACACAATATGGCGTACCTATCTCATCCTGCCTCCGGTAGCGTCTGCCGATGCTCTGGGCATCATCATACTGGGTCATGAAGTACGGGCGTAAAATGCCCCAAACCTGCTTTGACAGGGGCAGCAGCTTCTCGTTGCGGCTCAATGGAAGTACGGCAACCTTTATCGGCGCCAGTTCCTGATTAATGTGCAGCACAACGCGTATCTCCTTATCAGCAGGTTCCTCATCGTAAGCATCCACCAGAACGGCCAGCAGTGTACGGTCCACGCCGGATGAAGGCTCGATCACATACGGCAGATAGCGCTCGTTCTTCTCTTCATCAAAATAATCCAGGACTTTGCCGCTGAACTTGGAATGCTGTGTCAGGTCGAAATTTCCGCGATTGGCAATGCCCTCGATCTCGGACCATCCGATGGGAAATTTGTAGTCGACGTCAAAACACCCCTTGGCATAATGCGCCAGCTCTTCCTTGTCATGCTCACGAAGGCGCAGGTTTTCCTTTTTAATACCCATACCTATATAGTAATTCAGCCTTTCCTGTACCCAGTAGTCAAACCACTGGTCATCGGTGCCGGGCTTGACGAAATATTCGATCTCCATCTGTTCGAACTCACGGGTACGGAAAATAAAATTGCCGGTGGTGATCTCGTTACGGAAAGATTTGCCCATCTGCGCGATTCCAAATGGCAATTTCTTCCGGGTAGTCGACTGCACACTGTCAAAGTTTACAAACTGGGCCTGGGCGGTCTCAGGCCGCAGGTAAATAACGCTAGCTTCATCCTCTACCGGGCCCATATATGTCTTGAACATCAAATTAAACATGCGCGGCTCGGTTAGCTGGCCGCCGCATTCCGGGCAGGCAGTCCCTTCAAAATCGGTGGAGCGGAACCTTTTACGGCAATCCTTACATTCAACCAGTGGATCCGAAAATCCCGATACATGCCCGCTGGCTGTCCAGACCTGCGGATGCATCATGATGCTGGCATCAATGCCGACCATGTCCTCACGTTCCTGAACGACTTTTTTCCACCAGTAGTTCTTGATATTGCGCTTTAGCTCCACTCCCAGCGGGCCATAGTCCCAGCAGCTTGCCAGGCCGCCGTAAATTTCGCTGCTCTGAAACACAAAGCCCCGCCTTTTACATAGCGAGACTATTTTTTCCATGTCAACTTTTCTAGTATCTTCCGGCACGTTTTTCCTCCTGGTCGGATATTATAAAGAATTATAAATTATACCACGTAGGCTCATTCGATTCTTATGCCGGATGCTAAACCGGTGCTTGAATCTGCTCATGGTGGCAGAATATAAAGTGCCCCTCTTCTGAGCCAGGGTTGTATAATAACAATGCAATATAAAGAAAAAATTAAGGGGATGTGGGTCTATGATGAGATCAGGCGCGCTGCATATACTATGTCTTGTTCTATTGATGATAGCGGTAGCGGCATGCACATCGCCTGATATGCTTACATCCTCCACCCTCCCCGCACCAAAAACCCCTCCTGAACTCCCTTCCACTCCTGTCATTCAGCTTCACACTGATATATATGAAGGTCCAACCGGTACCGTTAATGACGGTACATTTTCGTTCAAATGGGGCAGCACGCTGTCTTCAGTTGATCCCTCTACACTGACATATGCAACGTTTCTGCAGGGTTACGATAGGGACTATACCCCCTTTCTGCCGGATACGTCCCGTACATTCACAAATCTGCCTGCAGGCAGCTACATATTTTATGTAAAGGCGCAGAATACGTCGGGGCAAATTGAGCAGCAACCGGCCAGCCGCAATTTTGCCGTCGCCAGCGCACCTCCTCAGCAATTTGCCAGGATACCGGCCCCTTCCAGCCCAGGCGGGATAACGCTGATAGGAGTGGATATAAACAGTATCGTATCTGGAAATAACGGCCTGACGCTTTACGCCCTGAGCAGCTTAAGCGGGCGGCTTTACCGGTCTGACAGCGGCGGTACCGGCTGGCTGGACATATCCGGGAAAATAGCCGGAGGTCTTCCATGGGTCGACCTAGCGGTTGCCCCCGATGATCCCCAATTTGTTGCAGTGGCAACCGACAGCGGGCGTGATATTTATGTTTCGGCAGACGGAGGAGCAACCGATTTCAGCTCTACCGGCCTTGCTTCCGCCATCGGAGCAGGACAGGCTGCCAGGTGTATCGCTATCTCACCCTCATACAGCTCACCAAAGCGTGAGATTGCCGCCGGGACATGGAACGGCGCTGCAGGCGGCGGTGTCTTTATTAATATACTGACCAGCTTCGGAGGAGGCTGGTTCAATGCCAACCCGGGCGGGATTGATGTATCCGCTATCGCGTACTCTCCAGGAGGCGATACACTACTGTTAGTAGCCTCGACCGGAACGGGCACATTCCTTTATGCCGGCGTCCGTGATCTTGGTTCGCAGACAGTTACCTGGAACACCCTAAGCGGTTATCCGGTAGAGTTATGCATACCAGGCAAAGGCACGCCGGGGACCGCCCCCAACTATGCCGCTATTTCACTGCCTGGAGACTATGACAGCAGCAGACCATATTCACGGCAGGTATTCGTATCCTGGAGCAGGAACCATGCCAGTCAGGGCATTTACCGTGTCGCTGACTCGATTCCATATAGTATGAATGCGCCGGAACCGGTAGCATCCATTGCATTTTACGGCACCACGGCCAGCGGCAAACTGCTGGCAGGAGCAGTCAAATGCATCAGCAGCGCCGGCTGCTACCAGGTGCAAACTTATCTCTGCACTAACCCTGTCAATAACTACCCGGTATGGCTGGTCAGCCAGAAACCTCCCACCGGATCACGCGCCGCCATGGTAGCATGGTCGCCTGACGGGAAAACAGGTTTTGCCGGCACAAGCGGCACCGAAAGCGCGGTATCTCACAGCATTAACAACGGAAACACATGGAACCAGTAATATAACCGTACTGGAGTTTATTATTCTACCGGCAGCCTGAGCACCATTTTAGCCAGATCCCAGGCATGCTCATAAAGATGAAGCCCCTTGCTGAAAGCATGTATCTCCCCGTCTTCCACTCCAATCTCCCCTGCCATATATTCCTTCAGCGTTTGCAGCCCACCCAGGTTGGTTGGCAGACCTCCCCACAGGTCCCAGCTCCTGAAATAAAGAATAAAATGAAGGGCGCCGTCCTGTATACGCGTATCCACCAGCCTCAAGCAGGGCGGGTCAACCTGGTAGATGCTGTCCTTGCTGCCGACGCACATGCACATCTGGTTGGTATCATGGCCCTGCTTATACCGGCGGATAATCTCATCGATCTGAGCTGTGAGAAACTCCCCGTATGTATACTCCTCATTTTCCTGCCTGTCAGCGGTCATCAGGTAGGACATATATTCATCGATGACCTCATCAGTGGTAGGCATAGGTACGCCCGTCGGAACATCAGGGCTGAGAGGACGAATACCCGGTTTGCTGATATTAATAGCTACCAGCTCGATTTCCTTGCGGCGGATACCTTCGAAGCTGCCCTGCTGTATAACGTACTCCCGCCCCTCAAACAACGCTTTCTGCAGGCACTGATACCATGCATCGCCCAGGCTCAAAGCATCCACAACCGTTAAGTTCATCTTCTTGCCAAGTATATTAAGCAAGAGCAACCGCTATGTCAAGACCCTTTTCCCGGACAGTGAAATGCTATAATGACTTCCAGTAATAAATTCGGAGGCTATTCATATGAGCTGGCAGGAGATTTTAGGGATCGTCGGCGGTCTCTTGGGCAATATAGGTATCGTACCCCAGATAGCCCGGCTGTTCCGTTTTAAATCAGCGTACGAGATAAGTCTGCCTTTCATTTTTATCTGGATAAGCAGCCTGACCTGCTGGCTGGCCTACGGCATACTGTTCGGGCTTTTCGCAATAATATTCTGGAATGCCATTACGCTGGTGCTGGCTTTATTGATTCTCTATGCTAAATATAAATGGGGCATGCGCAGCAAGCCAAATACGACAGGTTAATTGATTTTTCTGTCCGCTATAACGATAATTAAAAACTACTATGATTAAAGTTGTATGCTTCGATTTTTTTAATACACTGGCCTATTTCGACCCGCCGCGTGATAAATTCTACGCCAAAGTCGCCGGGGATTTTGGAGTAAAGGTAACCCCTGAGGCCATTGAAAAGGCGCTGCCTGAAGCCGATTCCTACTGGCGACTTGAGAACTTTAAATCACCAATCAGGACACGCGAGGATAATGATAAGTACCCCGTTTACACGCAGTACGCCCTGCGCATATTGAAAGGCGCCACCCCGCCAGCAACACCCGAGCAGGCATTGCAAATACTGGCCAAGGCGTTCTCCGTCGGTTTTAAATTCGTAGCCTTTCAAGACTCGTTGCCCGCCCTGTCCGATTTAAAAAACAGGAAACTTACGGTGGGAGTTATCTCGAATATAGGGCAGGAGATAGACTCGTATTGCAGCGAACTGGGATTCGAACCTTACCTGGATTTCAAGGTCACCTCGTTCGAGGTAGGTTACGATAAACCCCGGCCTGAGATATTCCAGCTTGCGCTGAAAAAAGCCGGCTGCAGCCCGGAGGAAGCCGTCTTTGTTGGAGACCAGTACGAACAGGACATCCTGGGAGCAAGAGGGGTCGGAATGAAACCGGTGCTGATAGACCGCAAGAAATCAGGCAACAACCCCGATTGCCAGGTGATAGATTCACTTCTCAGCATCCCCGGTCTTATTTAGTTAAACCCGCTCTCAAATATCAAAGACCCCGCAGAAACTCGGGCCTCAGCAGGGCAGGGTCTTTTTTAGCCAGAATAGCGTCAAGCTGATGCAGCATC
>JAFGLP010000091.1 GCA_016927965.1 Dehalococcoidia bacterium
CAATCTGTAAATCGATCGACTGCCCATCATTTTCGGATTATAAGGCGGTTTCCGCAACCAGTGATAACGTATCTTTGCAGGCGCTCCCTCATCACACGATCTTCACCCGAATTCAAACAGGAGACGAACTGCAAGCCAATAATGTCAATTCTATTGGAATCTGCTAGCGCCGGCGGGGCGGTTTACGCTTACCAAGGAAGCTGCTGCCACCCCTTCCTCCGCCAAAGCCCCTGCTTCCACCACCCCTGTGCTCGGTACGCGGCTTGGCCTCACTGATATCCATGGTCCTTTCCTTAAGCGTTTTCCCTTTTAGCCCTGTAATTGCGGCATCCCCTTCCTCTTTATTTGTCATCTCGACAAAAGCAAATCCACGCGGTTGCCCGCTGAATTTATCCCTGATTAACGCTACGGAGGCTACCTCGCCGAAAGCAGCAAACTCGGCTTTTATTTCCTCTTCCGTTACTTCACGCGCCAAATTACCTACGAAAATATTCATTTGAATACCTCCTTAATATCGAAACCAATCACCGCCATCAAAGCGGGAAGGTTGTTCGTAGAGCAGGCCGGCCGAACGCCGGCCTCACTTTATCAGATGCAGAAACTAGCGGGATTTACCAAGCTTGGTCTTGGCATAACATGTTATGCAATATACCGGTCTATCTTCGCGGGGTTGAAATGGTACCTCAGTAGCCTGACCACACTCAGAGCAAATAGCCGAAACCATTGTACGCGGGCCACGCCTTTCATCACCGTCACCCGATTTCCTGGCCTGACGGCAGGTTGGACAACGTTTAGGCTCGTTGGTGTAGCCCTTGGAAGCAAAAAATTCCTGCTCCCCTGATGTAAATGTGAAACTGTTGCTGCAATCTGAGCACTGGAGAGTCTTATCTTCAAAACTCACTGTATGACCTCCCTTAGTTAGTTGGTTAGAGCCATGGTCATCCAGTGCTTTGCATAAATCGAAATAAATTTAAACTAATTACCTGATAACCTGAAACTTCAACCACCAAGCCCAAGTATATAGCAATCTCAATAATTTGTACAAAATTGTACTGTTTGGCAATTTTGACAATACACACTCCCGCGTCATACACCAATCCGTTACATCCAGTATCAAAATGTCATATAAGAAAGGATTACTTGAATGAACACCAGGGAAATTATGAAAAAATTCGTGGAGCCGCAATCTGTTGCGATTGTGGGGGGCGACACGCGGGACCGGAGAGTTTTCTTTAAACGTCGTAGAACACCTTCTTGCTTACGGATATAGCGGAGTGTTATACCCTGTAAATCCCAATAATGTAGATGAAATAGCAGGAGTTAAAGCATATCAGAGTGTTGGAGATATCGAAGCTTCAGTAGACATGGAGGTCATCATGACACCCCGTGAAATTGTGCTGGCGGCTTTAACGCAATGCGCCGACAAAGGCATCGCCTGCACAATTGTCGCAGCCCAGGGTTTCGGCGACGCTGAAGATAAAGAGGGCCATGAACTGAACTCCCCAATGAAAGAGGTCATACGCAATACCGGTATAAGAGTACTTGGACCCAACACCCTTGGCACCGCCAATGCATTTATTAACTTTAGCTCGTCGTTCGTCAGGGTCATGATGGAAAAACAACAGGCTTGCGATTGCCACCTATAGCGGGGCCGCCGGCATTATGGCGCTTGACTCACTGCAGGATTCAGACCTGGAAATAACCGACCTGCCTGCGCACAGCATGGAGAAACTGCAGGCCATGGCCCCATTCTGGCTGCATGTGGGCAACCCAGTGGATTTCTGGCCAATAATGATGGGGCACGCCAACCGGGGACTGGCTATGAAGGAAGTAATGGACATGCTTCTTTCAGATGACAAACTGGGAGGCATTATTTACCAGCAGCTCGCCTTCACCCCGCAATCAGGAGAAAGGCTGCGCATGCTTCTCTCTTACCTGGCAAGCGAACACCCGGACAAGCCGCTTATTGCCGGCATATCGGGACCGGCCAGCCTTCAATGTCAGAAATACAGAGCGATGGTAAGCTGGTTGCCTATCCGAGCCCGGAAAGGGCCGCCAGAGCATTTAAACATCTCTGGCAGTACTCCAGATTAAGGAACAGCCTGGAGTAGCGGACACAGCTGCCTCCGTCAGCCTGCCCTTTTAACAAATACGGGACCGAAATTCGGTCCTGCAGGTACCTGCATTGTACATAAGGATGCACAGCTTTGCACTTTATTTTGCTTTGTTGCAGCCGGGCCCGACATCTTTTAGTCAGACATAGTACACATCGTTTACCATGGAAAATGCTTTCTGCTTTCTCGTAAGCTAACAGAGTTGTACAATATGGACAGCGCCTTCGATATCTATAATACAAACTTGCTCTTCATAGATACACATATCATATTCAGATACTACAATGCATAATTAAAAGGACAGCTTGAATGAACACCTTAGAAATGATGAAACTGCTTGTTGAACCGAGGTCTGTTGCAATTATTGGAGCAACGCGTAAGACCGGGGAATTCGCTTTGAACCTGGTGGAAAACCTCCAGTATTACGGTTACACCGGCAAGATTTACCCTGTAAATCCAAATGCAACTGAAATCTCAGGAGTAAAGGCTTACCAGAATATAGGTCAAGTTGATGCACCTATAGATCATGCCATAATAATGACGCCGCGTGATGCTGTCCCTGCTTCACTAAAAGACTGCGCAGACAAGGGGATAACCTGCGCTACCGTAGTGGCCCAGGGATTTAGCGATGCCGGCGATAGCGAGGGGAAGGAACTCAACCTGCAAATGAAGGATGTTATCCGCACTACCGGCATCAGGATTCTTGGTCCCAATACTTTTGGCATTGCCAACGCTTTTTTAAATTTCAGTTCCTCTTTTGCCAAGATAACGCTGGACAAAACACCGGTAGGGGTCATCTGCCAGTCGGGGACATTTTTTCATGGATTTCCCGAGTTCCGGCTGGTAGGCAAAGGCATTGATATCGGAAACGCATGTGATATCGGTTTCACTGAAAGTCTGGAATATTTTGAGGACGATCCACAGATCAAGGTTATAGGTCTTCATATAGAAGGCATTAATGATGTTCAGCGGTTTCTGGATACAGCGCGCCGCGTTTCTTTAAAAAAGCCAATAATCGCTTTAAAAACAGGTAAGAGCGAGCAAGCAGCAAAAGCCATGCAGTCACATACCGGTTCGCTGGCTGGAGATACTCTGCTGTGGGATGCCGCTCTGAAGAGCGCAGGAATTATCAGGGCCAACGATATGGAAGAGCTCTACGATATAATCAGGCTCTTTACTGCTACTCCGCTGATGAAAAACAACAAGATCGCCATCGCTACATATAGCGGGGCCGCCGGCATTATGACGCTGGATGCCCTGCAGGGTTCAGGAGTAGAAATTGCAGAACTCTCCGCAACAACCTCCCGGAAATTGCAGGATATGGCGCCATCATGGCTTCATGTAGGCAACCCGGTCGACTTCTGGCCTATCATGCAGGCATTCCCGAAGCAAGGGCTGGCTATGCGGGATATAATAGACACGCTGCTTTCCGATGACGAAATTGGAGGGGTTATATTCCTTCAAGTAGCCTTCGCAGAAAGAGCGGCAGATGGGCTCAGGATGTTTCTCAATTATATGTCTGCCAAACACCCCGATAAACCTTTTATCTCAGCAATACCGGGCCTGAACAATTTACAATGCATAACCGGATTGCAGCAAGACGGCAGGCACATAGCTTATCCGACTCCGGAAAGGGCTGCCAGGGCATTTTCACGTTTGTGGCAGTATTCTCAAATAAGAAACGGCTTTTAAAATAATCCCAACTAAGTTCACCAAAGCTTATGCTTTATTGCAGGTACAACTTCATTAAGAAGCCGGTTCCAGTATAATCCTGGCGTCAACAGCTGTAGCCCCATCCTTATAGGCAAATATCGGATTGAGATCAAGTTCCTTGATCTCAGGGGTTTTGTCCACAAATTCAGAGACTTTTACTATCAGGTCTTCAAGATAAGGTACATCTGCAGGGTCCTGTCCACGGTAACCCTTTAAAATCGGGAAGCCTTTAATCTCCGTGATCATCTCCTTCGCATCACGCTTCGTCATGGGGACAATACGGAATGATACGTCTTTCAGCACTTCTACCAGTATGCCGCCCAGGCCGAACATAATAACAGGGCCGAATTGTGCGTCTTTGGTCATGCCGATAATAACCTCGATTCCCTGCTTGGCCATCTTCTGCACTGAAATTCCAACGATTTTGGCTTTGGGATAGTGTTTCTTAATGCTGGCCAGGATTTCGCTATATGCTTTGCCTGCCTGAGTGGCATTCTGTATACCCAGTTTAACGCCGCCAGCATCGCTTTTGTGTACTACATCCGGAGAAACAATTTTCAGGACTACGGGGAAGCCCATCTTTTTTGCAAGCTCCACAGCTTCGGTTTTGGTCTTGGCCAGTTTCGTTTCCACGACCGGTATCTTGGCACCTTTTAGCATTTCCTTTGATTCTATTTCCGTAAGAAGTGTCCGCTTCTCTTTCCTGGCTTTACCCAAAATCTCAGCTTTAGTCATCTTTTTCTCCTACATATAACAAATATTGGAATACAAATCATTAAGAACGTACACGTGTAAAATTTGCTACATTTTAGCTAATAAACAGGTTGATTGCAAAATACCCGCGTAAAGTTATATCATTCGTTTTGATTAGGAAATCAGTCAATATGCCTGAATATAAAAATCCCCGGAAATTGAAGCTGCTGTGCCTTGCTGGCAGCCCGCGCAGGGGAGGCAATACGGACCGCCTTTTAAATGAAGCTGTGTCTGGGGCAGCCGTCAAGGGCGTACAGGTCAACCATGTTACCCTATCCGACCTGGAAATTACGCCCTGCCAGCACTGCGACGGCTGCATTCAAACACAGGGCAGGTGTGTGATTGAGGATGATATGCAGGAGATACACCTTGATCTCAGGGAATTTGACCGTATTATACTTGCCTCACCGGTGTTTTTCATGGGGGTCACAGCCCAGACCAAGGCCATGATCGACCGCTGCCAGGCCCTCTGGGTCATTAAATACCTGTTGAAGCTGCCGGTCGGGCTTAATAAGGAAGTGCCTCGAAAAGGCGCTTTCATATCTGTCGGAGGGACAAATTACACTAATCTGTTTCAAGGGTCAGTTGCCACTGTAAAAAGCTGGTTTAAAACCCTCGACGTGGAATATACAGCGGACCTTCTGGTGCCGGGGATCGACAACTATAATGCAATCTCTAGTCATCCTACTGCCATGAAGGAAGCTTTCGCAATCGGACAAAAGATGGCAGCTTAATCACAAATTTTGAAGGAGGAGATAGTTCACATGGATTTCTATTTAACCGAGCAGCAGGCAATGTTCCAGGCAATGGTGCGCGATTTCGCTACAAATGTCATAAAACCGGAAGCAGTGAAAATCGACGAAGAAGGTCAATTCCCCGCAGAGATTTTTAAAAAAGCAGCTGAACTGGGTATCTTCGGCATAAGCATCGATGAGAAGTACGGCGGAAGCGGCATGGATTACCTTTCAATGACTTTATGCAGTGAAGAACTCTCCAGGGCAAGTGCTGGATTCGGCACTATCTTCCTGGCCAACCTTTCTTTAGCCTGTTACCCGATCTATAAATTCGGTACAGAGGAGCAGAAGAAAAAATATGTCACTCCCATAGCCACCGGGGAGAAGGTCTGCTGCTTCGCACTGACCGAACCGGGTGCGGGCAGTGATGCAGGTTCCTGTGAGACAACTGTAACCAGGCAGGGCGACGATTTTATTATCAACGGCAATAAGATATTCATCACCAACGGGGCCGAGGCATCGATAACAGTGGTATTCGCCACGGAGGACAAAACCAGAGGAGCTAAAGGCATGTCCGCCTTTATAGTAGAAAGCAATACGCCCGGATACTCGGTAGGCAAGCTGGAACACAAAATGGGTATACACGGCTCTTCCACTGCCGAGCTGGTTTTTGAGAACTGCAAAGTCCCCGCTGCCAACCAGCTGGGGGAAAGCGGTAAGGGTCTTAGATATGCCATGGAAGCGATCAGCTCAAGTCGTGTAACCGTGGCAGCCCAGGCGCTTGGCATTTCCCAGGCAGCCTTTGACGATGCGCTGGCTTATGCGCAAACACGCGTTCAGTTCGGCAAGCCGCTGGCACAGCATCAGGCTATCCAGTGGATGCTGGCAGATATGGCAACGCAGATCGACGCAGCCAGGCTGATGGTATACCGCTCCGCTTGGCTGAAGGACCAGGGCAAGCCCTTCCTCAAAGAAGCGGCTATGGCCAAGCTCTATGCCGGTGAGGTCTCAAGCTTCGTCACAAACAAGGCCGTGCAGATACACGGCGGCTACGGCTACTGCAGGGATTACCCGGTTGAGCGCTATCTCCGCGACGCCAAGATCACTGAGATCTACGAAGGCACATCCGAGATGCAGCGCATGACTATTGCACGCGCTCTGACCACGCAATAGGGAAGATTGTTAATGGGGACAGCTACTTTCTGGCTGCACCGCAAAGATCAGTCATTTTTTGAATGCCGTTAGCAGAGAGATATTTTTCGATCCCACAGATTATATCTAATACAGCGGCAGGTTCGACCAGGTTGGCTGTCCCCACCTGTACCGCCAGAGCTCCCGCCATGATAAATTCCAGGGCATCTTCAGCAGTCATTATTCCACCGCACCCTATGACTGGCACCTTCACACAGCCGCAAACCTGATAAACCATCCCGAGCGCAACCGGCTTTATCGCCGGTCCTGAAAGTCCTCCGATGATATTGCCCAGTTTAGGCTCACGTTTCTTAATGTCAATAGCCATCCCGCTCAGGGTATTTATCAGTGATAGGGCATCTGCGCCGGCTTCTTCCGCAGCCAGGGCAATCGCACAAATATCTTTTACATTCGGGCTTAATTTTACTATCACCGACAATGAAGAGGCCGACTTCACTGCAGCAGTCACTTCAGCTGCCGCGGCAGGAGATGTACCGAACTGCATGCCGCCCTGTTTTACATTGGGGCAACTGATATTGACTTCGAGAGCGCTTATGCCCGCAACACCTTCCAGCTTTGCTGCCAGTGCAGCGTATTCATCTATGGTTTCTCCGGCTATATTGACAATAACCGGTACCTGCCAGCTTGCCCACAGCGGCGCTTTTTCCCTGATTAAAGCCTCGACACCTATATTTTGAAGACCAATCGAATTTAATATACCGGCAGCTACCTCTATTATCCTGGGCTGTGGATTTCCATCTCTGGCATGCAGTGTTGTTCCTTTACAGATAATAGCGCCAAGCTTCTGTATATCTACCAGTTCCGCCCAGTCATCTCCATAACCGCAGGTGCCCGATGCTGCAATCACAGGATTAGCCAGCTTTAAACCAGGTGCAATAACAACGCTTAAATCGGGAATACTCATTATGTTTTAACCGACGGCAGCCTCTTGCGGACAGACGTCAGCTTACCTTCCATAGACAATAACTTGTCCCTGCGGTCATCGATTTTGAGAGTAGTGACAACACGCAATGCACCCTTTTTAAAAGGCACCTCGTGCATTTCTCTTGTCACCGCAAGTATTACTTCCAGCGTCCCTTCCACTATTGTGCCCATGGGAGTCAGCCGGTATGCGATGTCATCACGTTTACTTAGCACATCAATACAGGCTGCCACGAACTCGCTGACACCGGCTTTTCCTGTCCCCAATGGTACAATCGATATTTCCGCTACAACTTTATTGCCTTCCATTCTATCACCCGCCAAAACAGCACTTATAGTATATACAAGCCGCCGCATAAATTACACCAATGCTGATCTAATCACCTCTGGCAGATAAATGTGTTAAAATTTCTAGAGTATTTTTTCAGACGCTGCATATGGAAAACGGTAATCATTATTACATACGAAAAATGAAGTACAGCGACATACCGCAAGTGCTTGATATAGATCTGGACGCTTTCCCGATGCAATGGCCGCACCCCACAACCAATTCATTCAGCCATGAACTCCGCAATAAGCTGGCCCACTATATAGTCCTTTGCAAAGGAAAAAACAGCAATGAAGTAACTAAGCCAAAGAGCACTATCGGTTTTAAAGAAGTGCTATCATATATTGCAGGTCTTTTTGACCATGACCGCTTTTTCGGCCCGGAAAAAATGCCGGATGAGCCGTTAATAGGAATGGCGGGTATCTGGATGATGGTCGATGAAGCACACATAGTAACAATAGCTCTCAGGAAATCCTATAAACGGCAGGGTTTGGGCGAGCGGTTATTGATTGCTATTATAGAAACAGCCCGTCAATTGAATGCCAAGACCATAACACTGGAAGTGCGTGTTTCCAACACTACTGCACAGGCACTCTACACTAAATACGGATTTGCTACTGCCGGAACTAGAAGAAAATACTATTCCGATAACGGAGAGGACGCATTAATTATGAGTACGATCAATCTGGACTCTCCGTCTTATGAAGATATGTTCCAGCTATTGAAGGACGAACATCGCAGAAAATGGGGCCCCTGCTACACAGAATAAACCACCGGAGGAGTTAAATGGGAGAAATGAAAAGCGCCTGGCAAATTGCCATGGAGAAAGCTGATAAGCTCGGCAAAGTCAGTCAGGATGAGTTAAACAGCATTAAATATGTACCTGATGGTAACCGCATAGCAACACAGTTCCTGCTCGATGATAAAATGGACCTTTCCGGAGAAATTGCCGCTTTCCAGCCCGCTGATGTTACCAGGTTCGTTAAAAAAGGCATTGAAGAAATACTGCTGAGGAATATCGGCCTGCCCCGAAATGATGAAGATCAGAGAAAGACTAATAGAGCGATGGCGGGTCTGAGGAGCATCAAGGAAAACAAAAAACAACTGGAAGCCATCTTCGGCCTTATCAACAACCTGGTAAACCAGTATAAAATGGCGCTGCAGCAGACTTATACTGAGTTTAAGAAAAATGCCGAGATGTCAGTCCAGCAGGCCGCCCGGAATATGCGGCCCCAGCGCGGCGATCAGATGTCACCTGAACAAAGGCTGCAGCTCCAACTACAGGAAGAATGGCGCCAGATACACAGCGAACTGGATGCACAGTACGAAAAAGCACTCGAAGAACATAAGCAGAAGATAAGCGAGCTTGTTTGACCGCTTATAGAACCTATTTTACACAGGCGGCAAGGCCTTAAATATCACAGTTTGCTTATGTATACTATATCTGGATACCAGCGATCCTGACCATGTTTTTCATGATAATCTGCTCACATACCGGGATTTTCAGGCTTCCACCAGGGATAGGAACCCGGCATATCCGTACTGATACGCATGGGGAACCTGGGTGTCTTTTTCTCCAGGAAAGCCATTATCCCTTCTCTGGCATCAGGCATGCCGAACGCCCAGTTAAGATACCTGGACTCAAGCAAGTTAGCCTCAAGTGGATGGCTGGCGCCAAGCATTTTCCACATTAGCTGCCTGCACAAGGCGATAGACACGGACGATGAATTTTCAATCATCTCCTTCGCTATCTGACGTGCACGCGGCATAAGGTCCTCAGGTTCAAGCAGTTCGGTCAACAGACGCTTATCAAACGCTTCCTGTGCACCGAATATACGTCCCGAATAGACCCATTCAGCAGCTATATCCAGGCCGACGATACGCGGTAAAAACCAGCTTGCGCAGCCGTCGAAAAGGATGCCCCGCCGCGTAAAGACAAAACCCATTTTGGCGTTTTTAGAGGCCAAGCGGATATCCATGGGGAGAGTCATGGTGATACCGAAGCCAATTGCAGGCCCATTGATCGCTGCGATCAAGGGCTTTTTCATGTCATACAGCGTCAGATTTACAATGCCGCCCTCATCCCGGTGGGGCTCGATATCCTCCTTGCCTTGAAACCTCTCCATGAAATAATTACCGGAACCCGCATCAGCTGTCAGGTCCGCCCCAGCGCTGAAGGCCTTGCCTGCGCCGGTCACTATGATAGCCCTGACATCGTCATCCTGGTCGGCATCGATAAAAGCCTGGTTAAGTTCCATGGCGGTAACTGCACTCTGGGCATTTAATTTTTCCGGCCTGTTATGGGTAATAGTCAATATGCCGTCTTCTACTTCATATTTCAGGTATTTATATTCCATTTCAGCCTCCGTATTCTTACTTGCTGATGTATTTTATAAACTATTTCAGCGGAACGCCCCCGTTCAGGAAGATCACATCACCGGAGATATAACTTCCTTCTTCCGAGCAAAGAAACGCACACAGATTGCCTACGTCCTCGGGTTGACAGGCCCTGCCGAAAGGCAGGCTTTTAGCAATATCCTTGATCTCCTTGCCGGTTACGGCCCTGTTGATACGCACACCCATTTCCGTATCCACAAGCCCGCAGGCTATAGTATTTACCCTGATGTTATTAGGGAGTTCTTCCTTAGCTAAACATGATGCCATGGCCTCCAGTCCAGCTTTGGCGGCCGCATAAGGAGCATGCCCGGCCATACAAAAATGTGGGGAAACAGACGAGATAAAAATAATATCGCCCCGTGACTGTTTGCGTATAGTCGGCAAGCATTCCTTGGTAAAGTGAAAAGCCCCCATCACATGTACATTATATAAATGAAGCATCTCCTCAACATCCGTGTCGGCAACGTAACGGCCACGGGATGCAATGCCCGCATTGTTCACCAATATATCGATTCTGCCGAATGTATCCAGCGTCTTGCTTACGGCTGCTTTGACCTGCTGATAATCAGTAACATCCGCCTGTACGGATAATGCTTTCCTGCCCAGCTCCTCAATATCCCTGGCCGTCTTTGCAGCAGCTTCAGCATCCCTGCGGTAATTAAATGCTATATCAGCGCCCCGGCGCGCCAGCGCCATTCCGATACTTCTTCCTATCCCCCTGTCTCCACCAGTGATTAAGGCCACCTTCCCGGAAAACCGCATGACTACCTCCTGAAATAATATTGAATCGATATCAGCATATAGTGAGATATAACGATTTATATCTCAAACTGATCTAATCAACATACTCGAAAGTGTGACCGATCTGTTTCCAGGTCTCCAACCTCTCTTCAGCATAAGACAGAGGGGCGCAGCCGCTGAAAATGATATAGCGGCTTCCTTTGGGAACCGCCAGTATGTAAACCTGAAAAGATGATGTTGCCGCAGACTTAGATTGATACACCATCTCATAAGCGGTTGTCGCTCCATCTTCCAGCGTAATCTGCTCTTCAGAAACGTTCTTGGGGTTGGGTTTTCCGCCTAACTGATGAATAGCGGTTTTGGTCCATTCCATGGCCAGCTCTTTATAAGTAATGCCATAAGACCCCACAATACCCAACATAATAGTATCGGATTGCTGCTCTCCGGTGTTGGAAACAGCGCCAAAAGCAATACCAGCTATCATTTTCGTTCTGTAATCCTTGGGATACCTTATGCGGAAATGGTAGTTGAAATCCTCATACTCACTATATTCCCACGGGGGAGCAGGGACAGCTTTCCTGACTGCGCCTCCATCGGTTTCCTGCTGGGTCGCCTCTACCGGTTTGATTAACACGGTAACCTCTACCTGCAGCGGTGAATTACGCGTGCCTACAGCCTCGATGGTAATCTTATCGTTATAAGTTCCAGCTTCCAGCCCTGAAGGAGCAATAAAAACCTCCAGGCTCTTGGAATAGCCCTTTTCCAGTGCGCCGGTCGGTTCTGTCATCCACAACCACGAAGCTGTTTTAGTTGCCGCCCATGTCATCACGCCCTCACCTTCATTGGCAATAGTGATCTTTTGCGTAACAGTCTTGGATTCACCCTGCGTGAACTGAAGTGATATTGTCATGGGGGTGACCCCTAATTTCGGATTAGTATAGGCAGGCTGCGAAGTCGCTGCCGTTGTCGCGGCCGGAGCTGCCGCTGGTTGTGAGCAGCCGCCGATTAAAATTATGGCAACCAGAAGTACGCTTATTAGATAAACACGGACAGCCCTGTGCCCAATATAAAAGCTGGACAGCATATTCATATCGCAACATATTATAGCAGGGATTCAGCAAAGGGACAGTTACAGCCAGCGTTAACGAACGGAGAAAATTTACTATTACAAAAATTCCCGCCTTCAATATTTATTATTACCGCATGTATGTTTAATATTACTTGCGGAATCAACATAAACCTGCCATATTTATATCAGGAATAACCGGCGGAGGAAGATTATGGACATTGCTGAGATAGCGCTCAATATCACAACTGCTTTGCTGACCAAGCTGGATTACGATTTCAAATATACGGATGATAAGGATGCAACATTAGGTCACATCAATACACTTTCAGAAATTGGCGCAAAGCTATATAAAGCTACTTTGAAGAAATTAAACGAACCGTAGACTACTGTCTACAAATAGTATAAAAACTGGTGGTGCCCCCAAGGGAATTCGAATCCCTGTGCCCAGCTTGAAAGGCTGGTGTCCTAGGCCTCTAGACGATGGGGGCACGTAATCAC
>JAFGLP010000092.1 GCA_016927965.1 Dehalococcoidia bacterium
AGTCGGCTATGCAGTCAAGGTCACCAAACCGGGTTTTCAAACAGTTGGTTTGTACGAGATTGCAAACTATTTTCCAGATCATGACCCGCTTACGGATAAGCTGCATATAACGATAGACTATAACAAGGCAGATAATACTTTTTCTGTTGTTGCTGACGGAGTCCCTTTGGTTGATTCGTGTGATCTTGGTACAACTCCTCCGAACATACCCAATGCCGGAATTGCAACCTATAGTAACAGCACCGATGGCATGATGGACAATTTCGTGCTGAACGAATACCAGGCCATTGGAGACAGGTTCGAATTGAACACTGCAACGCGATTAAACGGCAGCAAACTGAATGGAATGTCTACTGAAGCCGGCGATGCAGAGTGGAGTGGTATAAACTTTGTATTTGGCCAGGAGACGGATGAGAATAATAATGTGAATGGTTATGTCAAACCTGAGACTAGTAGTTTTAGTTGCGCTACGGTTCCAGCACCTGCATTCGACTCGCACATAAAAGTTTCAGCCGATATATTTTCGCCGGCATCACAATACGGATGGATGGCATTATGCCTCGGTGGAGATCTGACAGGTGACTTTTTTAATTTGGGCAACCAGTTGACGGCTTTTTACAGAAATTATCCGGGAGTGGGCTATGCCATCAAAGTTACCAAGCCGGGTTTACAATTAGTTGGTTTGTACGAGATTGCGGATTATTTTCCAGATCATGACCCATCTAAGGACAAGCTGCGTATCACTTTAGATTATAACAAGATAGATAATACTTTTTCCGTTATTGCAGACGGAGTACCTTTAGTTGATTCATATGCTCTTGGTACAACTGTTCCCGATACCTCCAATGTCGGAATTGCTTCTTATGCTGAAAGTACCGACGGCATGGCGGATAATTTTGCTGTGCGCAAGGGCTTTTCCCGAAGACTGCCGTCTTATCTTCTTTTTGTAGGCATAAAAGAAAGCGAACTGACCAAGCTATGGAAAGATGATTTGCCGTTGAACGGATGGGAGAATATAAAATTTGTCGAATGGGACTATTTGACGCCGGAACTCCTTCAACTCTGCAAGATGGTCGTTATAGTTAGATTACCGCTTAAACCAATAAAGACGACTGATCAATTTAATGCAGAACCGGATGAGGATATGAGAAAAGTAGATATGTTGGTGGATTATGTTAAAGCAGGTGGTGGACTGTTACTAAATCAGCAGGCAGGTCAGATGCTAACTGGTATGACCTTGCCATTTTACCTTGCTGATCGATTCGGGACAAAGTTACTTTACGAGAAGGTTTATTCCTATGAAGAAGAAGATGATGATGACGGTGATGGTCTTCCTGATGATGATGATCCGCTGGTTGTACATATAGGTTCTTGGGATCAGGATAAATTTACTTATACGGACGCGATTGACTCATCTGTTTCGCAGGGAGTTACAGGCGTCCTGTATCCTTCTTATATAGCCATGGGGCTTTATAACGGCATCCTCCCATTTTTGCCGAATGATGATTGGACTGTGGTATTGCATACCGGTTCAACGTCGTATACCACGCCTTCTCTGACCGGCTTGACAGACTTTGATAAGGATATGCGTGCACAGGGATTTAGCGGAAATGTGCCATTGGTTGGAATTCGGGAATTAGGCGCTGGCAGAGTCGGCTATTGTGGAATGCGATGCGATATGATTTTTTATCGTTCTCTAGCAACAGAAACCGATATTGCCAATTACGAAGCATATATGAAAAATGGTTACGGTAATTACTCAAGCGATCTTGAGAGGTTTTATTTAAATCTTTTCCAGTGGCTTTCCGAGCACAGCGATAAACTGAGGAATGTGGCTCTCAAAAAAGGTAGTTTTGACGTGCCGCCGCTAACAACGGACGAGAACCTGTACAAGGGAATCATTGGTGCCCGTACGCTCTATTCTTCCGGTACCAGCTCGGTCGATGATTATGTGAATGCAGCCAAGGCAGCAAATTTGGATTTCATTGTTTTCCTGGAAGATTTCGGAGAACTGAAAACAGATGCAGAACACCCAACAATAGTGGACACATTCAATGCGTTGAAGGATAAGTGCAAAGAAGTTTCGGAATCTGGCGATGGAAGTTTTCTGGCGATTCCCGGCTTTACTTATATAAATAGTGACGGTAATCATGAATATGTTTTCGGTAGAGACCCGATAATTCCTTCATCCCTTATAGTTGACGACGCGACCAAACGCTTCAAGGTCTGGCCTAAAGACCCGGCAAGTAATCAATATGAGTTCCAGGCCAACGGTAAGTGGCTTTCTGATCTTCAATGGCTTTATGGCATGCTTGGTTTTGAAAATCACAGCGGCTGGTATCGTTTTCCTCGAGATATATCAAAAACTTCTTCTTCTCCTTTCAATCCAGGGTCTAGTTATTCTTATTTTGATACCAGGAGTGGGGATTCTATCGCGGTCGTGGTTCAGGAAAAGAACGGAGATACGATAGAAACAGAAACAAATTGGGAAATTTATGGTAAGCAGGCCCGTAACGGCCAGTATCTTTGGCCTGTGGCGCTGACCCTGATGACCAGTGCCAGTGAGATTTCTAATATTACGAACGGAAGCTATTACTGTAATATTCTGAAGGCTAATGGTACTGAGCAGTTGGCACCATTCCTTTACGGCAGTTCTGAGGCTTTTCAGGGCATGCAAGGCTATTCAGGCACACTTCAGTTTGGGGCTATGAGCGTTTCGCAAGGGCTCCAGGGGCCGCAAATTGATTTGAAAATGCCTCGAGGTGACGTTGATCCCAAAGGTGAGCCTTATGACGGCGAGTTACAGAAGTGGGATTTGGTATTAGACGTAACTTCAGATGTCGGCCTTAAGGAAGTACTGATTAAAGATGGTGATACCATGATTCGAAAGTTTTCACCCAATAAGAAAACAACGTTTCATTATGAGACCAGTTTGACCAGAGAACGCCAGAAACACATTTGGGTAGAGGCGACAGATGATAATGATAGAAAGGCGATCAGCCGGGATATTCTGTGTAATTCATATTTGTTGCGAGAAACACAATGCGGGGATAGGCAGAATCAGTTGCTTTACAGTCGTCAGAAACGCCTTGGAGAGGACGCCCCCGACTTTTTCATAGCCAACAATACAGCTACAGCTACTCCCACTAAAGGACTGTGGAGTGGTGTTATAAATCCGGTAACATGTTTCATATTTGATAGTGTACTTGGATGTGCAGCCGCTTTTGATGGTGTTCCGGCTGGTGACCCCTACGTCAAATTTTCTCCTGCCGTGTTTTTAAATGGACAAAACCCGGCAGAAGCAGGCGAGTATTACGAGTTGGTGGCTGGCCTGGAAGGGCCACCGCATAACAAACCTCATCGGGTGATAGCATCTTCTGATGTATTGATCGGAGACCGAATATTGGATGGGGTTTTCCCATTTGCCACTCACCCCGATCCGGAGAATCCGGAAAAAATGATATTAGACTATCCTGTATATAATGTTTGGCATACTTTATATCCGGTTACGCCCTCCTCACTTATAGCCACTACAGCGAGAACTTATTTTTATCGAATGAAACCCACTGGAATCAGCGCTTATTTATGGGATCAGTCATTAACTGCAAAGCAAGATATAACGCTTGGTAATAGTAATTATTCGATTAAATTCGGAAGTATCTATAGCGACCAAGCTGAGAATATCCTGTTTGTGCAAAATGGTGTAGAACAAATATCACGGCAAAAACCGCTGACGGCTGAGCAATCTGACGACTATAATTTCAATGCTGGAGATTATTTCTGTTTTGCGAACGGGCCGTACGGTTCTGTGATTGTTTACAATGTGGGAGATCCCTTAATTCTTTGGACGGATTATATAAATGCCGGGTTTGGCTATAAAACTTCAAATTCCTCACTCCAGGTAGGTACCACGATTCATGCCAAGTTGCTGGTGGTAGGGATAGATGATAAGACTTATGATACTTTAGCGGAAGTGACGACTAGGGCTGCGAAGATTAAAGCAGATTATGGTTTGGGCGGATCGACTCCAGCTTATAGCGTAACTGCTCAGCATGGCCAGGTTGTCAGCCTGGGATACATAGCAGAACTCGCTGCCGATGATTCTATTACTTACAAGTGTTTTAAGGGTACTTTCAGCGGCCTAGCCGATTTGTCTGGTAATTTAGGGTGCATGGTTTCTGGTCTTAACGCTAATTGGAGCGCTTGTTTGCAAGTGAACAATGCGAATGATGTGAAAACCCGATTTATTCCGGTAGCAGACAAAGAAGGTGGTGACGCATCCAGTAAAGGTTACCTGGTACTGGATGCTGATAAGGATAACGGAACGGGTTGGTTTATAGGCCATCCGATTACTGCTGACGATCCGAATATCGTACTGAATCTGTCTCAGGCTAAAGACACTTATTGTGAGGAGACAAAGATATGGAGCTGGAAGTGGAGGTTGGAAATCCACAATCCTACGGATCAGACGAGGACAGTAACAATAAATACTAATCCCAATCTGTTTGATACAAACTGGACGGGGTGGACGATCAACAACAAAACCGTGACCATACCGGCTGGAGCCAGCAGGTATTATTCTTACACAGAACTACTTGAGGAATGAAGCCTAGTAACCTTGGAATGATAAGATTGCAATTCCCGTTGTCAAGGCTGCAATTGTGATTGAGCAGCTGGCGGGGCTATTAGTCCCGCCAGCTGCTATGCTAAAAAGGGTAAAATCTTATGCTGCATATCTTGGCGGTATGCCGATTTTTTGCAGTAGACAAATATAAATGAATGGCCGGGTGGAATTAAGGACGTATAAAAGCAATGGTGGTATTGAAGAAATTTACAGACATAACAGTGGCTACAGATATGCTGATACGTCTGTTATGCGGAGGATCTTTATAATAAACTCAAACTGACCGATGATTAAGCCGCGAGGAGCTTTTCCAGACGGCGGATAACAATTTTTTCATGCGACACTTTAACAACATTTTG
>JAFGLP010000093.1 GCA_016927965.1 Dehalococcoidia bacterium
AAGCTGGCAGGTGAAGGTTTTATAAATTTTGTATTTACCGATAATATTGCGGATGGTTTGAAGAAGCTGGCTGCGGGAGAAGTTGACCTGTGGATGGGTACCAGGGAAGCCGTAGAAATTATGGCTGAGGAGACCGGTGTCAGTCCTGATGACCTGGAACCGGTAGTATTCGTTCATAAAGCTGATCTGTACCTGGCTTTCAATAAAAACACTGCTTACAGCACGGTTGACGCCTGGCAGAAAACGTTGGATGCACTGAAAAAATAACAGCGCTGTGCAGGGTCAGGCTGAGGTGTTCTTTGTATACTGGCTGTTCATATCAGCGGAGTACCTGCGATATCCGTTGCGGCCAGCCTGTTTTGCAGTGTACATGGCCCAGTCCGCGTATTTGACCAGTTGATCAACAGAAGAGGCGTAATCAGGGAAGACAGCCAGGCCAATGCTTGAGGAAAGATTGACGTCTTTTCCTGATATATTGCATGGAAGCGACAGCGCCTGTACGATTCGCTGAGCTATGTGGCTTGTCGTATCTTCCTCCATTAGCTCAGGCAGTAATACCAGGAATTCATCCCCGCCAAGCCGTGAAACCGCATCTACCCTGCGTACAGCGCTGGAAAAGCGCAGGGAAATATCCTGCAGCACCTGGTCTCCGGCTGAGTGACCATATGTGTCATTGACTTTTTTAAAATCATCGATGTCTATAATCATTATGGCAATCTTCCTGTTATAGCGCTGCGCTCTCGACAAAGCCTGTTCGGCACGGTCGCTGAATAATAACCTGTTCGGCAGGCCGGTAAGCTGGTCATAATAGGCATATCGTTTTATCAGGTCTTTCGCGCGTTTGCGTTCAGTGATGTCGTAAAAAACCAGGACATGTCCGCAGTCCAGAGGTTTCTTGTTACTAAGCGGCGTGAAATGCACGCTGTAGCAGCGTGTATCTTTGCCTACGAGCAAGTCGATCTCCGTACTGGACTTGCGGGCTTCCATGTAATCTTCGTTTTGTTTTAATTTGTTAAGTATGTGATCAGGTAGCCGCTTGCCGTGTATAACGGCTGCACTTTCGCCTATTATCTCCTGCCTGACCGGGTTGAAATCGACAATGCGTTCCCTGTCATCGAGGACAAGAAAACCTTCACTCATAAGCTCAATGGCTGAGTCGCGGGAGCGCTTCCAGGGAACCGTGCCTTGTTATTGCCAGTGTCAGGGCAATAGATGAAGCTGTAAAGGCTGCAGGGTCCAATCGGCATGCGGCACAGGCAGCCAATTAAATATGTACGAGATATTGGCAAAGGTTGGCAGAAATATGCCTATGAGCAGGTAGACCACCTGATCGGTGAAAAGGTGGGGTGGTCTTATCATACGGTGTACAAGCACGAAAATGCTGCTGATCATGAAGAAGTAATTGTAGACCATCGCTACCCAAAACCATGCCCTGTATTGCTTGCCCATCAGTGAAAATGGTGGGTACTCAATGAGATGCCAATCGTAATATATCAGGCTGTGGTAAGCTTTTGTCCATTGCAGGACCAGGGTAATGGCAGGGATAATGAAAAACGGTGCCAGCATTCGGGGGCGTCAGCCATTGACCGCGTTTGGTAAAGCTCAGAGAGAATAAAAAGAGCATCACGGGCAGCGAAACCATCCCGATATAGCTGGCATTGACAGAAAAAAGCTTAACCTCAAGGGAGTTGAAAGCGTATTCGATGATATGTCCCACCGACCAGAAAATAATACAGGCCAGCACCAGCAGCAGAGACCTGGCGTCGGACACAGACCGCCGCCGCCATATATATCCGACCATAAGCAGCGCCATGGCTACCGAGAGGCAAAGGGCGACCATGTAGCACCAGTAAAGAGGGCTTGATGTAGTCATATAGGATGTACATAATAGCACTTAAACAGTGATTGGTCTAGAGCTTTACAGCAAAATGCCGGAAAAGAATGGGAGTGATTTAATATCTTACCGGGCAGAGACTATAATTGCACTGCAGACCTTTATGCAACCTTTTTGCAACCGTTGCGTTATGAGTTAAACTCAGGTAAGCAGAATTATGATAAAAATGGAAGAACCGACAGCAGCGTTGCCCACCAGGTCTGAGGCAGAGATGGTTAAGCGTGCCCAGCACAGCCGCGAGGCTTTTGGCGAGCTATATGAAATACATTATAAAAGGATATTCAACTACGCCCTCAAGCGCACAGCGAATGTGCAGCTGGCCATGGATATCACCTCGGTCACTTTCCTGAAGGCGATGAACCAGATCGGGAAGTACCAATGGCGTGACATCCCTTTTGCCGCATGGCTTTACCGGATAGCGGGCAACGAGATAAATGACTATTACAGGAAAGAATATCGCAATAATGTGAGTATCGACAGGGTGCCAGACCTGGCCGATTCCAGCGATTATGCCGATGAAGTTAATCATGCGGAGGAGGAACTCAACAAAAACGAGGAATTCCTGCTGCTGCACGATAAACTGGCTGAGCTGCCTGCCATGTACCAGGAAGTTATTGTGCTCAAGTTTTTCGAGAAGAAGAAGATAAAAGACATCGTGCAGATACTGGGTAAAAAGGAGGGTACTATTAAATCCCTTCTTCACCGAGGCATCGAAAAACTCAGGGAAAAAATGCGGTAATGCAACTTTTTTTCGTGAAGGACATTATAAAAGTTAGTGACGGGTTATGCCATGAAGAAAGAACAGTTACTTAGAAAGCTGGATAACGTCGATCTGCCGGAACTGCTGGTGGTTACCCACAAGGAGAGTCTGAAGAAGGCGCTGATGGAGGGAACACTGGCACGTCAATACGCATGCCGGGAAACTGCCCCGGGTATTGGTGCATGGCTGGAAGGCTTTCTCGCGTGGTTGAGGGGGCCGCTATGGAGGACTGCCCTTGCCAGCTCACTGACTCTGTTGCTGATCGGCGCGGTTTTAGGCGTGTCCGTTTATCTGGCCAGCCCTTCACCTGCAGTGCTGGCCGCCGACATTGTGAAAAAGGACCCGGGGATACAGCAGAAGCTGAGCGGGACGGGCGATATCATCATCGTAAGGGTGGAAGTGAGAGAAAAAGTTGCCACCGTGGTCTGCGGGCGCAGCCTGGGAGATTTAATTGAAGCTGATGTAGATATTCCGGGCAGGGTCATTGTCAGTACTAAACGGTTTGAAGGATTGTTTCTACCGGAGGTGCCACTGGAAGCACAGGACAGCGCGGTTAGAATTGCAAGCGGCGAGCCTTCCGTAAAAGCCATGCTGGATAAGGGCGCTACTATAGGCAGGATATTTCCCGTATTTACGTCCATTAATAATATAGCGATTATCAACGGAAATATATTGAAGGTTACACCTGCTACTACGCAGGCGGTTGTGCCGGTCATTATGAATGACAAAGTCTGGATGGTGCAGGTCAACCTGGAACAGCAGAAGATTGAAAAGATAATCGAACCTCAAACCGGGCTGCATTACGATAACGATACATATTTTATGCTGATAAACATATAATCACCTTTGAGAAAACGATATTAATACCGGAGGAAAACCATGTCATCACTGAATATAACAGGATCACGCATGCGCAGGGGCCTGCTGCTGTCTCTGATTTTAATCTTCTCGGCAGCCTTGCTGCTGGCCGGATGTGCATCGACTTCAAATGTCTCAACAAGTGGATCGCTGGGATATACTGCTGCGACCAGCAGCTCGACCCAGTCCACGCCGCTTTTCGATGAGGATACGGTGATTTCTTTATATGACAAGTGCATACCTGCCGTTGTACAAATAGAAAGGGTCATAGAAGCCCCCTTATCGCAGCTGCCTGGCCCGTTCAGCCTGAAGATTCCCAACCGGATAGGGGAAGGCTCCGGCTTCTTCATCGATGAGCAGGGACATATACTGACTAATTACCATGTTGTGGAGGATTCATCGTCCATCAAGGTCATGCTTGATGACGGTACGGAGATTGACGGCAAGGTCATCGGCAGCGACCGTTATAACGATATTGCGTTACTGCAGGTCGACGCATCGAAAATACCAAATATTGTATACCTGGCGCTGGCAGATTCGGACCAGGTGAGGCCAGGGCAGATGGCCGTTGCGCTGGGCTCCCCCTTCAGACTGCAGGGTTCGATTACTGTAGGAGTTGTCAGCGGCACAGGGAGGTCATTGCCGGGAGTGACTGACCGTACGATAACGGGTATTATCCAGACGGACGCGGCCATCAATCCGGGCAATTCCGGCGGTCCCCTGCTGAACTCCCGCGGCGAGGTCATAGGTATAAACACTGCTATTGAAGCTTCTGCTAACGGGGTCGGCTTCGCTGTGCCGATCAATACGGCCAAATCACGCATGACGCAGCTGTTGAAAGGAGGCGCAATCAAGACCCCCTGGCTTGGCATACAGGGCACGGCTGCCAGCAAGGATCTGGCAGAGAAGCTCAATCTCTCTGCTGAAAAGGGTGTATATGTAGTCAGCGTTTTACCCGACAGCCCAGCAGATAAAGCCGGATTGGTCGCCGGTGGCGTGGATGATATGAATGATCCTAAAGCGGGCGGGGACCTTTTAACGGCTATCGATGGTATCCAACTTACCGGTGTCCCGGATTTGCTTTCCTACCTGAATAACAAGGCTCCCGGGGACAAAGTAACGCTGACGGTCCAGCGCGGAGGAGAGACTATCTCCGTTACAGTGGAGCTGGAAGCATGGCCTGACAAACTGCCCGGCTTGAGTGAATCCATACCTATACCCGGTGAGGATGGGCTGAAGTTCGATTTTGGTCCCTTCAACTTCCGCATCAAGTAATAGATTTAACGTCGCAAGCCATCTCTCCCGTTCCTGCCGGGGGAGATGGCCTATTAATGTCCGTTGATAAATTTCTGCATCCAGATAACATAGAAGTCCCGGCCGAACTTGCTGCCGATATTCTTAAAAAGGTCGCATTGCTGGAATCCCTGTTTTATATGGAAGTCCAGGCTCTGCCTTTAGCAGCTTCCTTTTCCAGTACATCAAGCAACCATGGCACCCAGCCCCTTACGTGAATAATCAGGCAGAATAAAATAGGTCAGTTCGGCGGCACGGTTGAAAGCGTTGCTTCTCTGGTGGTGGCGCAGCAAGCCAAAACCGACTATATCGCTGCCCGGCTTTTGAATTACATAAAATATGCTTTCGCTGAACATCCCTTTCAGGAAATCGAAAAGCGTTGCATCGGCTTTGACATCGGGATAAGCCGCGAAGCTGGTTTGGACGAAATAATTGAAAATCTCTACAACAGCCTCAAGGTCATCTTCCTCCACCTTTCTTATCGAAAAGTCCTACATGCCGGCTGTTCATCACAAATATACAATGCCTGAGACGGGCGCCTGTACGGCGCCCGTCTCAGGCAAATGTTTCTTAAGATGTGTTGACGGCAGAGTTTTAAGCAGGTTTAACCAGCTCTTTGCAGAGCTGTTCGGGGACTGCTTTGAGGAGTTCATCAAGAGACCAGAAGCCATCATCTTTATTTATCTGTGAAGTGATCTGTGGTTCAGTGTAGAAACCGATATTATTGCCATTGATGAAGAAAGTGCGGCCCGTTATGTAGGCTGCTTCCTCGGTGGCCAGGTAGACTACAATGGGGGGAATATGCTCCGGTTTGGAAGTGAACATCTGGTTGAAGAATTTTTCGATATCTTCCGGCTTGGTGATGCCCTGTGCGGCTGCGCCTTTGGCAACCTTGGCCTTAAGCTCATCGGTCATGGTCATCCTGGTGGCAGCGTTGGGCCGGATGGCGTTGCAGGTCACACCGTATTTGGCCATATCCTGTGCTACTGTGCGGGTAAAGCCGACGATGCCCTCCTTGGCTGCGCTATAGTTGGCCTGCCCCAGGTTGCCCAGGCCAGAAATGGACGAGGTATTTATGATGCGGCCCCAGCGCTGCTGTCTCATGTAAACGCTGGCCGGCCTGGTGCAATGGAAAGTGCCGTATAGGTGGACTTTAATTACCGCGTCCCATTCCTCTTCCGTCATATTAAAGAGCATGCGATCGCGCAGGATACCTGCGTTATTTACCAGTATATCCACCCTGCCGAAGGCATCGACGGCGGTCTTGATGATATTTTCGCCGCCTTCAGCGGTTGATACTGAATCATAGTTGGGAACGGCCTCTCCGCCCATCTTTTTAATTTCTTCGCAGACTTCTGCGGCCGGAGTTTGTGATGCTCCTGTACCATCCCAGGCGCCCCCGAAATCATTGATAACCAGTTTAGCTCCTTCTGCCGCCAGTGCCAGCGCATGTGCCCTGCCAATCCCGCGGCCTGATCCTGTTACTACTGCTACCTTACCCTTGAGCCTGTCACCCATGATTAGTAATCCTCCTGTTTATTTTTTTAACGCATAAAATTTGCCATATTCTACTACACCTGCGCGATGTCTGCACGCATAGAACTATTCGATTTTGAAATAATATGGCGAGGACTTTTTTACTGGGGGCAGAACGGTACTATCGTCGGAGCAGTTTTCCTATCTCGGCCTGCGACAGCTTTTTAACCTGCCCCTCCTCCAGGTCTCCCAGTTCCAGCCTGCCGATACGTACCCGTTTGAGCGACTTAACCTCGTGTCCCACACTGAGAAACATACGCTTCACCTGCCGGTGCCGCCCCTCGTGTATGGTGATGCTGTAGGTAAAGGCTGCCTGAGGTACTTCTTTGATTCTGGCAGGGTAGGTCATACCATCCTCGAGCTGTACGCCTTTCTGCAGCTTTTCCCTGTCCTGCTCATTCAGAATGCCGTTGACCGTAACTATATATTCCTTTTCATGTTCGAAACGCGGATGGGTGAGGCGGTAGGTCAGGTTACCGTCGTTGGTGAGTATCAGCAGCCCGGTGCTGTCGTAATCCAGCCTGCCTGCCGGGTAAAGGCCGAGCGAGCGGTAACGCTCCGGCAGCATGTCGATAACTGTTTTACGGCCGTGCTCATCCCTGGTGGTGGAGAGCACGTCCTTCGGTTTGTTGACTATGAAGACCAGTGCTTCATTAGGCTTAAATTTAACCTTCTTACCGTCGACTATGATTTCATCCAGTTTGGGGTAGATAGGCATCGTATAGCCTGTTGCGGTCTTCCCGTTTACCGTCACGCGTCCCTGCTTGATAGCAGACACTACCTGCCGCCGGGCACCAAGGCCGGCTTCGACCAGGTATTTTAAGAGAGGTATAGATTCCATATCAGGGTAATTGTACCACGTAGATAAAATCCAAATTCCCAAAACCAAGTTAAAAAAGTCTAAGCTCTAAACACTAAATACTAAACAAGTTCAAAACCTAAATCCAGGGACTATTACTTTGTATCTGGTATTTACTTAGTGTTTGAGTATTGGAATTCAGGATTTCCCCTGCAGATAATCTATCATGGGCTGCGTTACCAGCGGGACGACGTCGCCGATCATATGCGGCATCAAGGAATCCATGACCTTAGGCATCATGTGGGGCATTTGCTCAGCCATATAATCCGGCATGGGTATCATCTCTCCAACCAGCGCCAGCATCCGGGGCATGACCTTAGGCATCATCATAGGCAGCAGTCTGGGAAAGAGTACGGGGAATATAGGTTTCATAAGGTTTAGCGCTCCGGGTATCTTGCCCATGGAGCGCATCATGCCTCCCATACCGAATGGCATTGCATTGATTAGCTCGGGCCACATCTTCCCCATGAGATTGGCAAAGCCCTGCGGAGTCATAAGCTTGATCATGGCCTCAAATACAGCCCACTGCTTTTTCACCTCGGGATTGGGGTCAGGGAAATCGTATCCCATGCGCGAGCAGCAGAAGCTGGCCAGGTCACTTACCTCCATATCCAGTTTTTTCTTATCCGCACTAACGCGAAGCTGGAACTGGCAGCAGGGACAAAGAGCCAGTACCTTCTGTGCCCCGACTTCACTGGCTTCATCCATGCGGACCTTGCCAATCTCCGCCGCTATGGGTGGGTCCTTAATAAGCGTAAGCACGCTCCCGCAGCAGTGCGCATCCTCTCTGTTATATGCCATCTCTACCAGGTTGACCCCCGGCAGTGCTCGGATCAGCTCCCTGGGCTCTTCGTATACACCTGAAACACGGCCGATATGGCATGAATCGTGCCAGGTTACGGTCACCGGCTCCTTCGCCCTGTCGGGGAATTTAAATTGACCGGACTTGATTTTTTCGGCTACCACCTCGCTGTAGTGTCTTACCTTGATATCGAAGTCGATACCGAGTTTTTTTGCCCATTCTGGATAAGTATGCCGCCACATCATATCGCAGGCTGGGCAGGATGTTATCACCGTATTTGCCCCGCTGGTCTTTACGGCCGCAATATTATGCTTCATGGTTTCAGCAAAAACGTCCCATTTGCCTGCCACCAGCATGGGGGTGCCACAGCAGTTCTCCCTCTCTCCCAGGTAGGTGAAATCCACACCTGCTTCGTCAAGTAGCTTGGCGCTGGCCATGGATATATCATTTTCAACATAGCTGGCGGTGCAGCCGGCAAAGTAGACATTAGGTGACCTGACGCCCTGCCCGTGACTGGCTATCAGGTCCTCGGGGAACCACCTGGCACGGTCACGCCTGTATCCCGCCCAGATGTCTCCTTCGTTAAGTGTGGCTTCGCCCATCATCTCGAAAGGCGGGAAGGTCATCTTATTTTCTTCGTCGATTAGCTTGCCGCGCAGCTTCATCCATGATTGTTCAATAGGCAGCGAGGCCGAACAGCGGCGATTGCACATCTCACAGGTGGTACAGACAAGCATGGTATCTACCATGAACTGATCCCATTTCTGCCTCCCTTCCATATACTCGCGCAGCCAGTACCATTTACCGCGTGGGGACTGGCTTTCCCAGCCCCTGCCGTAAAACTGGTCGCATTCCTCCACACAGTAGCCGCATTGTGAGCAGGCGTAGGCATACCATGCGACATCTCCGGGTATATCCTTAACGGGCCGGACCGGACGCCGTTCGGCAACCTGGGTGATAACGTAGTTGCCGAATGGACGTATTATCGTTTCAAGCGCTTCAGTTATACCTATAAAACCCCCGATGATATTGCTGCTCAGCACCTTGCCGGGATTAAGTGTATTGCGGGGATCGATTTTTTTCTTGAAATCACGTAGTTTTTGCCAGCGTTCCCTGCCCAGGATCTGGCTGGCTTTAGAGGTGAAATACAGGCCGGTAGCATATGGTCGGCCCCCGTGCCTTTTAACAATCTTCATAATGGTCATAGATAGGCTGAAGACGAAGTTGTAGCTGAACTTGCGCTGGTCGCTGGGAATGAAACCCAATATAACTACCTCGGGCTGGCCGTTGATACTTTCACGTATGATGACCCCTTCTTTGACGACCGGCTGGTCTACCTTGTTTTCGATTTCCATCATTGCATCGCCAAGGGCTGCCAGTGGCACTATTACCTCAGCCGGCACCAGGCTGGGTCCCAGCCTTTTAACGACCATGAGCTTGAAACGGTTTTTCCATTCATGCTGCGCTATCCTGTCGCTGAGAATTTCTCCCTGGCAGGGTTTTAGCAGCTCGGGAAGGCGCTGAGAAACCTCTGCGGCATCCCTTTCCCGGATGGCCAGTGTAGTTACATAGGAGGCGGGCAGCAGCACTCTTTCTTCGGCGGGATGTCCGAAATGCTCCATGAGGGGTGCTTTATTTTTAAGCTCCGCCATTTTAGGATTGATAAAAATTATCGACCAGACGGGAAGCTTGCTGTCGACGACGGATTGTACAAAACGCTGCAGGTCGTGAGCGTCCGGGCAACCTACAGATATTATCTTCAACTCTTCTTTTGGTTGAATCTTGATAACCATCTCGCTGATAAACCCTGTGATGCCTTCGGCATCCGATATGAGGTCCAGGTCCGGTCCGCTGAATTTCCTGACCTCGCCATCAGGCAAAACCACCCTGGCGCTGATGACATTATCTTTAAACCAGCCTGCCTCATAGGAGCCGATCCCTGCCCCGCCCTGAGCCAGCCACCCGCCGGGAGTGGATGAAGGATAGCTGGTGGGGTAAAGGCGTAAAGTCAGCCCCTGTTTTTCCAGCTCCCTGTCCATTTTCTCCCAGACCATTCCGGCCTCCACCCTGGCCGTCATCGCTGTCTTGTCTATGTCGAGGAGACGGTTCATGCGGTAAAAATCTACTACTATTCCCTGTTTTACAGGTATCACTCCGCCGTATCCCGAAGATGCTTTGGCTCTCGGAGTAAGTTTGATGCGGTTATCATTAGCCCACTTGACGAGTTCCACCACTTCCTCTTCGGACACCGGCTGGACCACAACGTCAGGCACGGTGTTGCCGACAAACGGTTTCAGCAGTCCTGGCATTGCTGCAATATCATGACTATACAGGATGCGCTCTGATTTATTGAAATTTGCCCTGTTGCCGAACTTGCCCAGAAGATAGGCTTTTGCCTTGCTGCCGGGTCCACTCATATTACCTCCATGAAAAAACAGCGAATGTAATTTACAGGAGTTTAACAATAAGGCGGAACTAATTAAATAACATAAGTCACATATTGGCTGATCGTGATTTCAAATTTTGAAAATGGCTGTTTGGCACGTATGCTAAAATATACGAAATTTAATGATGTGAAGGGACGAGTATGAATCGAAAAAAAGTTCATATAGCAGTTCTGGCTATATTAGTGGCAATCATGGCGCTGCCTTCAGCGGGCTGTCAGGGGAGTGGAGGGGACCTGTGGCTGACCCTGACACAGGCATGGAACAGCACGCGGGAGTGGTTTATTGTTAACGGCGCCGAAGACAGGATAGAAAAAATCCGTAAAGGAGATGTGTTCATCCAGGTAGTGGACGACAATGGTACGGCTGTAAGGAACGCCCGTATTTATTTCGAGCAGCATAACCATGATTTTCTTTTCGGGTCCAATCTCAGCCCGCTTGGACAAAACGGGCCTAACGCTGTTAACCAGGATTGGGCTGACGCATACACCGCTGTATTCAACTACGGCGTATTGCCGTTTTACTGGGATCAGTATGAAACCAGAGAGCGTAATAACAATGAAACGTTGCTGCTGGCCATGGCAGACTGGTCGAAAAAGCGCGGTATTATCACCCACGGGCAGCCGCTGATATCGGCCAATGCTGTGCCAGCATGGGCGCCGCCTGGGGTCGAGGACGTGCAGGCTGCCATGGAAGATCGTGTAAAAGCAAATACCATTGCTTTCTGTGGGCTGGTAGATTACTGGACGGTCGTTGATGAGCCGCTGGGGGGGCAGTGGGTTAATAATGCTGTGGGCAACTGGATGAACTCCAGTACCCCGGCTGTAGCTTGTGCTGATGCCCTGGTATGGGCAAGTTCCGGTTGTCCAAAGGCTACAATGATTATTAATGACTATCGCACAGACCAGGATTATCGTGATCTGTTGCAGGATATAGTCAGGCAAAAAGGTAAATTCGATGGTATCGGTATACAGTCGCACATGCATCGCGGCAACTGGCCGCTTTATCAGGTATGGGATATTTGCAGCCGTTTTGAAGATTTTGATGTGCCCCTATTTTTTACCGAGGTAACGGTATTGAGCGGTGCGTTAAAGACCGGCGTGGACACCACCCAGCAGGCCGAAGACTGGCCGAGTACAACAGAAGGTGAGATGACCCAGGCTGATTACGTAGAAAAATTCTATACTCTGCTTTTCAGCCATCCGTCGGTAGAGGCGATCACCTGGTGGGATTTCTCGGACCAGGGGGCCTGGCAGAATGCTCCTGCGGGACTGCTGCGTAAGGATATGACCCCCAAGCCTGCATACGACGCTCTGCTCAAGCTCATACGGAAGGACTGGTGGTCATTCGGCAATGTGTATACCAATGATAACGGAGAGGCTGTATTCCACGGATTTTACGGCTCTTATAAGCTGGCGGTTGAAAAAGAGGGAAAAATCGCAACATCAAATATTCATCTTACCAAAGGACTGGATAATAAAATTAAAATCCAGTTGACAGGCTATATACAGGAACCCCCTACCCCGTTTCACGATCTGGCCTGGCCTTACTTGGTGGCCGCTGCTGTCATAGCGTTGATAGTGATGATTCTCAGGTGGGTTGCCAAAATAAAGCGAAGAATATAACGTACGCATAGATAGAGGAGAGTTGATGGATACCCTGGAAGCTATACTGACGCGCAGGAGCGTCAGGAAATATACTGAAAAACCTGTGACGGACGAAGTGATTAAGCAGCTTCTTCAAGCCGGTATGGCGGCTCCTTCATCGGCCAATGAACAGCCGTGGCATTTCGTGGTCATACGTGACCGTAAAACACTTGACCAGATACCTGGCTTTCACCGTCATGCACATATGCTGAAACAAGCACTGGCGGCCATCCTGGTTTGCGAGGACCCGGCGCTGGAAACGTATGCGGGCAGGGGCCCGCTGGACTGTTCCGCGGCGACCGAGAACATTTTGTTGGCCGCGCATGCGCTGGGGCTCGGAGCAGTCTGGCTGGGCATTTACCCGATAGAAGAACGTATGCATGGGATAAGACGCCTGCTGGGAATACCATCCAGCATTAATCCTATATCACTGGTGTCAATCGGCTACACTGATGAGAAATTGCCAAGAGAAGACAGATATAAGCCGGAAAGAGTGCATTATGACCGCTGGATGGGCCATAAAAAATACAGGTAGAAAAAACGCGGGGAATTTTTCACCGCTCAGAGAGTCTCCGAAAGCCGAAATAAGCCCGGCTGCCGGCTATATTAGAACCAGCTATTAACATATCTTATTGGTTTTTAAAGACAGGTGGGCAAGATAAGGATAGCAGCAAGTATATCTTAATCTTCCCGACAGTATACCCTTCCTGGTAATACTGAAACGATATATCTGTACAGAGATCTTTTGTTTCGCTTATTTGCCATAGGCCTGCGCTTACGCGTAAAATATCTGCGTGTCAAGAGGCCGGGGCTTGACGGGCTCCGGCTTATACGTTTTTAAAGAACATGTCTGATAAACAGATAACAGTCAAATCGATTAAAGGCATGATAGTAATATCTGCCGAGCTGTGCAAAGGCTGCGAGCTATGCATGCACTTTTGTCCTAAAAATGTCATTTCGCAATCAGATAAACTGAATGCGGCCGGCTACCAGAGTGCCGTGTTTAATGATAATGGCGAGTGCACAGGCTGTGCAATTTGCGCGCTGGTCTGTCCGGAAGTAGCTATCGAGGTGTTCCGTGGCTAAAGTTTTGATGGATGGCAACAGTGCTATAGGTGAAGCGGCAATCAGGGCCGGGTGTCGCTGCTATTTCGGCTACCCGATAACTCCACAAAATGAGCTGACTGAGCATATGGCCATGCATCTCAGTCGGAGGAAAGGGTGTTCGTTTGTCCAGGCTGAAAGCGAAGTGTCGGCGATTAACATGGTTTATGGGGCCAGCCTGGTCGGAGCGAGGACTATGACCTCCTCTTCCAGTCCGGGCATCAGCCTTAAACAGGAAGGCATTTCTTACCTGGCAGCCTGTGAACTTCCTGCCGTAATAGTCAATATGCAGCGCGGTGGGCCGGGTCTCGGCAGTATTGCTGCTTCGCAGGGAGATTATTTCCAGGCGACACGCGGTGGAGGGCATGGAGATTACCGTACAATCGTTTTGGGGCCGTCTTCGGTCCAGGAACTAGCGGACCTGACGATGCGTGCCTTTGACCTGGCGGATAAGTATAAAATCCCCGTGATTATTCTGGGAGATGGTGTGCTGGGACAGATGAAGGAGCCGGTAGTATTTAAAAGGGAGGTGCCTGCTGTGCTGCCCGACCGCGATGGCGCTTTGAAGGGCGCCGGTGGAAAAGCCAGCAGGATCGTGAAGACATTTACTTCCAACCCGTCGGAACTTGAAGAAATCAACTGGAGTTTATTCCGGCGCTATTCGCTAATTAAAAGAGACGAGACTACCTGTGAAACATTTATGACCAGTGATGCAAAACTGATCGTGGTAGCCTTCGGAATAGCAGCTAGGATTGCCAAAGGCGCAATCCGCAATATGCGTGCGGAAGGGTTAAAAGTGGGCCTGATGAGGCCGATTACCTTGTGGCCGTTCCCTGATGAATC
Organism: Dehalococcoidia bacterium; assembly: GCA_016927965.1. The sequence continues at coordinate 14,040 of JAFGLP010000093.1, forward strand.
TTTAAAGGATCTATCTAAGAAGGTCAAACAGTTCTTAGTATTTGAGATGAATATGGGCCAGATGATCGAGGATGTCCAGCTTTCATTGGGTGGGCACGGGGAAGTCTCCTTTTACGGACGGCCGGGAGGGGTCATACCTGCACCCAGTGAAGTAGCGCGTGTGATCTCCCGCCTGTATTATCAGAAAGGTTTAAAAAAGTGAAAAACGTATATACCAGGCCTAAATCACTGAAAAAGGCCCACTTCCATTATTGTCCCGGCTGTGGGCATTCGATTACCCACAGACTTATTTGCGAGATCATCGATGAGATGGATCTGCGGGATAAAACACTGGGAATACCACCGCCCGGCTGTTCGGTCTTCGCTTATAATTATTTTGATGTTGATATGGCAGAGTCAGCCCATGGCAGGGGCGCTGCGGTTGCTACGGGTATCAAGCGTGCCTGTCCGGAGATAGTAGTATTTACTTATCAGGGCGACGGTGACCTGGCGGGAATTGGCACGGCTGAGACAATGCACGCGGCCAACCGTGGGGAAAATATCACGACGATCTTTATTAATAATGCCGTTTACGGCATGACGGGCGGGCAGATGGCCCCCACCACGCTGTGCGGCATGAAAACCAGTACCACCCCCTATGGGCGTGATCACATTATCGAGGGCCACCCGATCAAAATGAGTGAGATCCTGGCAATGCTGGATGGTGTGGCCTATATCGAAAGAGTGGCCGTAAATTCACCTATCAATATCCGCAAAACTAAAAAAGCCATTGCCAAGGCTTTCCTGATGCAGCTTGAAGGGAAAGGTTTTTCCATGGTGGAGATACTGTCACCCTGTCCCACCAACTGGAAAATGAGCTCTATCCAGGCCTGGAAATGGGTTGATGATGAGATGACCAAGGTATTTCCGCTGGGTGTTTATAAGGACATTACGGAGAACAAAAATGCTGATTAAGACCCTGATAGCGGGATTCGGCGGGCAGGGAGTGCTGTCTATGGGGTTGAACCTGGCCGAAGCTGCTATGCTGGAAGGCAAGTACGTTACGTACCTGCCTGCTTATGGGGCGGAAGTGCGCGGCGGGACAGCCAACTGCACGGTTGCCGTCTCAGACGAGGAGATAGCTTCGCCCGTTGCCTCATCGCCGGAGTTTGTCGTAGCGATGAACCAGCCGTCGGCGGTCAAATTTCAGCATCATATACAGTCGGGCGGCGTGTTTTTCCTGAACTCGTCCCTGGTGGAAGCGGAGATTATTAGAGGTGATATCGAGATTGTACGGGTACTGGCCAATAAGATGGCGGAAGACCTTGGCAGCCCGAAGGCGGCTAATATGGTCATGCTGGGTGCCTTTACCAGAAAGAGCGGTCTGGTCGACTTGCCGGATGTGGTCTCAGCCTTAAAACATATTTTAAGCTCCAAGAAAAAACTGATTGAGATAAATGAAAAAGCCCTGAAGGCAGGGTACAATTTATTCTGATGCGTATTAAAGGGGTGCAATCGTGTGTGTAAAACAAGTATCCATTATCCTGGAGAATATACCGGGCATGTTTCTATCTGTCAGCGAATGCCTGGCCAGGGAAAGCATCAACATACGCGCCATATCTGTAGCTGATACTTCTAATACCAGCACCGTCAGGTTTGTTACTGACAATCCAGTGAAGACTGTTAATGTATTGAAAAGCAATGGCTACAAGGTCATTGAGAACGACGTTATCGCTGTGGAAATTCCGGACCACCCGGGCGCATTGCGTGCCGTGTTAAAACCGCTAAAAGAGGCACATATAAACGTGCTCTATTTTTATACTTATCTCGGAAGAGGGGAAAGCGGACAGCCCATCGTAATAATAGGGGTAGACAAGACTGAAGAAGCCGTTGCTGCCCTCAAGCAGAACTGGGTTCATACTTTCGGCAACGAGATATACGCTTTGTGAAAACCGGCCGGTCTTGATATTTCTTTAAGAAAGTCGACGGTTACTCACTCCATTCTTTGGTTACCGTAGCTAAATCCTGGTTGATCACCTGTAAGATGGCCGGTATTTGTGATATCAACATGATCAATACTGCTGCGACTGCGGCGATCACATAAGAACGTGGCAGTATCTCCAAACTGAAAGTAAAGATATCTTCAGCGCTGGTAGACATTGCATCAAAAAACAGGTGGCTGATATATTTGCCCAGAGGGATCCCTGCCACGATGCCGATGATTGAGATCAAAATATTTTCAAGTGAGATCATAAATGAGAGCATCCGGTTTCCCAATCCAACGGCGCGCATGGTAGCCATCTCCCTGGTACGCTGTGTAACATTGACCATAACTCCATTGAAGATAATGGCGGCACCCAGCGCCGTTCCCATTATCAGCATTATACCTATCATGGCCCAGAAGAAGCCCATCTGTTCATCGAGCATCTGTCTGGTGTCCTCAGTCAGCTCTATCGAAGCAACCTGCGGAATATTGTAAATCCTTTTGAGCAGATAATCGCTTGGCTCACCCTGGAATTTGACCATGATCGCCGAAGCTGCACCGAAATCTCGCTGCAGTGCCTGGACTTCTCTGAAAGGCATATACGCCCTGCCGCCGACATACGACCATACATAGCCCGCCAGCCTGACATCAGTCTCACCGATCACGCCGGTAAGGGGCTCCAGCCTTATGATATCGCCGATCTCCGCCCCCAATTTGTCTTTATAAGAATCAGGCAGCAATATGCCGTCCGGCTGCACATCGATTTTGAGGCCGTCTGCAGTAATGATATTGAGCATTTGCGAGTTTTGCTCGATACCTTCAATGCTGGTGTCTACTTTTTTATCTTTGAACCGTATGCGGTAAGGTATATCAATCACCGGCTCGGCGGCGGTGATGCCTTCGAGATGACTGATAAGGCTGACATTAGAGGCTGCGCTTTCTCCCTGGAGGTGAATAATGGCATCATATTGCTGGACGATATTATACTGGCGGTTCAGCATTTCGCTTACGGCGTCAACGAAGGACATGGCTACGAGTACCAGGATGATGGCAGAGGCTATGCCTGACGCCATAAAAAGACTCCGCCTGAAATTACGGAAGATATTACGCACCGGCATTTTAATAAAATAAGGGAATGGGCGCAGCAGGAAAGTCAATGCTTTCATAATATATCTGTTGCCGACACTGGGGGCAGGCGGCCGCATGGCTTCTGCAGGTTGTATGCGTATGGTGGACCATGCTGGCATTAAGCCTGCCAGCAGCGGGATCAATAAACCGGTTGCCATGCCTCCCAGGATGGCTCCCCAGTGTACTCCAGTTACAAAGATCGGTATATTCAAAGCATCTATATACATCTCGGTCAGGCCGTTGGCCCACAGGTGGCCTGCTATTGCGCCGATCAATGAGCCGATAGTCCCGACGATCAATGCGAAACCCAGGTAATGAAGCATGACCGTTTTTTGTGAATAGCCCATGGCCCGTATCAGTCCGATCTGAATACGCTGCGATTCAACAAGCCGGTTCAGCAGGACGTAGATGGTCAGCGATGCCATGGTCAGAAAAAGCAGCGGGAAAAGGAAAGCCAGCATGGCAAATGATTCCATATCCTGCCTGAGTATTTGCACCACGGGAAGGTTCTTTCTCTCGGTCATATAAGCTGTACGTATACCCTGTACAATATCGATGCGCCTGGTCTGCAGCTCCACTTTATCATCTTTAGACGTCATGCGTTTGATGTAATGGCTTTCCAGGATGGAACGTACCTTGCTCAGTATGGCGGCATGGTCCATATCAGGTGCAACAGTAAATGTGATCTCGTTGACGGTACCTTCCATGTCGAAGAGCTTTTCCGCCTCATTTAAAGGCATAAAGATGATACCGAAGGTGCGCGGGGTCACCATGGGTTCCTGTGCGCTTTTAACCACCCAGATATGTTCTGGACTCATGACGATGCCGCGGATGCGGAAACTGGATTTTACCCCTTCGTTTTCCAGTCTCAGCCAGTTGCCCGGCCTGAGGTTATAATAATCGGCAAAATGCCGCTCCACCAGTATTTCGCGACCATATGTCCGGCTGAAATAATTACCGGCCTCAATTTGAACCAGATTTACGGGGGGCATTTGATTTTCAGGCAGCGAAATAACTCTGCCCGTCACCTTTTCACCGGTTTCACCTCCCATGTCTATGAACAGGTCCTTAACAATGCGGCCGTATGCTTCGACACCGGCTATCTCATTCATATCTTTCACTGCGTTTTGTCCTATCCCGTCGACCGATATCCAGTAATCGGCCATGTTAAGACGGTCATAAAAGGCGTTGTAGGACATGTTAAGGTTAAGGTAGGCTTCGTAGCAGGTGATGAATATGGAGACTCCGAGAAATATAATGAAGGCTACGGCACCGTATTGGATTTTATTTTTCCAGACATCTCGTAATAGTTTCAGTTGGATACGCGGCAAGCGCGGAAGTATTACCATTCCAGTCCATCCGGATTGAGAGGCTGCTCGTTCTGTATTACCTGCACAATCCTGCCGTCACGCATCCTGATCAGCCTGTCAGCAATTGCTCCTACAGGGGCATTATGAGTAACGACAATGATGGTTTTATGGTTGGACTGGTTGAGCGTGCGCAGCAGCTTAAAGATACGCTTGCCGGTCTCGAAATCAAGGCTACCCGTGGGTTCATCGCAAAGGATTACGGGCGGATCCGTGGCCAATGCCCGTGCGATGGCAACGCGCTGGTTTTCACCGCCTGAAAGCTCGCTGGGGAAATGTTCCATGCGGTCTTCCAGCCCCACCTCTTTAAGCAGCTGTCCGGCAGTCAGGCGGTTGCCCGCCAGCTCGGCGGCAAACTCGACGTTTTCACGTGCATTGAGTGTGGGAATGAGGTTGAAGAACTGGAAGATGAAGCCGATCTGGTGACGGCGGTATTCCGTAAGCTGCGACCTGCTCATTGTGGAGATATTGATGCCGCTGACTTCGACTGTGCCGGAGGTGGGGTTATCCAGTCCCCCGATTAAATTGAGCAGGGTCGTCTTTCCTGAACCGCTGGGACCGAGCAGCACAATGAACTCTCCTGGGAAGACCTCGAGAGAGACCTCATTTAACGCCACTACCTTGGTATGGTCCATGCTATACACTTTGCGTACCTTATCCAGTTTTACGCTCGGTTGCATCTTAATCTGATCCATATCGCAAGACGACATTAATGTTATATTTAAAATATTACAATAAATATGGCCAAAGTTACATTAACAGGCTGGTGTTTAAAGGTCAGTAAACAAATGTACGCCGGCTTCAATGGAGTGTTTTAGGATGTGAAAGCCGGCGTACAGCCGGATAAAGGAGGCTTAGGACCCACTAATTAATGTGAATGCATAGCGGCTGTTTCTGCTTGAGGGCCACTCCGCCTGCTGAGTGATTCAGCTACATGTACCAGCAGATCAACTATACGGCAAGTATAGCTGTATTCATTATCATACCATGCTAATATCTTGGCCATACCATCTATAATTGTGGTAGATGAAGAATCGACAACTGCACTGAAACGCGTGCCTTTGAAATCCGAGCTTACCAGCTCGGCATCGCACACATCCAGTATGCCTTTAAGCTTTCCCCTCGCTGCCTCTCTTAATGCATCATTTATATCTTTAGCTGTAATACCGGTTTTACTCAAAATTACTGTGAGATCGAGCAGCGAAACCGTCGGAATAGGAACGCGTAGTGCGCTGCCCATCATGCGGCCTTTGAGAGCCGGGATGATTTCCCCGATGGCTTTGGAAGCTCCTGTAGTAGAGGGAATGGTGTTTTGCAGGGCGCTGCGCGCACGTCTGAGGTCCTTATTCTTCTCATCAAGCAAGACCTGGCTGCTGGTGTAGGCATGCACTGTGAAAACAAAGCCTTTATTGATAGTAAATGCGTCGTGCAGCACCATGGCAATCGGCGCCAGGCAATTTGTTGTACAGGATGCGCAGGAAATAATATGGTGAGCTGAATGGTCATATCTCGTATGGTTGACCCCCGGCACGATGGAAATATCTACTCCTTTTCCGGGAGCAGTGATTATGACCTTACTGGCGCCGCGATTTATATGCCCATGACTTTGTGAGGCCTGCTTAAATTTGCCTGTTGCCTCTATTATTATCTGAGCGCCGGTGCTTTCCCAGGGGATCAGGGAAGGCTCAAGACCGCTGAGTATCTTGATGCGTTTATCATTGATAATTAAATCCTTGTCGGTGAAGTCAATATCGCTTGTGAAGGTACCGTAGGTACTATCGTATTTCAGCAGGTGGGCCAGCACCGAGGGGCTGCGCATGGAATTTACTGCTACTATATCGAGTGAATCGCTATAATTGGTAGCGATGATTCGTAAAGCCTGGCGGCCTATTCTGCCAAAGCCGTTTATACCAACCTTAACGGGCATAAATTCTTTCCTCCAATATCATTTAAAATGAACAGCCGGCCAGAGAAATCAGCAACTGCACTTGAGGTGCGGCTTCCACCCCGATAGTATTGAGATGTGAGAGAGTGGACATCCTGTAATCAAGTGTCAGCTGTTCCAGCTTGCCGATTTCTCTTTCGTTACATTTACACAACAGGTACTTACAGGACAAATTTAAAAATTCAAACCGTTGTGCTGTGAGCAGCATGCAGATTGAAGAACAGTTGGCTTCCAGAAAGCGGCTGAGGCGGTTGTAATCGATGCGGATACTGCTTTCTCCGAAGTCGATCCTTTTCCACATACAGTTCAGTTTACTGTCCTTTTTATACGGCCTGAACATTTGATGAATTATGTTTTTGGAGATCAAGCCATTGTCCGGGTCGGTACAGTCAACCGAGAGATCGATACCTGCGTTGTTGAAAACTGCAAGGAAGTGGTCCCATTCCTGTAAATCCACGGGAGTTCTGCCGTCACCATACTCGGAATATTCCCAGGGAAAACTGCCTTCCCCGAAGGCCCACTCATAGATATACGATTGATCGGTAGACCCGAGCGGGCGGGTGATATGGGCATATCCGTATTCGCCCAGCCTGAAAAAATAATCCTCAAGCTTTTTAATGACCGCATGTTTGAGGAACATCCTGTGTACCGAATTCCGCGAGTTGTTAAATTCAGTTCTGCGGGCTACCGGTAGAGACTGGTACGTGAAGATGGTCCCTCCTATCCCTGGGAACTCCCGCCGCAATTCAAGGTCGCACCGGGCTTCAGAGCCGAATCCAGCTTCGCAAATATACTCGACTTTGGGGCCCGGCATATATGCCGGCAAGGGAGTACCACGGCACCCTGTCAAGGTTACAGAGGTACGTTCGCCGTTTTGGAGAGAGCCGACGGCAGTTAACATCTCTTTTCCCTCAGTTAGTTTAATGTTCATCGAGATTACGGTATTGAAAATATCAGGAACTATCGTAGGGAAATATTTAATTATTGTCCGATATCAATAGAGAATTAAAATTTATAGCCAATCATATTTGTTAATCAGTTATCGTATGAGCAACACGCTTACGGGTAACCGACTGCCTGGCTTTACGCGTTAAGCCCTGCTTGATATCCAGCCAGATAAATGCTTGCTTTGTGCTGGAGACCGTTGATTGAAGTGCGATTACCGGCGTAAAGCATTTCCCCTACAATTGCGTTGCAGAACTCATTAGTGCTGTTCTTGATGTTACCGGGCAGGTCTCCCAACGTATAACCCATGGCATAAAGCAGATCTTCGTCAATCCCCTTTACAATGGCAAGATCCTGGTCGTCATCCTCATAATAAGGCAATGACCAGAATTTCAGCCCCATTTCTGAAATTAACTGCTCGATATCGGAATCAGAAGTGCCAGTGTCAGCCTTTTTAATTAAAGTCTCCAATTTGGTAACCATTTTGATCCTCCTTAATCAGGGGTAGTGGCAGGTAGATTTATTTACACTTATATTTAACTATGCTGAAGTGAAATGTACATCACTGTATCGAACAAATCGAGTACATGGATAACCATGATTAATGTGAATGCCAGGTTTACGGAATAATTAGATTTAAGTCTCGGAATAAGTAAGATAAACTTCGTTCGGTTTTTATGCAGCCGGATAAGCTGGTTAGTCATCAGGGTATACAATGAATGTAGAAATAAGGAATCCATTAAGCTAAAATATTGACATCACTGATAAGAATACCGGTGTTCTTTACCAGGGTTGAATGCGGCTGTATACTTAATAAACATCTAAATTTATGTTTTTTACTGCTTGCCGGGCAAATGAATGAGATCCAGGGAGCGGAGTTAAATTGGAACCGATAAGAATTCTTTTAGCAGAGGATCATGCAGTAGTCCGTGAAAGCATACGTGAGTCGCTAACTCACGAGCCGGAATTTCAAGTTGTGGGTGAGGCAAGTGATGGGGAGGAAGCAGTCAGGCTGGCCGGTACTCTAACTCCGGATGTCATATTGATGGATATTTCTATGCCCAGGCTGAATGGAATCGATGCTACACGGCAGATAAAGTCTTTTCAGCCCAAAGTTGCCATACTTATTTTGACGGCGTATGACGATGAACAATATATTTTTTCGGTCCTTTCAGCAGGGGCAGCCGGTTATTTATTGAAGGATATCGGGGTCCATGACCTGGTAGAAGCGATCAAAACGGTCTATAAGGGAGATTCTGTGCTGCATCCGACCATTGCCAAAAAGGTCCTTAAGAAATTCCGTGCCAATAAGGAAGAACAGCCGAAAGAGAAAGAATCTGACCTGTTGAGCGAGCGGGAATCTACCGTTTTAAAATTGGCTGCTAGGGGGTTAAGCAATAATGCCATGGCCCAGGAGTTGCATCTGAGTATCAGTACAATAGAAAGCCATCTGCGCGCAATTTTCAATAAACTGGGAGTCGGCTCGCGGACGGAGGCTGTTATTGAAGCAATGAAGAGAGGCTGGCTGGCGCTCAAGGACATTTCTTGATCTGTACGGCCAATTGAGCGTATAGAGAGGCTGATTATGGCGAGTTTTATCATTATTATCATTTTGTTGATTGCGCTGGCGGTTACTGCGGGTTTTCTGATCTTGGTTGTTGCCAGGGTTTATCTGAGAAAGAGCGAGCTAGCTTCAGATACGGAAAAAATTATATCAAGGGTCTTGGACGGCATGCCCATGCCGGCATTTGAGATCGACAAGAAGCACAAGGTCATACAATGGAACACAGCATTAGAGGTGCTATCCGGTATTAAGAAAGAAGATGTAATCGGCACGGATAAGCAATGGAAGGCCTTTTACAATGAAAAAAGACCTGTGATGGCTGATCTTATAGTAGATGAGGCCAGCCAGCAGAGGATATTGGAAAGATATCCTAACAAAGCCGGAGAATCATCTCTTATTGAAGGTGCCTGGCAGGCTGAGAACTTTTTTCCCTCACTTGGGGAGAATGGTAAATGGTATCACTTTACAGCCAGTCCAATAATCAACAGGGGAGAAATGGTAGGCGCCATCGAAATACTGGAAGATGTGACGGAGAGGCATACTGCTGAGGAGAACCTGCGCTATTATGTGGGTCAGGTAACCAATCTGCAGGAGGAAGAACGCAAGTATCTGGCACGTGAGCTGCATGATTCGACGGTACAGACACTGGTAGCGCTTATTTATCAACTGGATAATTTTATGGCACAAAAGCCTGACCTTACGGAGAGCCAGGTAGCCAAATTGAAGGGGTTTTATCAGAGCCTGAAAAGGGCGGTGGATGACGTCAGGAATTTCAGCCGCAGGCTGAGGCCGCCTGTTCTTGATGACCTCGGTCTGATACCGGTGCTTGAATGGTTAACCGGTGAATTAAAAAAGTCTTATGAAATTGATATAGCGCTGGAAATTTCAGGTGAACAGAGGCGCCTGGCCCCGGACATGGAATTAGTGATATTCAGAATTATCCAGGAGGCTATGATCAATACCGCCAAGCACGCCATGGTCAAATCTGCGAACGTTAAAATATACTACATGTCCGATAAAGTCAAAGTGGAGATTGTTGACCAGGGTAAGGGCTTTGATCTGCCGGAAAAAATAGGTTCGCTTCCCAGAGATGGAAAACTGGGCCTGGCCGGTATAGCGGAGAGGGTCGAGCTATTGGGTGGTAAGCTTGAGATCAAATCTCAAAAAGGCGAAGGTACGACCGTCCTGGTGGAATTGCCTGTCAAATAAAATATGGTCCGGTAGTATATACTGTGAAAGTCACGGCAATATAAATCATTAAGTTTTACCCTCATGGCGAACCGAATCGACAATAGCCTGCCGGTCTTCTTTCTCTATCCCGGAAATTTTTAAAAGCTGCTTTAACAATCTAAAACTCGCCTCATATTCGGGATTTATCAGTTCTGTTACACCCAGTGACTTCAAAGAATGCATATCCCTGGCGTGCTGGTACCTGGCGAGTATCTTGATTTGCGGGTTAAGGGCAAGGGCACTTTTAACGGTAGTTTCAATACACATGGGATCAGGAAATGCTATGACCAGCGCCGAGGCATTACAAATGCCAGCCTGCTTGAGGACGTGTGGATTGGTGGCGTCTCCGTATATACGAGGCCTGCCGCATTTCCCGGCTGCCTCTATGCATCCAGGATCAATATCAATGATTTCAAAGGGAATGTCGGCATCTGCCAACCCGCGAGCAAGGTTCTCTCCAACACGGCCATAACCGGCAATTATAACCGAGTTAGGTGTGGCAATAGCTTCATCCAGCGGCTCCGGACAGGTATTTTGCAGCGCCTGTCTTTTTGCAGGGGAGAGACCGGTCATCTTCGGGTAAAGCAGGGATATTAAACCAAGGGAAAACGGCGTCAATATCATTGTAATTACTGCGGAAGACAGAATGAGCAGATAAAAGTATTGTGATACGATGTTTTCATTAAGCCCTCCCTGGGCAAGTACGAAAGAAAATTCGCCTAACTGGAAAAGCCCTGCGCTTGTAAATGCAGCAATCCTGTTGTTATATCCAAAAGACTTGACGACAAAGAATACAACTGTCAGCTTGATCACCATGATTATGGCGACCAGTGTTAAAACGGCTGGCCAGTTATTAAACAGGAATGCCGGATCGAGCAGCATACCGATAGATACAAAGAACAGGGTGGCGAAAATATCGCGCAGCGGGGTTATCTCAGCAAGGGCCTGGTGAACGAACCTTGTTGATCTCAGTACGATCCCTACCAGAAAGGCCCCGAACACCATTGATAGCCCGAGAAATTGGGTCCCGGCTGTGGCCCCCAGGCATAATACCAGTATGGTAAGCAGGAATAATTCCCTTGATCTGACGCCCCCGATGTTTCCGAATAACCAGGGCAAGGCCCAGCGTCCCAGGACAATGGCGAACCCGATGAAGAGAGCTGCCTTGCCGGCTGCAAGGCCTAGCTCCATCCACAAATCGGTCATATTGCCATGCATCAATGGCAATATGATCATCATTGCCACCACACTGATATCCTGAAAAATCAGAAAGGAAATCATGATGCGACCGTGAACTGAGCTCAGATCTCCCCTATCCATCAGTATCTTAAGGCAAACTGCCGTGCTGCTGAGGGAAATGATTAAGCCGAATAAGATGGACTGTGCCAGCGGCCATTGGAATATGAAAGCTCCTGCTGCAGTTCCCAGTATCAGCGTCATCAGTATTTGTACCGTACCTCCCCAGATGCCGATCTTGCCGACATCGCGAAGCTGGGACAGCGAGATTTCCAGTCCCATTGTGAACATCAATAAGGCCACCCCTACGGAAGCGGCTGTTTCAACCAATGCGACGTTCTTTACCAGTCCGAATGCATAAGGTCCGGCGATAATGCCGATGACAAGGTAGCCCAGTATGATAGGTTGCTTGAGGCGATGCGCTATCATGCCTCCCACCAGAGCCATTGCTAATAAGGCTGAAATTCCTATGAGCGGATCAACATTTAACACTTCAAATCCCCTGAACAACCCGGGCCGTAAGAGACTTGGTAATTTGATAAATATAAAAATACTATTGGTGAGGTGATTTTATTATATCAAAATTTATAGCAGTAATGCAGATAGATTGCTAGGTGCATGACCGTTTCAAACTGCAGTGGATTTAAATATTACTGCAGCTAGCGGTGGCAGCATAATCTGCATGGAGAAAGGTTTGCCGTGCCAGGGGAGATGCTCCGCTTGAATGCCGCCCATATTGCCTGCCCCTGAGCCCATATAATGGGAAGCGTCGCTGTTTAAAATTTCCTGCCAGTACCCGGCTTGCGGTACACCCAGCCTGTATTCGTAGTGGGGGACAGGGGTGAAATTACAACAAATCAAAATGGTGTCGTTGACCGACTTGCCCCGGCGCAGGTAGCTGAGTATACTGCCCAATGAATCATTGCAGTCTATCCATTCAAATCCTTTCCAATCGAAATCAAGCTCATGCAAAGCAGGCTCTTTGCGGTAGAGATGCGAGAGATCGGCTACGAGTTTTTGCAGGGCCTGATGCCGGTCATATTGCAGCAGGTGCCAGTCGATACTGGTCTCGTGGTTCCATTCGCTCCATTGACCTAACTCATCTCCCATAAAAAGCAACTTTTTCCCCGGCTGGGTAAACATGTAGGAAAACAGCAAACGGGCGTTGGCAAATTTTTGCCAGTCGTCCCCCGGCATCTTGCTGAGCAGCGATGCTTTCCCGTGCACAACCTCGTCGTGGGAAAGAGAAAGTATGAAATTTTCCGTGAACGCATACAGCATACGGAAGGTAAGCTGATTATGGTGATATTTGCGGTGTACGGGGTCCCTGGAGAAGTAATTGAGCGTATCGTGCATCCAGCCCATGTCCCATTTCATGCCGAAGCCAAGCCCTCCGATATAGGTGGGACGGCTGACCATGGTCCAGTCAGTTGATTCTTCAGCGATAGTCTGGACATCGGGATAGTTCTTATAGACCTCTTCATTAAAACGGCGGAGCAGGGAAATGGCTTCCAGGTTTTCCCTGCCACCGTATTGATTGGGTATCCATTCCCCTTTCTTGCGTGAATAATCGAGGTATAACATCGAAGCAACGCCATCGACCCGGAGGCTGTCTATGTGGTATTTATCCAGCCAGAAAAGAGCATTGCTCAGCAGGAAGCTGCGGACTTCGTGGCGGCCATAGTTAAAAATGAAGCTTTTCCAGTCGGGGTGGAATCCCTTTTGGGAATCGGAGTGCTCGTATAGATGCGTGCCGTCGAAGTAACCCAGTCCGTGCATATCGGTGGGAAAGTGTGAGGGAACCCAGTCCAGTATGACACCAATGTTATGCTGGTGCAGGTAATCTACCATATACATGAAATCCTGCGGTGTACCATAGCGGCTGGTGGGAGCGAAGTAGCCGGTTACCTGGTAGCCCCATGAACCGCCGAAGGGATGCTCCATGACCGGGAGAAACTCAACGTGGGTGAAACCCATCCGGTTCACGTAGTCAGCGAGTTTAACAGCTAGTTCCCTGTAGGTGAGAGGCCTATTGTCCTCATCGGGAACATGCATCCATGAGCCGGGATGCAGTTCATAAATTGAGATAGGGGCATCCAGTGCGTTATGGTGTACACGTTCCTGCATCCATTGGGCATCATTCCAGTCATAGGAGAGGTCCCAGACTACGGAAGCGGTTTTGGGCGGTACTTCACAATAAAAGCCGTAGGGGTCGGCTTTTTCAACACGGAAACGGTGCAGGCGTGACGCTATGTAGTACTTGTAAAAAGCCCCCCTGGTAATTCCCGGAATAAATCCCTCCCAGATGCCCGAGTCGCCGCAGGGTTTGAGTTTAAATCCTCTTCTTTGCCAGCCGTTGAAATCGCCCATGACATAGACCTGCTCTGCGTTGGGCGCCCATACTGCGAAGTACGTGCCGTCCTGCCCATCTACTGTAACGGGGTGCGAACCCAGTTTATCATACAGCCGGATGTGGCTGCCCTCGTTAAAGAGGTACAGGTCATCTTTGCTTAAAAGGCTGAAGGAATCGTCACTCATAATTACTATTCTATATCAATGGTAGCAGATTCTACAGGGACTGTACTATTTAACAGCAGATAACAATTTGCTGAGCATCACTCAGGGAACTCGAAGCCCTTTTCTCTGAAAAGTGATAAACAGGCATCGACCACTTTTACATCGTAGAGGATGCCTCGATTAGTGGTTATCTCTTCCAGGGCTTTGTCCATGCCGAGTGCAGCCCGGTAAGGGCGGTGCGACATCATGGCTTCGACAGTGTCCGCCACGGCCAGGATGCGGGCTTCCAGCATGATCTCTTCGCCTTTCAGCCCCCGGGGATATCCGGAGCCGTCCATCCTTTCATGGTGCTGGCGGACCATTTCGTCCACCGGCCAGGGGAACCTGATGGTTTTTACTATGTCATAACCTGCGGCGGCGTGCGCTTTGGCCAACCCTTTTTCCAGATCAGAGAGCTTGCCCGGTTTACTTAATATCTCAGATGGCACATATACCTTGCCAACATCGTGTAGCAGTCCTGCCACGCGCAGACCGCGTGACTGGTCTTCAGGAAGTCCCATTTCTTTGGCGATGGCCAGCGCCAGGAGGGTGACCATCTTCTGGTGGCCGGCCGTGTATGGGTCCCTTAATTCGCTCATCATGGTGATGGCTTCCATGGTGCCTTCCAGTGTAGAAGTGATGGTTTCCAGAGCCTCACTAAGTTTGCTTTCAGTCTTCTTATGGTCGGTTATGTCGCGGTATACGACTATCACTGTTTTTTCACCTGCTACATCGATCAGGCGCGCCTGCGCCTCAACATAAAACTCACTGCCGTCCTTGCGAACGTGCATTGCTTCGAAGGTAAGGCTGCCGGAATCGATGACTTTCTGAAGGCGCTCTTCAAACATGGGAATATTGCGAGCGGGAAGGAGCTGCCTGATATCCATTTGCAGCATCTCTTCTATGGTATAACCGCGGGTGCCGGCGGCTGTCTCATTGGCGTAAACTATGGTCCCATCCGGTTTATAAGCAATGATGGTGTCATAGGTGGAGTCCAGTAGGAAAGCCCGCATCTGCAACTCCTGCTCGGCCTTTCTTCTATCGGTCACATTGCGCCCGAGATTGCGCAGCCCTATAATTTCTCCTTTCTCATCTCTTACCGGGTAAATTGAGTCCTCGATATATATTCTTGTTCCATCTTTACAGATAATTACCAGCGGAACGTCCTGACGCGGTTTGCCCGTGCGGAAGACTTCGGAAAAAATCTCCACTGCTCTTTTAATGTCTTCAGGAGGAATGTATGCCTTATAGTTTAACCCGATAAGCTCTTCCCGCGTGTATCTCAGGTGGCGGGTCAGAACATCATTGAAAAAGGTGAAATTACCCCGGGAGTCGATCTTGAAATATGCGTCATCCATCTGCTCAAGTATTGAGCGGTATTTCTCTTCGCTGTCGTGCAGTGCGTCCTCCGCCTGTTTGCGCTGTGTGATATCCGTCATGAAATTTAACGTGGCTGGCTGGCCTTCCCACTCGATCCACACCGCCCGTATCTCGACCCAGATGTATGAACCGTCAGCAGCCTTCAGCCTGATGATAAGAGGTTCGTATATATCTTCCCCTGAAATCCTGTGGCGGTATCTTTCGGTCACGGTCTGCCGTTCATCAGCGTGAATATATTCCAGGAATGGCTGCGACAGGATGTAGTCACGGGAATAACCCAGCAAAGCTGGTATATATTGATTAACAAACCTGGCATATGCATCCTGAAGCACGATTATGCCTTCCCTGGCGTTCTCCACCACCAGGCGGTATTTCTCCTCACTGTCGCGCAGGGCATCCTCGGCCTGTTTTCTTTCAGTTATGTCATTGACAAAATTGAGCGTGGCCGGCCTGCCTTCCCAGTTGATCATCACAGCCGCTAACGCTATCCATGTCGTTGTGCCCTGCTTGGTAATGATGCGGAACGTGTAGATGTCTTCAAAAGCCTCGCCGCCCAGTCTGCGCAGGTGCCGGTCTATCACCATCTCCCGGTCCGATGGGTGTATTATCTCAGCGAACGGCTTTTCCCGCAGTTCGTCCATCTTATAGCCGCTGATCTCGGATACCCTGGTGTTATAGAACTTGAGGCGGCCGTCCTGAGCTACAAATATGCCTTCATTTGCGCTCTCCACCACCAGGCGGTACTTCTCTTCACTTTCCTTTAAAGCGTTCTGTGCTGTGACTGTATCGGTTATGTCCCGGCCTTCGGGAACCATATAAATGACATTGCCGGAGTCATCCTGAACAGGACTGAGTGTAAAATCGATTTGTCGTAATTCATTTTGAGCATCGATATTGGTGGTTAAATAGTGAATGAACTCGCCCTGTGCAGCTTTTGCGATAGCTGATTTGAGCTGGTCCTGTGCCTCAACGGAATGCTGCCACCATGCGGTTTCCCAGAAGTATTTACCGGTGACTTGCTCGTCGGTCATATCTGCAAAACGCAGGGCTGCACTATTGATAGCCAGCACATGTCCTTCGTGGTCCAGCAACCCTGTGAACTGGTAGTGGTGATTAAAGACCACACGGAACATCTCCTCTTTTTCGCGTAACTCAGACTCCAGTTTTTTACGGTCGGTTATGTCACGGGAGATGCCCAGCATTCCATCGAACTCTCCATCCGGTGTGGAAAGCACGGTCACGGATTCCTCTGACCAGAAAGTGGTCCCGTCCTTGCGTCTGAGCTGTATATCCAGTGTAAATGTATTAGCCTGGGCTGTTTCAAGCGCATTGCCTGCCGGGATATTCCCCAGAACAGTGTTTGCAGCTATCTCCAGATAACCGGGGGCAAACAACTGAGTAAAATCGAGCTGCAAGGCCTCATCTACCGTGTAGCCACGCTGAAGAGTAACCGAGGGGCTGATGTAGGTAGTATGAAGATCTTTGTCCAGTACCCAGATGACGTCTTTAGTATGATCGGTGATAAAGCGAAGGCGCTCTTCGCCAGCCTGCAGGGCTTCCCTTGACCCGATGCGTTCAATTGCCATCCCTATATCAGCGGCTATGGTTACCAGTGAATCCCTGGTAACGCTGTCCAGCCTTGAAAGATGATGAGAGCCAATTAGAAAACAGGCTACCGCGGTGCCGTTATGCATGACAGGTAATGTGGCTGTAAACGTCCATCCCTCTTCTGTGAAGGGCTTTTTATATCTTGACGTGAACATATCGGCCGGTGTATAAACAGGATTGCCTTTCGATATCAGTTCGGCGTCTCCCGAACCTGCATAGAGAGTGGAAAATTGCTCCATTGTTGATGCAGATATATCACGGTAGTGCACCAGATTATAATTGCCTGTCTTGTAATCCAGAAGGTAAATGGCCCCCGATTCCATGCCTGATATTTTAATGGCGGCCTCGAGGCTTTGCTGCAGTGCTTCGTTTAGGCTGCTTGTGGCGGCGAGGTTAATAGCCAGGTCGCGGCGTATCCTGACCCTTGCATCTTCCAATCTGCGGTTTGTGATATCCACGCAGGCGCCAACCGCGCGTATGATATTGCCGTCACGGTCACGGAGGGCAAGCCCGCGGTCTATGAATGTACGCAGCGTGCTGTCTTTATGGTGGATGCGGTATTCAATGTTATAAGGTTCTCCGGTTTGGGCAAGACGGTCCAATGTTGCCATCACACGGTCATGATCAGCCGCATCAAGGATGCTCTCCCACGCAGCACGTGTCCTGGGCAATAATACATCGCTGTAGCCAAGCATGCCGTCTATGTCTCCATACCAGTCCAGGTCCCCGCTGGATATATTCCAATCCCATACAACATCTGTTGTACTCTGGAGGGCTTTGCGGAACCTCTGTTCGCTTTCCCGCAGCGCTTCTTCTGCCTTCTCCCTCTGCCCGCGTTCACGTAGGGAAGTAATCCCGTATGCCACGTCTGCTGCAAGTTGTTCAAGCAGATTTATCTCATTCTGGTCGAAGGAATTAGCAGTCGATGAATATATCGTAAGCGCGCCGATGGTCTGCCAGTAAGATTTCAACGGCAAGGCGATTATTGCAGTGTAACCCTGCTGTCTGGACTGTTCAAGCCAGTGAGTGAAATCCGGGTCCTGAGTTATATCCTGATTAACAATTGTGGTACCAGAGCGAATGGCCTTTCCTGTAGGGTCCTTTCCCATCTCTTCATCAGCCCAACTAAATTTTATAGATTCCAGATAGTCGTCCATATGTCCGCAGTATGTCAGCGGCCGGACGGTTTTATCCGCATCATTTTCTGCAGATCCTATCCAGACCATGAAATATCCGCCCGTATCGACCATGACGTTGCAGATATTCTGCAGCAGCATTTGTTCAGTGGACGCCTTAACAACGGCTTCATTGCATTCGTAGAGCATCCTGTACAGGCGGTTGCTTTTACGGATGGCTTCCTCAAGCTGTTTATGTTCCGTAATGTCCGTCTGGAAGGTCAGAGCGGCAGGTTTGCCTTCCCAGGTTATATCAGTAACATGTGCCTGGACCCATTTGATAGCGCCGGATTTATCAATGACCCGGAAAACGTATTTTTTATGTGATGGCCCAGCGGAAGACCTTTCAGATTCATAGTCTGCGGCTGAAGCATGGTAGTCGTCGGGATGCAGTAAATCTGATGCGCTTTTGCCGATCAGCTCTTCGCTGGTATATCCGGTTATCGGCGACGGTCCGCTCCTGGCAAATACGATGCGGCCTTTTTGGACAACGTATATCGATTCGGCGGCATACTCGATCAGCGTACGGTAGTATTGCTCGCTTTCCCTCAATTGTTGTTCGGCATGTTTGCGGCCTGTGATGTCACGGCCAAAAACAGAAAAGCCTGTTATCTCCTGCGAAGGTGAGACAATGGGGTTCACCGATATCTCCACGTCAACCGGTCCCTGGCTGGTATCATAATGCTTTTCAAATACCTGCCGCTTTCCTCTCAATGCCTGGTTAAATACTGTTACCCAGTAATCCCGGAACTCTGAAGGGGTAAACTCCAGGATGTTATCTCCTACTTCAAATATACGCTCAGTCCCGGCGATCAATTGGTAGACCTTTTTAGAAGCCTCATTGGCAGCGGTAATACGCAGGTCTCTATCAAAGGAAAAAATGGCGTCAGCAGTATTTTCCAGAACGGCATGCTGGCGGGCTTCATGCTCCTGAAGGGCCTTGAGAGAGAGGAACTGGTCTGTAATATCTTCGAAGATTGCATATACCAGGTACGGTTTGTCTTCACCTGGGCGGAACTGCGGCACGGCATCGACCTTGATCCATCGGTACACTTCATCCGCTGGATTATAAATGCCCATCATCACATCTTTGACAGGTTGACCTGTACTGTGGGCGATCATGGTGGGGTGTGTATCACCGGGAAAATCGCTTCCGTCCTCACGTATGGCCTTCCACCTGGGATCAGTGAAATTCCTGCCGATCAGCTGAATTTGTGAAAGGCCAAGTATACGCTCTGCAGCCCTGTTGGCGGATATTATGTTGCCGCTGCTATCCTGGTAGGTGACACCTTGGGACATGGTATCGAAAAGTAGTCGGAATTCAGCTTCTGCCTGTTTGAGCGCACTCTCTGCTTTGTGTCGGTCCGCAATCTCCTCTTCGAGATCATGCATTCTGGCCTGAAGCTTTTCTACCAGGCTGATATTGAGCTCTCTATCTATTTCCGACTTTGATATTTTGGTTTTGCTGGCTTTTTTGGGGGCTTTAGTCTGGGTGAGGATATCATCCACGAGACTAATTAATTTGTTGGGCTCCACCGGCTTACGTATGAAAGCTTTGACGCCGGTCTTTAAAGCCAGGTCTTCATCCTTTTTATCCAGAAAAGTGCCGGTGATAAAAACGAAAGGTATTTTCTTGAGCTTAGAGTCAGATTTGCATTCCTGCAGCAGCCGAAACCCATCCATGACTGGCATAAGAATGTCTGATAAAATCAGATTGACGGGTGTTTTGCGAAGTATTTGAAGCGCTTCTTCGCCATTCAGAGCGGTCTCTACTTCAAAACCCTTTCTTTCCAGAATTTCTTTGAAAAGAATAAGGTTATCATTACTATCTTCGACTACAAGGATTTTCATAAAATATCTTTGTCTGGTCTTCCCACTTACTTACCTCTTTGAACCCCCGGGAATCGATACCATGGAATGTTTAAACAATATCACCTATATATTTATATGTATGATGCGACTATGTCAAGTATTATAGCATTAATACGCTCGGGAATTTAGTACTGGTTTGCCGGGAAAACAACTAAATTTTACTGAAGACATACCGCTTAGGTATGCTATAATATTTCCACTCGTGTTTTTGCTATGAGAATAAGATATATCAAGGAGCCTGATTTAATCGACCCGGTGATGGTGGCAAGCTGGCCCGGGATAGGCAATGTCGGATTGATTGCGGTTAATGCGATGCGCAGGGATTTGTGCACCGAGCAGATGGCCTATATCGAGCCCTGGAATTATTATTATCCCAACAAAGTCATTATACGTGAGGGGATGCTGGAAGCCCTCAGCTTTCCTGCCAGTGAATTTTATTTCCATAGAACTGATAAAAGGGACATTATTTTTTTTACTGCTGATGAGCAGCCGACTGAGGGAGGAAGGGCCTATGCTGAAGGCAGAAAGGCTTATGAAATGGCCAATATGGTATTGGATGTCGCCGAGAAATTCAGATGCAGCAGAATATATACTTCAGGGGCCGCGGTAGCGCCATTACACCATACTGCCAGGTCACGGGTGTGGGCCGTTCCCAACTCCGAAAGCCTGCTGGAAGAGATTGGGAAATATGAAAATACGATCCTGATGTCCAGTGTGGAGGGGAGAGAAGGGCAGGGTAGCATAACCGGATTAAACGGGCTTGTCATGGGAGTGGCAAAGCGTCGCGGGGTTGAGGCCATGTGCTTGATGGGAGAAGTCCCTGTCTATCTGCAGGGATTCCCTTTCCCTTATCCCAAAGGTTCCAAATCGGTACTCGAAGTGCTGAGCTGTGCTCTGGGTGTAGAAATGAATATGGAGACGATTAATCAGCTGGCTGAAGAAAGCGAGAAGGAGCTTAACGGCCTGTATGAGAGACTGCCGCAGGAAGTAAAAGACCAGCTTGACCGGTTGAAGCAGGCGACGGCAACTGCGCCGGAAAACAGCCAGTCGATTACCGTGGACGATAAGAAAAAGATACTGGATGATATCGACAGGTTTTTCAAAAGGGAAGGAGGCAGCGAGCAGCATTGAATGTCAGTGAGGCCGTTAAATTTCATGAAAGGCCGGATTTCCATGATGCGGTTTTGGTTGTTGGGTGGCTGGAGGATGCCAGCAAACTGGCAAAACAGACTGCAGACTATTTGATACAGGGTCTGGAATGCAGGGAGATAGGGGAGATCGATCCGCAGGGATTTTTCCCGATGACCGGGGTGTCGGTGGAAAATAATATAGCTCAATTCCCGGAGTGCAGGTTTTATGGAAGCAGTCTGCGAAACGTGGTGGTTTTTCGAAGTAATATACCGCGCATGGAATGGTATAGTTTTCTCAATGTATTGTTGCAGGCAGCAGGGGAGGTTGGTGTCAGTGAGATTTATACGCTGGGAGCTATGGTTTCTGCCTCTGCTCATACCATGCCGCGTCAGCTCATAGGTATTATGAATTCCGATATAAGCCGGACTGATCTTGAACCATTTAACGTAATGACTAATGCGGATTATGAAACGGCACCGGGGCAGAAGCCGACGATGAGTTCCTATCTATTATGGCTGGCACGTCAGCAGGGGATCAAAGCAGTAAACTTGTGGGTGCCCATACCTTATTATCTGTTGCCTGTGGATGATCCGCGTGCCTGCAAAAGGTTGATATATTTCTTTAATTCAAAATTTGATCTTGGCATCGATTTTACGGCGCTGGACGCTGAAATCAGTGAACAGAACCGGAGAATTGCCGACCTGTTTCTAAAGTCGCCGGATATTGAGGAACTGGTCAGGAAGCTTGAAGTGGGGAGCGGACTCGAAGGCGATGAGAGCGAGAAGCTGGCGCGTGAAATGCTGGCATGTCTCAGGAAATAAGAGAGAAGACGTAATACTGGCGGATGGATAAAATGCGCGTTTCAACCGGGCAATAATGAGAAACCGGCTGTAATGTCCCGCGTAATAAACAAATACAAAGAACAGAAGCGGAAGTGTCTGGTTTGATGGGTGGGTTAGTTGGATTCTGGTATAATTTGATGTTGACCTAATCAGCCGCAAAGGGGGTTTTGCTATGGCAGTAGAATACAGCAAAGAAGGAAAAATAGCGGTTATCACCCTCAACCGTCCGGAGGCTTTAAATTCATTTGACCCTGATCAGATAAATGAGTTTAATAAGTATCTGCGTGATTTTGCTGCGGATGAGGAGATGTGGGTCGGTATAATCACGGCAACGGGTGAGAGGGCTTTCTCGGTAGGTGCGGATATCAAAACTACATTGCCCAGGATACAGGAGAGTGTCAACCGTTTTGAGATGCCGGCACCGGCAATATGCGAGGACCTGCGGACGTGGAAGCCTTTGATTGCGGCCGTCAACGGCGCTTGCCTTGGCGGTGGTTTTGAGGTCGCGCTGGCCTGTGACATCAGGATTGCTGCGCAAAACGCAACTTTTGGTTTTCCCGAGATAAATATAGGACTGATACCGGGATGGGGCGGCACGCAGAGGTTGCCGCGGGCGATACCGCTGGCAATAGCTGCCGAGATATTAACTTCGGGCCGTCCCATCAGTGCTGAAGAAGCTTACCGTATAGGACTGGTTAACAGGGTGGTCCCGTCTGCGGATCTGATGAACGAGGCCAGGAAAATGGCTGAAGCGCTGTTAAAGCCGGCCCCGCTGGCTGCCAGATCAGCCAAACAGGCCATGATGCAGGGCCTGGAGGCCACGTTGGCTGCCGGCCTGGAGCTGGAGTATCAGTTGGAGAGATATGTGACCCGCTCTGAGGACTTTAAAGAAGGACGGCAGGCCTTCATTGAGAAACGCAAGCCAGACTTTAAAGCCAAATAAACATAAATAAAAAATAAAAGTTAAGGAGAATGACAATGGCAATCAAGAAAGTTGGAGTAGTCGGTTGCGGTTTGATGGGAAGGGGTATAGCTGAAGTCAGCGCAAAAACAGGCTGTGATGTGGTGGTGTCCGAGATTAACAAGGAGCTGCTGGATAAGGGTATGGCTGCCATCGGGAAGTCGCTTTCAAAGGCTGTAGAGAAAGGCAAAATCAGCGATGCAGATAAAGCGGCAGCGCTGGGTAAGATAAAAGGCACCACAGATATGAAGGATTTTAAAGACTGTGATCTCATCGTTGAAGCAGCTATTGAGAACATGGACTTAAAAAAGAAAATCTTTGCCGATCTGGACGGCATCTGCAAGCCCGATGCCATACTTAGCACCAACACATCCTGTCTTTCGGTGATGAATGTTGCTGCCGTGACTAAAAGACCGGACAAAGTACTGGGCTGTCATTTCTTCAATCCTGTACCGGTGATGAAATTACTGGAGCTGGTTAAGACCATTACCACCAGCAAGGCAACTATTGATGCTGCTACTGAATGGGGCAAGTCGCTGGGCAAGACTGTTATAGTAGCGCCCGACCGCCCCGGCTTTATAGTCAACCGTGCTTACATGCCTTACATGGTGGAGGCGATAGAGATGCTGGAAAACGGGGTTGCTACCAAGGAAGACATCGATACCGGCGTGCAGTTGGGATTGAATTACCCGATGGGGCCTTTCACACTGGCAGACCTGGCCGGACTGGATACCATTCTCTTTGTCCTGGATGCCATGTATGCTGA
>JAFGLP010000094.1 GCA_016927965.1 Dehalococcoidia bacterium
CCCCAGGGATTGCTGCGGTTTTCCATATTCTCGAACAGGGACAGCACCTCCTCCGGGAACTGGGATTTCATCTGCACCAGGTTTCTGCGCATTTCAACGATCTTGGGGACATGCTCGATAAATACCGGGCATACTTCCATGCATGCGCCGCAGGTCGTGCAGGCCCAGATAGCATCTTCACTGATGCTGCCTTCCCTGCCACCGCCGATAAGAGATAAACCGGGATCAGCCCCCTTTCTCAACAGTTTGCCATTCTCCATCAAGTTGACCTTTATGTCATGTACGATCAAGCGGGGATTTAAGACCTTGCCGGTGCTGGTTGCAGGACAGTTATCAGTGCAGCGTCCGCATTCGGTGCATGAATAGGAATCGAACAGGTCTTTCCAGCGCAACTCCGAGACCTTTTCTGCGCCGTAACAGTTGTTTTTCTCAAAGACCTCCGGAAGCTGCGTATTGACCTTTTCAATGCTCTTGAAAAAACAGTTGGGTATCGAAGTCAGGATATGCATATGTTTGCTGTAAGGGAGATAGCAGAGGAATGCAAGCAATACAAGGGCATGTATCCACCAGAAAACCAGCTCCATTACAGGAAAAGTTGATGTCTGAACAGCAGCAAAAACAACCCTGCCGACGAAGGCTGAGACCGGCATGAAATTAACCGGCCCGATCGAGTTGTTTGCCGCTCCATTAAGTTCCCCTGCCGCAATCTCACTGCCGTGCAGGCCGAAGAAAGCAAGCATCAGCATCCCTACCATGCCAAGGATAACGAATGCATCCGCTGTCCTGGCATCGATGTACTTCGGCGCAAAAAACAGCCGTCGGCTGATAGCGATGATAACAGCCAGTAAAGCTATCAGTGAAATGAGGTCGAATATAAGGGCAAGAACGTAATAAAGACCGGTCGGCAAATATGAAAGGCTGATGTACTGCGGGAACAATCCATGAAACAAAAATTCGGTGTTGGCGATGAGAAGAATCAGAAAACACCAGAAAAATATGAAATGGTTCAGGCCGAACGGGTATTTTTTTGTCACGACACGGCGCTGGCCGAACGCATAGTACAGCATGTTTACAAAGCGCTTGCCCAGATCATTAAACCTGTTGTCGGCTTTTCCCAGCGCCACCAGGCTGAATTTCCGGTAACAGCTAATAATAAAAACCGCCATGGCCAGCATGAAAACGGCTGCAAAAATTGGCACCTGTCCGGTCATTGACTAATCCTCCATTGTCTACTGCTCAGCAGGAACTGTTATTTGTTTTTTTTGCCGCTTGCCCTGAGAGCTTTGATCTGTTTTGTTATCGCCGGGACTATCTTAAACAGGTCTCCCACCAGTCCATAATGGGCTACCTCAAAAATGGGAGCGTGCTTATCCCGGTTGATCGCCACGATAATATCGGAATTCTGCATGCCAACCAGATGCTGAATAGCTCCGCTGATACCGCAGGCTATGTAGATTTTAGGCCTGACAGTCTTACCTGTCTGCCCCACCTGCCGCTCCTGCGGCATCCACCCAGCGTCTACGGCGCTGCGCGAGCAGGCCACCACCCCTCCCAACTCATCGGCCAGCTCCTGTAAAATACTGAAATTCTGGCTCGACTGCATGCCCCTGCCGCCTGAGATGATGAAGTCTGCTCCTGCAACATCTACTTCACCGCTCTGCTTTCTTTCGATAATTTCCACTATCTTGGTGCAGATGTCATCTTCATTAAGCTCCAATTTTTCATGTATAATCTGACCCTTATTAGACGGATTCTTGGGATGCATATGCATGGTATGAGGCCTTACCGTGGACATCTGCGGCCATGAGCTTTCAGTCACAATTGTGGCCATGATGTTCCCGCCGAAGGCCGGGCGCGTCTGCATGAGAAGCCGCCTGTCACTGTCCACTGCCAGGCCAGTACAATCCGCAGTCAATCCTGTTTTCAATTCAGTAGCCACAGCGCCTGCCAGGTCTCTTCCCACGCCGGTAGCGCCGATCAACATAATTTCCGGCTTATACTTTCGTACAAGGTAAGTAAGCGCTTTTACATACGGCTCAGTTCTGTAATAGCGAAAAACAGGGTCATCAATTATGTAAATCTTGTTGGCGCCATAGGCTATGGCCTCGGAACATATCAACTCGACTTTATCACCTACGATTACGGCACACAGGTCCACATGGAGTTGCTTAGCCAGCGCAGCCCCAACACCCAACAGCTCCCAGGCAACTGCAGCAGGCTCACCATCAACCTGCTCCACAAATACCCAGACACCCCTGTAATCCTCGTGTCCCTCTGCCCTATCCACTACTTTATCAGGCTCATGCTCAACCGTATGACCCTGCCTGGCAATCTCATCCAGTATCTTCTGCTGCTCTGGAGTAAAATATATCTCAATCGCTTCAGACGGACAGGCCTTTAAGCACTTGCGGCAGCCTGTACACCTGGATATATCAATAATGGGTTGGTCCTCATCGTTCATCTCTATGCAGTGCTTCGGACAGACCGCCTGGCAGCGCGCCCCGCACGAAATACATTTGTTAACCAGTAATCTGGCAACACCTAACGGTTTCTTGATCTTTTTCTGCCCTTCCATTTCTCTAGACCTTTATAATGAATTTATTACTGCAATGATAGCAAGTTTCTACTGACCAGCTTATTAATAAGCATGCGTGCAGCCTCTCCCGGGTCAAGCTGCTCACCGCCTCCCAGAATCTGACCAGCAGCTTTATCAGGTGAAAATATCCTCCTCACGGCGGTTGCAGAGCCCTTGAGTCCTATCTCGTCTTCATTTATTTTCATTACCTTATTGTCCCAGACCTTGATCTTTACATCTTCCGCCATTAACCTCATGGGGACAGTCGGATACCTCGGCCGATTTATCTCACGCAACACCGCAATCATGGCAGGAAAACAGGAATTTAAGATCTCGTAACGTCCTTCAAATTTACATCGCACGGTGAGGCGTTTTTTCTGCAGGTCGACTTCCTCGATTTTATCAACGGAAGTCAGTTGGGTGAATTTCAATCGTGACGCAATGCCCGGTCCCACCTGCGCCGTATCACCGTCGATCGTCTGCTTGCCGCATAGCACCAGCGCAATCTCTTCTTCTTCAGCCAGCAGCTTAATAGCGCTGGCTAAAACCATGCTGGTAGCCAGTGTATCAGCCCCACCGAAGGCACGGTCGCTCAACAGGATGGCATCATCTACGCCAAGAGCAATTGCCTTGCGCAAGGTCATCTCTGCACTGGGAGGCCCCATGGATATAACGACTACCTTAAATCCATATCTATCTTTCAGCCTGAGGCTCTCTTCCAGGGCATGAGCGTCAAACGGATTAATAATGGAAGGCACACCCTCCCTGATAAGCGTACCCGTAACGGGATCTATTTTGACCTGAGTTGTATCGGGGACCTGCTTGATACAAGTTACAATTAGCATAATATTTTCCTGATTAAGCTGAAATCGGTTTTATTTGCGGAGATTTGCCGGTACGTATTACAGTATAAATAATAAGATGTCTGCTTAGCGTCAGAATTATTCTTACTTTACTATAAGCAAATATCTCACAGCAACTTCATTTAGCACCAGCTAAGCAGGCTGTCTACAAATGATATTGATTCATTAATTGCCTGTCAATTAATTAATGCATTTATACACATTATTCATTATTAAGCAACAAAAAGAAAAACATAATACAATATAGC
>JAFGLP010000095.1 GCA_016927965.1 Dehalococcoidia bacterium
CGGATGCTGTGCGGCATCCGAATTTGGACGGTTGTTAAGTTTGTTTTTTCCGCTTTAACCGACTCCGGATACAGGCGGGATTATATGCCCATGTAAGCTTGACGGACTTTGTCGTCGGCCAGCAGTGCAGAGCATTTGTCTTCGATGGCTAACCTGCCGTTTTCCAGCACAATAAAATGGTTATTGTCAAGGGTTGTATACTATTTAAGAAGCGCCCCATATACTTTAAGCAGGCGGTCAGGAAGTATGAAAGCATTTAACAACATCAAGGGACTGAAGCCGTTTTTTGAGCCGCAATCAATAGCCATCATCGGCCTTTCACGCAAGACGGGTAAGGGGGAGCATAACGCACTGCAAAACCTGCTGGACTATGGTTATGACGGCCGTATTTACCCGGTCAATCCTAACGCCAGCGAGATACTTGGTGTGAAAACATACTCCTCGGTCAAGGATATTGAAGGACCGGTTGACCTTGCAGTACTGGTTACACCGCGCACCCAGGTGCCGATGCATGTCAGGAACTGTGCGGAGAAGGGGATAAAATGCATCACTATCGTTACACAGGGTTTTATGGATGCAGGTGACGCTGAGGGTATGAGACTATCCGGCGAAATGCTTGAGACGGCGGACGCTCACGGCTGCCGTATACTGGGTCCCAACAGCTTCGGCAGCGCCAATGCTTTCTTTAAATTCGGCTCATCCTTTGCCAGGGTCAATATGCAGCCTAACCCGCTGGGCTTTATCTGCCAGTCGGGGGGCCTTTTCAACGGTCTTTCTGAGTACAGCTTTGTCGGGAAGGCTATCGACGTGGGCAATATCTGCAATGTCGATTTTGCGGATTGCCTGGAATACTTTGAACAGGACCCGCAGGTGAAGGTAATATTGCTTCATATCGAAGGCATGCCCGACCTGCCTCATTTTCTCATCGTGGCGGGACGCGTGTCGCGCAAAAAACCCATCATAGCCATTAAAACGGGGAAAAGCGCGCAGGCTGCCAGGGCGGCACAGTCGCATACCGGGTCCCTGGCCGGGAAAAACGAGATTTGGGATGCTGCCTTTAAACAGGCCGGTATAATGACCGTCGACAGCCTGGAGGAGCTGGTAGATACAGCCCGCGTCCTGTGCATGGTCCCGCTGGTAAGAAAAGAGGAAGTGTGTATTGTGACTTTCAGCGGAGGGACTGCCATAATGGCATTGGACGGGCTGCGAGGCTCCAACTTAAAAGTCGGAAGCCTCTCCCCTGCTACTCTTGAAGGGTTGAAGAAATTGGCTCCGCCGTGGTTGCCGGTAGGCAACCCTGTGGATTACTGGCCAATGGTCATGGGGGTGAACGACAGGCTGAAGCTGACGGAAGATATATTCAGGGTTGTCCTGGAGGATGATAAATTCGGCAGCCTCTTATTTATCCAGATTATCCATGATGAGATGCAAAGCAACGAGTTCAGGCTCTTTCTCAATAAGATGGTGGCTGAATATCCTGATAAGCCTATAGTAACTTCCCTGGTCGGCCCTTATGGCGCTGAATGTGTCAAGGAGCTGCAGGCTGAGGGCAGGGTACTGGCTTTTCACGCGCCTGAGAGGGCGGCGTATGCCCTGGCTACGAGCTACCGGTGTTCACAGCAATATGATTACCTTTGAGGCCGCTGCTTTAAATTGAAATTGTCCGGAGATCAATCTACGATATAACAAAATATATGAAACGGTGCAAGGAGTGTTCAGGATGGCTAAGGTATACGATTTAAGTGTCCCTACTGAGGACAGTCCCAGTGAACCGCTGCCGCTCAAGGTAGCCCATGAAGACCACAAAAGCAGCGCTGCTGTGATGAGCATGTTCCTGGGCGCAACGGAAGGCGATTTGCCGGAGGGAAACGGCTGGGCAAGCGATACGGTGACCATGATATCCCATGCCGGCACGCATGTAGATGCTCCCTGGCATTATTACCCGACGACGGGCGGGAAAAAGGCCAGGACCATAGAAGAGATGCCGCTGGACTGGTTTTACCATGATGGCGTCGTGCTGGATATGCGTCATAAGTTGCGGGGTTCCGGCGTTACCAGTCAGGACCTTAAGGACGCTCTGAAAAAGATTAACTACAGCCTGAAAGAGTGGGACATCGTAATGATAGAGACCGGCGCTGATAAGCTGTGGGGCAAGAAGGAATATTTCGATGCCGGATGTGGGATGCTGGCCGAATCTACGGCATGGCTGATCGACCAGGGCACCAGGGTCATGGGAATCGATGCATGGGGGTGGGACAGGCCTTTCTGGGCCATCAAAGAGGATTTCCAAAAAAATAAAGATAAGCGTGTTATCTGGGAAGCCCACCGTGTGGGTATCGATAAAGAGTATTGCCATATCGAGAAGCTGGCCAACCTGGATACGCTGCCCCGACCTTTCGGCTTTAAGGTGGCCTGTTTCCCGGTCAAGCTGACGGGCGGTAGTGCAGGGTGGTCAAGGGTAGTGGCCATATTCGAGAAATAGGCTGACGGCAATACATAAATGCTCTGTAAATCGACTGGCTCCGTGAAATAGTTCCAGGGGCTGGAGGAATGACGCAGCCTCTGGCCTTCTGTTCTTATTTAGTTGCTCTCCGGCTTATTAATTTCTTAATAATTATCATTGCTATACGCATAAACCTTTTTATTTTAAAAAACGTTTCTTTATTTGTAATCGCCCGACGGTCCTGTAATTGCTGGTTTTCCTGCCAGGCTTAACGGGCTCACGACAGGACAGGGTGAATACAAGTCAAAGAATAAATAAAAAGGATAAGTTGCGAGAAATGAAAGCCTTTTGTTTAAAATGCCGCAGGGAAATCGATATCAAATATCCCCAGTACGTGGAGACCAGGAACGGAAGGGCAGCAACCGAGGGCATCTGCTCCTGCTGCGGGACCCGGGTATTTAAAATAGGAAAAAATTCGGAAGCTTATCACATCAGGCTCTCAGCACAGACAGCCTAGGCCCGGGTTTCTCCCTGAAGAAGGTACGTACGTGAAGTACAATATCAGGTCGTACCTGCTAAAGAGAATGCTGTGAATTATCCAGAGTGCCGCGTATCTCTTTTATAAAGCTGTGCAGCTTCCTGTATGATTTACCGTCTTCCTCCATTAGCTGGATGATCCTGCTGCCGATTATGATTCCGTCCGCCAGTCTGGCTGCCTGCCGGGCCTGCTCCGGCCCGGAGATTCCGAAGCCTATGCATAGAGGCAGTTCTGTCACATTGCGCACGCGTGAGATAAAACCTTGCAGGCCGGAAGAGAAGCCTTCCCTGACGCCTGTCACCCCGGTGACAGAGACGACGTAGATAAATCCCCGTGCCCTGCCCGCTATTTCACTGATGCGTTCATCCGAGCTGTTGGGGGCCAGGAAACAGATCATATCGACTCCATTTTTACTGGCGGCTTCATCGAGCAATGGGAGCTCACCCGGGGGAAGGTCGGGTATAATCAAACCGTCTACCCCGGCGGCTGTGCAGTCTGCGCAGAATTTTGCCGGGCCATAATGTAATACGGGATTGAGATAGCCCATAAAAGCCAGCGGAGTTTTTACGCTGCTCCTGATCTGAGCGGCGGTCTCCAGGCATTTTGCGACGGTAACTCCGTTCAGCAGCGCGTGGTGCGTGGCATTTTGAATGGTTACACCGTCGGCCAGGGGATCAGAGAAGGGAATGCCCAGCTCGATGATATCACAGCCTGCTTCTTCCAGAATGCGGGCTGCCTTCAATGTGGCGTCCGTATCAGGGTAGCCGACCGTGATATAGGCGATCAGTGCTTTACGTTTGTGCTTTGTGAAGACGGCTGATATACGGCTCATGATTTAACTCCCAGTGCATCTGCCACGATGTCTATGTCTTTATCTCCCCTGCCGGAGAGGTTGACCACAATGATCTTATCTTTACTTAGCGTTCTTGCCAGTTTCACTGCATGTGCCACGGCATGCGAGGATTCAAGGGCCGGCATGATTCCTTCGATTTTGCTCAATAATTGAAAAGCCCGCAGGCAGTCCCTGTCATCAACGGCCGTGTACTCAGCCCTGCCGTCATCTTTATAAAAACTGTGCTCCGGTCCTACCCCCGGGTAGTCCAGCCCGGCCGAGATGCTGTGCGTCTCAGTCACCTGTCCATCGGCATCTTGCAGAAGGTACGACATCGCCCCATGCAGCACCCCTGTCTTTCCCCTGCATAGCGACGCAGCGTGCTTTTCCGTCTCAAGCCCTTCCCCTGCAGCCTCGACGCCGACCAGCCTGACATCATGGTCGTTGGAGAAGGGGTGGAAAATGCCGATGGCGTTGCTGCCGCCGCCCACGCAGGCAACTATATAGTCAGGCAGCCTTGAGCATCTTTGCATGATCTGCTCACGCGTCTCCCGCCCGATAACCGACTGGAAATCGCGTACTATCTGTGGATACGGGTGCGGGCCTACCACCGACCCTATCAGGTAGTAGCTGTCGCCGACATTGCTGACCCAGTCCATGATGGCCTCGTTGATAGCGTCTTTGAGAGTGCGGCTACCGGATGTCACGGGGCGTACCTCTGCTCCCATCAGCTTCATCCTGAAAACATTAAGCGACTGCCTGCGGATATCTTCTTCGCCCATGTAAACGATGCATTTGAGACCCAGCATAGCGCATACGGCTGCCGTAGCAACCCCGTGCTGTCCGGCGCCTGTCTCAGCGATGATCCTGTTTTTGCCCATGCGCTGTGCCAGCAGGCCCTGTCCCAGGGCATTATTTATCTTGTGCGCCCCGGTATGCGCCAGGTCTTCACGCTTCAAATAAATTTGTGCCCCTCCACAGTGCCGCGTGAGCATCTCTGCATAATAGAGAGGCGTGGGCCTTCCCGAGTAATCATGTGCCAGCGCATCGAGTTGGGCGTGGAAGGCGTCGTTGCGCCGGATTTTTGCGTAGGCATCGATAAGTTCATCCAGTGCGGGTATGAGCGTCTCGGGAACGAAGCGGCCGCCGTACGGGCCGAAATATCCTCTTTCATCAGGAAGCATTTAAATCACCTTTTAAAATGTATTTCTGTAAAAAATCTATTCTTTCAGTATCCGGCTTGCCTGCAGAACGCACAGCCTGTACAAATGCGCGGATTTTATCGATGTCTTTGCGCCCATCTGTCTCCACCCCGGAGGAAACATCCACCCCCAGCGGATTGACATGCCCAATCAAGCTGCTGACATTCTGCGGGTCCAGCCCTCCGGCAATTATCACCGGATATGCTGAGGCTATCTCCCGGGCGATCTCCCATTCAAAGGTCTGCCCTGTGCCGCCGTATTTTCCCTCCTGCATGGTATCAAGCAGGTATATCACCCGGTCTTTCCCGGGTGCATTTGCGCTGACAGTGTAGTCTATATCTTCTTTACGGTCATCAGGTGATATATGCAGGGCCTTAATAACCGGCGCCTCTATACTGCGGCAAGCGTCCATTCTTTCATCCCCGCTCAGCTGGACCAGATCCAGGCCGCATCTATGCACGACATCATTAATGTCCTGCGGATTCTCATTAACGAAGACCCCGACAATGGCGGGATGATCAGACAGGGCTTTAACCGCCGCGCTTATCCCGGCGGCCTGCTGTGGAGAGACCTTTCTACGGCTTTCGGCAAAAACCAGCCCGATCATCTGGACGTCCAGGCGGGCCGCTGCCAGGGCGTCTTCCACGCTGGTGATACCGCAGATTTTAATCAGCGTCATGCCGGTCCCAGCTCCCTGATCCTGGCGCCGATATCGGGCGCGGTCATTAAAGCTTCGCCGACCAGTACGGCATTTACTTCAAGTTCCTTCATCAACAGCATATGTTCACGGGTGCTGATGCCGCTTTCGCTGACCACCAGCTTGCCGGGAGGGATGAGGGGCCTCAGCCATGCCGTCACATTAATATCAACTTTGAACGTGTTAAGATCCCGGTTATTTATACCTATTATCCCGGCGTTGCAGGCCAGTGCTGCATCCAGCTCTGCTTCATCATGTACCTCTACCAGCGGTTCCATGTGCAGAAAACGGCTGATATTGATCATCTCCTCCAGTTGCGGGGGCGTCAGGATGGCTGCGATCAGCAGTAGGCTGTCAGCTCCACAGACACGTGATTCGTATACCTGGTAGGGATCGAAGATGAAGTCCTTCCGCAGCAACGCTGGCCTTTTGACGCCCAGCACCTCCTTGATATCGTTCAGATAATGAGTGCTGCCCTGGAAATAATTTTTCTCGGTCAGCACGGAGATGGCTGTAACGTTATTGCGGGCATAAATTGAGGCAATACCGGCAGGATCAAAATCGTGACGGATAATGCCGCGGGATGGCGAAGCTTTCTTGATCTCAGCGATAAGCCTGACACGGCCGCCGGAGATAGCCGCTGCGAAATCAACAGGGGGGGCGATATGTTCAGCCAGGCTGATCATATCTTCCAGCGGTATCCTGCTGACGTTTTCGGCCAGCTCGATTTTTTTATCTGCGACTATATCGTGAAGTATCAATGTAACAACTCCTGTTTGCTAGGGAAGACGGCTGCTGAAATCCGCCAGCCGATTGAGCTTGTCTGCTGCCTGCCCATTGTCTATGGATTGCCGGGCCAGGTCAACCGCTTGCTGAAGGTCCTCAGCTCTTCCTCCTATATATATTCCGGCGGCGGCGTTAAGCAGCACCACGTCGCGCCGGGCTGTTTTCTCCCCGTTCAGTATCGAGCGCAGTATCGCTGCATTTTCCTGCGGCGTGCCTCCCTTGAGGCTGTCCTGGGAGGCGCTTTTTAGGCCCAGCTCTTCAGGACTCAGGTATCTGCGTGATACTGCTGCGTCCTGTCCGCTGACTTCCCACACGGCGGATTTGCCGGAGATAGACAGTTCATCAACCCCGCTGAGGCCGTGTACCACCAGTGAGCGGCCGGTATGCAGGTGGACCAGCGCCTGAGAGATTTTCTCACCGATCTCCTCACTGGGCACTCCGATTACCTGGTATTGCGCTCCCGCCGGGTTGGTCAGAGGGCCGAGGATGTTGAAGACAGTGCGTATTCCGATCTCTTTCCTGGGCGTAGCTGCGAACTTCATGGCAGGATGAAAAGACTGTGCGAACATGAAGCCGATGCCGGCGTTCTCAAGGCAAGCCTGTACCTGTTCGGGTGTGAGGTCTATTTTTACGCCCAGCGCCTCCAGTACATCTGCGCTGCCGCAGCGGCTGCTCATGGCGCGATTGCCGTGCTTGGCCACTTTCAGGCCGGCCCCGGCGATCACGAAAGCGGAGGCGGTGGAGATGTTGAAGGTATTCTGGCCGTCGCCTCCCGTGCCGACGATGTCGACCACAGGCCCTGCTACCGTAACCTGCCGGGCCCGGGAGCGCATGACGCTGGCGAAACCAGCCACTTCTTCTGCTGTTTCGCCTTTCAGCCTGAGTGCAACCAGCAGTGCACCCATCTGAGCCTGTGTAGCGATACCATCCATAATCTCCTCCATGACGGAGGACGCTTCCTGCATGGTTAGCGAGTTGCCTGCAATCAGGTTCCCGATCGCTTCTTTAATCACCTTAATTTCTCCTTACGTTCAGAAAATTCTTGAGTATGTCCTTTCCGCACTGTGTCATAAAAGACTCCGGGTGGAACTGTATGCCCTCGACTGAATATTCACGATGGCGAAGTCCCATGATGGTGCCGTCATCGGTCCAGGCGGTGACTTCAAGACAGTCTGGAAGGGTGTCCCGGTTGACTACCAGCGAATGATAGCGGATGGCATAAAAGGGGTTGGGCAGCCCGGCGAAAAGGCCCTGGTTATTATGATGTACCTGTGATGATTTACCGTGCATTATCTTGCCGGCCCGGCAGATAATGCCGCCGTAGCTGTGGCCGATACACTGGTGGCCCAGGCATACTCCCAGTATGGGGAGGCTCGGTCCCAGCTGCTTGATCACGTCATTGGAGATGCCCGCATTGAGAGGCGTGGAGGGCCCCGGTGAGATCACAATCTTCTCCGGCTCCAGCCGGGCTATCTTCTTCAGCGTGGTCTTGTTGTTGCGTACCACGGTCACGTTCTCTCCTAGCTCGCAGAGATACTGGAAGAGGTTGTAGGTAAAGCTGTCATAGTTATCGATTAATACCAGCATGTTATCTCCTTTCCGATGTATATATATCTTCGGCCTGCTCGATGGCTTTGAGCAGCGCCCGGGCTTTGTTCAAACACTCCTGGTACTCACGTTCGGGTACGCTGTCGTAGACTACGCCGCAGCCTGCCTGAACGTAGGCCGTATCGTCCTTGACCACCATTGTCCTGATGGCTATGGCCATATCCATATTGCCGTTGTGTGAAAAATAGCCGGCGGCGCCGGCGTAGACCCCGCGCTGCTCGGGTTCGAGCTCGGCAATGATCTGCATGGCGCGGATCTTGGGCGCACCCGAAACGGTGCCAGCCGGGAAACAGGCCTGCAAAGCATCGAAGGAAGTGCAGTCCGGTTTGAGCTTGCCCTGCACGTGGGTAACCATGTGCATGACATGTGAATAGCGCTCTATTTCCATCAGGTCGCTGACCTCCACGGAGCCGGGCTCGCTGATGCGTCCGATATCGTTCCTGCCCAGGTCCACCAGCATAATATGCTCGGCACGTTCTTTTTCATCCAGTAGCAGCTCACGGCCCAGAGCCTCATCCTCTATCTCATCAGTGCCGCGGGGACGTGTGCCTGCCAGGGGACGTGTCATTACAGCGTCTCCATCCACTCTGACCAGTATCTCGGGCGATGCGCCGAGGACATGGAAATCGCCCAGGTGGAGGAAGAACATATAAGGCGATGGATTGATGGTCCGCAGGGCACGGTAGATATCAAAAGGAGCCGCTGCAGTGTTTACAGACAGGCGCTGGGAGAGCACTACCTGGATAGCTTCCCCTGCGGTTATGTACTCCTTGGCTCTGGTTACACATTTCTCGAAATCGGCTTGCGAGAAGTTCGAATTTATCTCCGGGGTTTTTAGTGGGGCCGGGTGTTCCACTGCGAGGGGGAGTGGCCCCTTTATCCTTTCCTCGATCTCGTCTATTTTACGGGCGGCCTTGCGGTAAGCCTTTTCAACGTCGTCTTCTATATGGGCATGGCTGAGGATGATGATCTTATGTGTAACGTGGTCGAAAATCAGCATGGTATTGGACAGCATGAAGACAGCTTCAGGCAGTCCCAGAGAGTCCTTAGAGGGTGACGGCAGGTCCTCGAAACGTTCGGCTGTCTCATATGCCAGGTAGCCGACGGCCCCGCCGCTCAGCGGGGGAAGCCCGAAAGCGGGCACCTGCTGGTATTTGCGCAGTTCGGCTTTTACTTTATTCAGGGAGCCGGTCTTATTGTCTTTCCTGCTGATGATTATCTTATCCGGTTCCGTACCGATGAAGCTGTAGCGGGCTGTCCGCTGCCTGCCTTCCACGCTTTCCAGCAGGAAGGAATAGCTGCCGCGGCTTACCTTGAGGAATGCCGAAACCGGCGTTTCCAGGTCTGCCACGATCTCACGCCAGATGGGGACCAGGTTGCCTTCAGCGGCCAGTCTTCTCACCTCGTCTAAAGACGGTGTGTACCGCCTGGTATTTCCCGGGGAAACCGCCGTGGTCCCGTTTTGTTTATTTTTACTCATATGAGTTCCTCCTGCTGATTCGATGGGGAATAAAAAAACCCTCCTGGACATCCAGGAGGGTTAATATGTTTGCGCAACTGTTAGCTGATCAGCTTATGGTTTCAGGCCATGTCCTCCTGGACATGCAAAAGCATGCCGCGCCACCACCAGTTGCTGCTGGTGCGGTTGGGAGTAACAAAGGTAAATGCCTTAACCATTTGAGAGAGATGATAACACGGGCCGGAAAAGAGTGTCAATTTTAAGCAGGCCGGCCGGGGGATTATTCCACTTCATTGAATTCGGGCAGGTGTTTGATGGTGCCGCTGTGGCCTGCCAGCACACCGGCTCGCAACTCCTGATTTCTTCATCACTGTGCGACGGGTTTGAAATATTCCGGTGCATATCCGAGGACGTATATGGTAACCGTCTTTATGCTGGTCCAGTATTCGTTGATGGCATAAAGAGTATAGGAGGTGGCTCCGGCAGGAGAGACTACCTGGCTGCCTTTAGCTTCTACTGCAACGCCGTTGAGCGTCACCTCGTCTGCCTGGTCTACTTCCCAGGTCAGGGTTGCCGTATTTCCCTGGATGATGGTATACGGTTCTGCGGAAAACCATTTTATAATAGGTAAAACAGTTGCTGCCATCACGGTCATATTGTCGAAGATTATGGGGATATCGGGTTTGGGTATGATGGCTTTCCTTAATACAGTGACATCAACCGCCGCTGACGATTCCCCCACCCTGTTGGTGGCCGTAATCGTATAGCTGGTGGTGGTTACCGTTATAGGCGTCTCAGCAAGCGCGTTCAGTTGCCCTGATGTAAGTGCATAGGCAGGTGTAAGGATTAGCTTCCCTTTAGGGGTCAACCTGGAAGAGATCTCCGTTGTAACATCGGCGGCTGTCTGCTCCAGCGTAACATAATCGGCAGCGTAAACGTTCCAGGATAGGGTACAGGTATCATTTTCACTGATAATCCGCGGGTTCAATTTATAACTGAGCACTACCGGCAGCAGGTAGGAATAGGGTTTCTCTATCATCACCGTGGCGACGGCTGTGACGGCCCCTTTGGCATTGGAAGCGGTGACCTTGTATTGCGTCGATGTCGATGGCTGTATCATCCTGGTGCCGATGGGACTTACACTTCCTAAATCGGGACTGATGGAAATTGCCGTAGCGTCAGAAATGTCCCATTTTAAGTTAGACAGACCCTTGGGAGAAATGATGGCCGGGTCAGCCATAAATGAATTTATGATGGGCAGACCGGCTATGGGGTTGGCGGTTGGGGCGGCGGTGGTTGCCGGTTGGGTGGTACTTTTGCCTGTAACTGTGCTGGTAGAGGGAGCCGTTTCTGAAGCGGCTGTATTGTCTGTTTGTTCACTGCTGGTGCTGGTGGAAGGCGTGCAGGCCAGGCATAACAAAATGACCGTAATACAGCTCACGATAGATAAAGCGATTTTATACAAAGCTGTTCTCTTTAATTTTTCCCGTATCACTAAATGTATGTTGCAGTTTTTATTATATCAGTTGCCTGCAAGTGTATTTGTTAAGAGTTGATACAGATGGCGCTCATTACTTCATGTACGGCATGTCTCAGTAGGCTGTTAAGAAGTCCGGATTTTTGCTAATGTATAGGCAATCTTTAAGAGGAGGCTGAGATGGAAATCGGCGATAACTGGACAACCATCCGCAAGGTATTTGACGAAGCTTATAAAAGCTGTTTTCACTTTGCTGTAGCCAGTGTGAACAGCGACGGTTCACCTCACATAACTCCTATCGGAGGGCTGTTCTTACGGGATGACCACAGCGGTTTCTATTTCGAGGAGTTTCCCAGCCGTCTCCCGGAGAACCTGAATCATAATAAACGTGTCTGCATACTAGCTGTCAACGCTGACAAAATGTTCTGGGGAAAATCGCTGATGGATGGTAAGTTTTCATCACCTCCGGGAGTCAGGCTGACCGGGATAGTTGGTGACCTGAGCGAGGCATCGACGGAGGAAAGCGCTTTATGGCAGAAGAAGGTTGGCTTTGCCCGTGCCATGAAAGGTTACAAAATTATATGGCAGGATATGCGCCATGTCAGGGACATTAAGTTCGATTCATTTGAACCTGTCCACCTTGTCGAGATGACAGACGGCCTTGTGTAAGGTGTTGACCGAAAACGTCCCGGTGGTGGCAATAGAATAATATAATATGATATGAAACAACTGCTATAGGAGGATAAAATGGCTGAAGTTCCGGATTATGAGAAATACCCGGTGAGTGAAGCGGAGATGGGCAAGCGTTACAAGAACTGGACCGAGTCACTGGCAATGCAGATGCTGATGCTTTACAAGGTTGGTAAGGAAGCCGGCGGCGAAAAATTTGTTGAATTGCTCAAGCAGGAGTACCGCAAGCAGGGCAAGCGGGCGGCTAAAGCATACATGGCCGCCACCGGCACTACCAAGGAAGATTTCAATGATTGCATGAACCTGAATAAAATCCAGGACCTGATGGATGATACTTATGCCAATTTCTGGAACGGCTATATCGAACATTCGCCCAAAGCTTTCGAAAAAGAGGTCTACACCTGCCCGGCAGCGAGAAGCTGGTCAAGAGAGCCGGACCTGTGTGCCTTCTGCATAAGCGAGCTGTGCGCCGGCATGGTCGAAGAGATCAATCCCAAATTCAAATTCAAGGGCTTCAGCAAGCTGATGCCCAAAGGTGAGAAGACCTGCCGTTTCCGCGTGGAAATGGAAGATTAGTCACGGCACATGAAAACAGCGGCGTAATTTGAACGGACCGGCTATCATTGAGGGATAGCGGAATATATCGTGTGCATATAACTGATACCAGTTAAGCGGAGCATGTTGAAATCCCTCGTGATAAGTAAATCAGATTAAGGGAGGCAAAATGTCGGAAAAGCATGAGACGGAGAATTACGGCTACAGTGAAGTGGAGATGGGGAAGCGGTATAAGAACTGGACGGAAGGCCTGGCGCGTCAGATGGTGCTGCTCTACCGGATAGGTAAGGAAGTGGGTGGGGAGAAGTTCGTCAACAGGCTGAAGGAAGCGTACGCCAAAGACGGACAGAAAGGCGCCAAAATGTGGATGACTCTGACAGGCACCGGGCCGGATGATTATAAGGACTGTATGAAGCTACCGAAAATCCAGGATATGATAGACGACGGCTTCGCCAATGTCTGGGACGGCTATATAGAGAATTCGCCCCAAGCGTT
Source organism: Dehalococcoidia bacterium (assembly GCA_016927965.1). The sequence continues at coordinate 12,783 of JAFGLP010000095.1, forward strand.
TGAAAAAGAGCTGAAGACCTGTCCGGTGGCCAAAGTATGGTCTAAAGAGCCTGACCTGTGCGCCATTTGTGTGAACGAATCGGCCGTGTCCATGTACACGGCGCTGAATCCGAAGTTTAAATTCAAGGGATTCAGCAAGCTGCTTACACGCGGGGACGACAGCTGCCGCTTTCGTGTGGAGATGGAGGAGTAGCTGATAGCTGCGGTGGTATGATAGCAGGCGGCCTGGCCGCCTGGTCCGGATGATATAACAAGAAAAATCTGCACAATATGAGTATGGAGGACATGATGGAGCTGAGGAAATACGAGGTGCCGGCTGATAAACTGAGCTGGAGATGCGACCCTGCCCTGTTCAAATTCACCACGACCGGTGAGCTGCAGTCGCTGGGGGAGTTTATCGGGCAGGAGCGCGCCATACGTTCCATCGAGTTCGGACTGAACCTGGAGATGGACGGGTACAATATTTATGTGGCCGGGTTGAGCGGGACGGGTAAAACAACAGTCGTCAAGAGCTATATAGAGAAGATTATCAGGGAGAAGGAAGTCAAGGGAGAGGTATTCAGAGCGGACGACTGGTGCTACCTTTACAATTTCAAGGAGCCGGACCGGGCGCAAATCGTCAGCCTGCCGCGCGGTACGGCCAGGCAATTCAAAGCGCAGATCAGCGAGCTGCTGACTAAGACCAAAGAGGAGTTGAAGAGGGCCTTTTCCAGTGAGGATTACAAAACCCAGCGCAAGCGAATGATGGAAGAAGGACAGGGCGATCAGCAGAAACTTTTCGAGGGCCTGCAAAAGAAAGCCAGACTACAGAATTTCTATCTGCAGATGACGCAAGCCGGGCCGGCCCTGGTGCCGCTGTTGGAAGATCGGCCTATGGAGGAGAAAGAGTATGTGGCTTTGAGCGAGAAGGACAGGAAAGCGCTGGAAGCCAAGCGGCGGGCTCTTCAAAAACGCTTGCAGTCGAGCTTTGAAAAGGCAGTGGGGATACGGGAAAAGACGGTCAAGAAAGTTGAGAACGCCGACAAGGAGATCGGCGATTTTACCATATCGCACCTGTTCGCACCCCTATTTGCACGCTATCCTGAAGATACTAAAGTTGGACAGTTCCTGCAGGGCCTCAAGAACTATACGCTGGAGAACCTTGCCCTTTTCAAGGAAGGGGAGGAGGCGGTCAACCACGAGACGGGCGTGCTGTTCAGCCAGTCCGTGTTGTCGGGGCGTAATCCCTTCCTGCCATTCCTGGTCAACGTGTATATCGATAATACGGAGGTCAGCGGACCGCCGGTCATCGTAGAGCCCAATCCTAACTTCGGCAACCTGTTCGGTAAAATCGAGCGCCGGTTCCTGCTGGGCGGATATCTGAGCGACCATACTATGATCAAGCCGGGAGCGCTGGCGCTGGCCAACGGCGGCTACCTGCTGCTGGGAGCACTGGATGTGCTGTCCAACATGGGCGTATGGCCGGCACTGAAACGCTCCATCCGCAACAAGGAGATCAGGGTGGAAGACCCCTTTGAGCAATATGGGATGGTCGTGCCGCAGGGCATGCGGCCCGAACCCATGCCGATCAAGACCAAGGTCATTTTAATCGGGGACGCCTATCTCTACCAGATGCTGTCCGTTATGGACGAGGAATACTGGGAGATCTTCAAGGTAAAAGCTGATTTCAACTCGCAGATTGATATAACGGAAAAAAATATCATGGATTATGCCGCTTTCATCTCGGGGATCTGCGACAAATGCAAGGTCAGGCATTTCGACCCGGCCGGGGTGGCGCGGACGATAGAGTTCGCCGCCCGCATAGTATCCGACCAGGAGAAGCTGTCGACCCGCTTTGCCCAGATCAAGGAGCTGGTGGAGGAAGCCAACTACTGGGCGGCAAAAGAGGGGGCGGAGCTGATAACGGGGAAGCACGTTCAGCGCGCCATAGAGGAGAGGCGTTTCCGGCACAACCTGGTGGATGAACGAGTACAGGAGATGATCGATCGCGGGCAGATTATGATCGATGTCGGGGGTGAGGTGGTAGGACAGGTTAACGGGCTGGGGGTCTATTCCATGGGTGACATAGCTTTCGCCAAGCCCAACCGCATCACCGCACGGACATTCCTGGGGCGTGGTGGGGTGATCAATATTGAGCGTGAGGCCAAGCTGAGCGGCAGCACGCACGACAAGGGCGTGCTGATACTCAGCGGATACCTGGGGTGGAAATATGCTCAGGAAAGGCCGCTCTCGCTGTCGGCCAGTATTTGCTTCGAACAGTCCTACGAGGGCGTGGATGGGGACAGCGCTTCATCAGCGGAACTGTATGCCATCCTGTCCAGCATCAGCGGCGTGCCCATCAGGCAGAACATCGCCGTGACCGGCTCGGTTAACCAGAAGGGCGAGGTCCAGCCCATAGGCGGCGTCAACCTGAAAATCGAGGGGTTCTACAAGTCATGTCAGGATAAAGGGTTGACCGGTGACCAGGGCGTAATGATACCCCGGCAGAACGTGATCAACCTGATGCTGGAGGACGAGGTGAGCGAAGCTGTTAAGGACGGCAGGTTCCATATTTACGCGGTAAAAACAATCGATGAAGGCATCGAAATACTCACCGGGATGCCGCTGGGCGAAAAAGGCCCCGACGGAAAGTATCCCGAAGAAACGGTGAACTTACTGGTCGACAAAAAGCTGACCGAGATGGCCGAGGCCATCAAACGGGCCGGGGGTGGAGAGAAGGAAGATAAAAAAGACTAGGGAAGATTATCCTCTTCGTATTGCAATAAAGAGCGGGCTATATAATCCATCAGGGGAAGAACCTTTCTGACCTGCTCAATATCCTCTTCCTTGAGGGGATTAAACGGACATTTAGCAGTTTTGGAGTGGGTTATTTTGTTCCTGTAATCTTCTGGAGTGAACCCCTGAAGCTGGAC
>JAFGLP010000096.1 GCA_016927965.1 Dehalococcoidia bacterium
CAAAACCTTTTAATTTTGAGCTTTGTTTTTTTGTATTTGTTTAGTATTTGGAGTTTAGGGTTTTGTTCAGTTGTGCGCGGCCTTAAAACCTGTTCCGCTCATCATCGCTGTATGGGGATCACAGCCTTGCATGCTGCATTAACTATGGGATACGCTATGGGAGAAGATGTCAATGCCGGATGCGTTCCCATCTGGAATTTCGTTATGTCATGGGCAGTCATTTTGTGCATGATGCACGCACTCAAGACATTGATCATTTCACCAACCGATTTCCCTCCCGATATGGCCCCTCCCAAAATTACCCCCGTATCTTTGGCAAATACTAATTTTACCTTTGTCATACATGAATCAGGCATCCCTCCTGGATGAGTATCGGGCGCCTCATGAGTACTGGTAACAAATTTCATTCCGATTTGTCTGGCCATACGCTCCGTCAGGCCTGCCACAGCGAATGCCCGCCCATTAACCATGGTTGAAAATACACTGATAACACCGCAATTCTGGTGAACCGGCGAAAAAAGGTTCGCTCCAGCTATGCGGGCCTCAGATGTGGCAATTGAGGCTAACATTATCCCAACAGGGCGGCCTGTAAAGAAAGAGGGTTTTTCTGCACAATCACCACAGGCAAATATATTAGGATCGCTATAGCTCTGCATACAGCGGTCCACCCTGATGGCTTTATTGAAGCCCAATTCAATTCCTGCGCTCTGGGCGAGATTAGTGTTGGGAACCGCACCAATCCCGAGAATGATCATATCTGTCTTTAATTCAGCACCTCCGGATAGTTTTGCAGCAGTAGCGGTGCCATTTCCCAGAATGGCCTCCACCTTGGTATTAACCAGGATCTTTACGCCGGTCTCGGCAAGCTTTGCCTCTGCTTCAGCGCAAAACTCGTCATCCATAGCCAGCTGTAAACAATGCGGAAGGGCTTCGACAACAGTTACATTCACATCCCGCCCTTTGCGGCATTCGTCAGCAAACTCCATTCCAATAAAACCACCGCCAATTATCAATACGTTTCTGACCGATTTCATGTCCTCAAAAACAGCTTTAAGATAATCGAACTCTTTCTTTACCGGGTAGACGTTATTTTTATTGACACCAGGAATAGGCGGCACCATTGGCAGAGACCCCGTCGCAAATACCAGTTTGTCATAACTTACTTCCTGGCCGTCCTGAAGCGTAACCACTTTATTTTTGCGATCCACCGTAACCGCTTCACCTTTGATCAGTTCGATCCCGTTGCTTTCCAGCATTCCGTCCGGTATTACGTTATTCTCAGGGCCGCCGAGTGTTCCGTAAATATACGGTATCCCGCAGGGAATTAATACGGTTCCTTCCTTACGGACCAGTACAACTTTCTTGTCTGGATAATGCCGCTTGGAACTCATTCCTGCCGTTATTCCCGAAAGACCACCCAGTACCAATACATCTGTCTGTATCATAAATAAAATCTCCTGTAAAATTTTTAATTATTTATATCCGCTTTAATACTGTATTGCAGCTATATTAAGACGATTCGTAATTATCGTGTATTCAGATTAAATGCTCTTTGATTTTCTTTAATAAGTTTTCCATCTGTCAGGCCGAAGTTAACTGACAAATCCAATCCAACACTTCATTTTATTGCCAGCGCATAAGACACTTTAGTTACAAGTGCTTGCGATCGGCAATATCAGTCACCACGCAGATTGAATGATTATATTCTATTTTCCACTTATTTACAAAAGCTCTTATGCGCATCTATGACATCTCGGCATCCAAATGCCTGATAGTATCTGTTAGTCAGCGTTGACCCGATTGCAATGCCACGATTAATAGAAGCGCTGCATTAAAATAGAGTAGAAAGATATGGTGGCAGCGACCGAACTCAAACTGGTGACCAGGGTCTTATGATTGCGGTATGCAATTACAGGCTGTATATTTATTGCCTGATAAAATATTTTGATCCAAGATATTCAAAGTGTATCGATAGTGAATTATAATGCTGCTTATTACAGGGTAGATCAATGCAACTCTGACTTTAAACAGTGAGGATGGATGAATATTATGGAGACAAATATAAATTGTTCCCGGTGTTCGAAGACTGTTTGCAACAGCGAGCATTATATGGAGGGACCGGATAACTGTCCAACAAAGATTAAAGCGGAGATAATTGAAAAAGCAGTTAAGGAATACGACAAGCCGGAGATAAGAGAGTTTGTTCGTCAGGCATCAATTCAGGAATTTGAGAATTACATGAATATGCCTGAGGGACTGATGTCGCGTAATCCCAGAGTGGAGGAGGTTATTCAATTCGCCAAGAAGATGGGTTACAGGAAACTGGGCGTTGCCTTTTGCATCGGGCTAAAAAATGAGGCAGAGCTATTGACCCAGATATTGGAAAACCGCGGGTTTGAAGTAGTTTCCGTCTGCTGTAAAGCAGGCGGGATACCTAAAGAAAGGATTGGAATCAGAGACGATCAAAAAATAATCCACACATTTATTGGGCCAGACCGCTGGGAGACAATGTGCAGCCCTATATCTCAGGCTGAAATATTGAATGATTCGCAGGTGGATTTTAATGTGTTGGTAGGATTATGTGTGGGGCATGACTCACTGTTTTTCAAATATGCCAAAGCACCGGTAACAGTGCTTATTGCCAAGGACAGGGTCTTCGGGCACAATCCGGCGGCTGCTCTATATCAATCGAACGCCTACTATCGCCGCTTGATTCGTAAAGAACCCTTTGAGAAAAGAATTCCGCCTGAAAGGTAGTAATAATTGAAATACATTGATCTGTCATAGCAGCTAAGTTAACCTGAGGATCAACCGTGGTAAGGCCATACAGACTTTAACATTGTCAGTAATATAAAAATTCTCCCTTTAGACACTTCTTGAATCAGAAGCTGCTTGTTGACAAAAGAAAACGTAATAATTTAAAATTACAGTTGATAATGAGTCGCATTCGCAACGACAGAAATGTAATTAAAGGGCATCCTTTTACCTCCCAGCGACGGATGCTTCTGGAACTTCTGCAAGAAGCTGATGGGCATTTAGATGCAAAAACACTTTATCGCCGTGCAAGTGCCAGAGATGAGTCTATAAGTCAGGCAACAGTATATCGTAATCTCAACCTCTTCAAGGAACTCGGCCTAATCGATGAGATGAGATTAGACAAAGTCCGTTGCTACTACGAGATTAAGCAAACCTCGGAACATCAACACCTGATTTGTCAGGTATGCGGTAAGGTAATTGAGTTTAAAAGCCCACTCATCAAGAAGTTAATAGACACTTTAAAGAATAAATACAGGTTTAAAATCGATAAGGTTGAATTGTACCTTGAAGGTCGTTGTCAAGGGTGCAGTGGCAAATGAAAAGAGACACCGCTATTAAAGAAATAAAAGATGAGGATTTTAACGGGGAAGTCCTCAAATGTAAGCTACCAGTGTTAGCCTGCTTCACTGCGGAATGGTGTCGCAGTTGTTATCCAACATGTCTTATAGCTGATGAGTTAGCCAAGAGATATGAGGGTAGTGTGAAGTTTGTTAAGATAAATGTGGACAGAAGCCCAGAGGTGTCAACCAGATTTCGTATAACCACCATGCCCACTATACTCGTATTTTCTAATTCTCAACTGCTGGAGAAACGCATTGGATTTCAAGAGCGGGGGGTATTAAAACGCTTGCTGGACAACGTGACTTCATTACCAGAAGATAAATTAGGAAGTAGCTAGATAGAAGAAAGCTCATATGCCTTTATGGATAGAGAAAATAATAACAGACATAAAATATTTATGCTTTTTCTAAAAGGGAAAACGCAGATTCGTGCCAAGTGGTCATTATATGATTTAAAAAAGCCACGGTACTTAAGCCTGCTGAGATTGGTATAGGAGATTTATGAGAAGCGAGGAGGAAATTAGATGGAAGAACGGGATGTGATCATAATAGGAGCGGGACCTGCTGGATTATCAGCAGCAATATTTACAAAGCTGGATGGATGGAACACACTTGTTTTAGAGTGTAATTGGGTTGGCGGCCAAGCTGCCATAGCTTCCACAGTATCCAATTATCCTGGTTTTCTACCAGGTGACGGAGCTATTCTTGTAGAACACCTGGAAAAACAAGCTACGTTATCACCTCCTCAAGGCGTCGGAGCAGAGCTAAAGCATGAAAATGTGGTAAATATCAATGCCGATGAGAGAATTGTGATTACAGAGACGGCTCAATATAAAGGAAAGGTAATCATAATAGCTACGGGCAGTACAATGCAGAAGCTTGGTATATCAGGTGAGGATGAATTTATCAGGAAAGGTGTGTCTTATTATGCGAAGAGAGACGCTGGCCAGTTTGCCGGAAAGCGAATACTGGTTGTCGGCGGGGGGAATTCCACAGCCAAGAGCGCACTAGTAGCTAAATCCGCGGGTGCCGCATGGGTTGGCCTCGCTCATCGAAGAGAGGCGCTTAGAGCATATCCAAATATGATAAAAAAGCTTGAAAAGGAAGGCGTGGATATTTTGTATAGTACCGAGGTCAGGGAAATAAGAGGACATCATCAAGTTGATAGTGTATTAATCATTAATAATAAGAACGGGGATAAAAAGGAAATAGCTGTAGATTGGGTAGTCATCTGTGTTGGGACAGAGCCAAATATCCGAGTGGCACGAGAGTCTGGATTGGGGATTAACGGTAGCTATATTATGGTCAATGAAAAAATGATGGCCAGCAAGCAAGGAGTATTTGCGTGTGGTGAAGTTATCAGCGCTGATCGACATCTCATTTCTTGTACAGCTAGCGGCGCTCTGGCTGGTATATCGGCGAGTGAGTATCTAGCGCTGGAAAG
>JAFGLP010000097.1 GCA_016927965.1 Dehalococcoidia bacterium
ACCCGGGGCCCGATACCGCTCACGGTGATCAACTGCTCGAAAAGCGACAGCTCCAACGCCGATGAAAAGCCGTATAACGAGATATTATCTTCCCTGACATAAAGATGGGTATGCAGGAATACGGTATTACCGGTGTGCCCCAGCCTGGACAGGGTAGACCCGGAAACATTCACCAGGAAAGATATGGGGCCGGCCTTAACGATTACCGAGTTGTTGCCCTTGCTTACCAGTGTACCTTCAATAGCTGCAATCATATTTAAATTCAATAGCCCCTGTTAAGCACCTCGTTAAGATGCTTTTGATTCAGGTGACAGATGGCTACTGCCAGAGCATCCGCAGCATCGCTGGCCTCGGGCAAATCAGAGACCCCGAGCTGCAGCTTGACTACCTGCTGGACCTGTCCTTTGCTGCTTCTGCCGTAGCTCGTCACCAGCTGTTTGACCTGGGTAGGCATATAACGGAATACAGGCAGCCTTGACTGTGCCGCCGCCAGGATAGCTACCGCCTGCGCCCGCCCTATAGCCAGGGCAGACCGTGCATTTCCGGCCACAAAAGGCTCCTCGACCGCCACCACTTCGGGTCTGTACTCAACAATCAACTTGACCAGTCCGCCATGCAGGTCACACAACCTCTGTTCGACTGGCATTTTCTGCGGTACGCAGAGCACCCCGCAAACTACCATAGTAATACTTCCGCCCTGCTCATCAATAACACCGTAGCCCATGTTCAATGTGCCCGGATCAATACCTAGTACACGCAATATTAACTTCCTCTATTACTTGTTGGCTAATTATATCTCTGCAAAAGGCATGTCCAACGGCACTGCCACAGTCACACTTTTATTTATCATGCCCGTTCTCTGTCAAGATATTGCAGCTATGCTTCGGAGTTCAGTTTCTCAATTAACGCATCACTGTAATCAAGATTGGAATATACGTGCTGTACATCGTCGAGATCTTCCAGCTTATCAATCAGCTTGACCGTTTGCAGGGACTCCTTCTCCGGCAGTGAAATTGTATTCTTGGGCAGCATGGTGACTTCTGCAGAGATGATTTTCTTGCGTTTCTCAATGGCCAGCCTAACTGTTTCGAAGTCCTTGGGATCCGTGTAAATCTCCAGACTGCCCTTATCTTCTTTAGCATCTTTGGCGCCGGCATCAATCGCCGTCAGCGCAAACTCATCGGGATCAATGCCCTCAGTATCCACAGTTATCACGCCGGTATTATCAAACATCCAGGCAACCGAGCCATTCTCACCCAGGTTTCCATTGTATTTCATAAAAGTGCTTCTAATCTCAGCGACGGTCCGGTTATGGTTATCAGTCATAGCTTCAACCATGATGGCGACCCCGGCTGGACCATAGCCTTCCATGACCATTTCAGTCAAAGTTGCCCCCTCTCCCACCCCACTTCCTTTTTTAATAGCATTCTCTATATTGTCCTTGGGCATATTGGCTTCACGTGCCTTCTGTACTGCCAGGCGTAAACGGAAGTTACCTTCAGGACTGGGGCCACCCTGCCTGGTTGCAATAATAATTTCGCGCGTCAGTTTGGTGAACTGTGCACCGCGGCGTGCATCGGTGACACCTTTTGCCCTTTTAATGGAAGACCATTTAGAATGTCCGGACATACTATCCCCTCAACGATATATTTTTCGACACTGTTTATTAAGAATAAACCATTATTCAATCATCTTGCAACAGCTTACGTCACTGTTTTCCCTCCTCAGATACGTTTGATGTTATAATGATTTACCTGTTGCACGAGGTATATATAATTAAATTATGCTTGAACAGCTGATCAGCCTCAATATACCTCCCGAAATCATCGTCATGCTTATCGCAGCGCTTCCCATCGCCGAGCTGCGTGTAGCGATACCTGTCGGCATACACACGTTCGGGATGACATGGTACTGGGCTTTCTTTATATCCATTATAGGAAACATGCTTCCGGTTCCCATATTATTGTTATTCCTGGATTTTTTTGCACGCATCGCCAGTATGGTCAAGCCTGGCAAAAAAATAGTCGACTGGGTATTTGCCCGGACACGCAAACACGAAGAAAAAATTCTGAAATACGAATGGCTGGGGCTGACCATATTAGTGAGTATCCCTCTGCCGATAACCGGGGCATGGACCGGTTCCATACTGTCTTTCATCATGGGGTTAAAATTCTGGCCGTCCATATTTTCTATTTTTCTGGGAGTGCTGATGGCCGGGGTGATCGTTACAGTGCTCTCACTGCTGGGATGGATCGGCGCTATAATAGCCGGTGTGGCCTTGATTATAGTACTGGTATTAGGCTGGTGGAGGATATAATAGCTGATCGTTACAGCTATCTGACATGCAGAATAAAACAGACAATTTAAAGCTTTCCAAAATAGTCGGTAGCTACATGAAAAAAGCTCCGATGGTGCATGAACACTGCAAGCGCTGTCTGGCAGGTAAAAGGTGGAACAGCAGCGCCCTTCTTATGGTAATCGATGCGGCTTTCGACTCCATCGGGCTGAATTATTTTCAATCCGTCGTCCCCAAAGTAGATCTCTTCCGTCAGCAATACGTAGAAACAGGAAAAATACGGTCGCTGGATGAGCTGGTTGATGCAGATGATATTAAGCTCCGGGAGATATGGAAGAACTGCCGTTCATGGAAAGTAGCCAAAGAAATTGCCCGCTGCCTGGTGACTCTGAAAAATGGCAATAACCTGGATGACCGGGCAGCATTGATCATGTGGGCTAAAAACGCTCGACTGGACGGATGGGAGAAAGACCCGATAGGCAGTATAAATGGCGTCGGCATTAACACGTATCAGTATCTGCGGATGATGGGCGGTGTGGACACCGTCATGCCCGATAAAATTGTGAAAAGAGTGCTGTACGAGATATTCAATAAGGCCAATATCCCTGAGCCCGCAAGCGACCTGGATTTTATACTGCTGGTAGAAAACCTGGCGACCCGGACAGGCTACAGGGCAATAGAGCTGTGCTGGATGACATGGTTGATCCAGAGTGAGGCAGGTTTGAGCAGGACCGAAAAATATGCAAGCCTGTTGCCCCAGATATGAAAAACGACGACGAGCGGGTAAAGGCCGAACTGGAACAAGCGGAGGAAAAAGAGGAAATCCGCCCTGGTTTCTGGACTAAAGAGCGTGTAATGCAGCTCGTCACATTGATCCTGGTCATCGCACTGTTTTTCCTGATACTCTGGCAACGCGAAAATATCCTGGAGTTTTCACAGTCGCTCAGGCAGTACGGCGCGCTCAAATATATCGGCATCTTTATTATCTCTGCGGCTGCCTCGGCAACGATTGTTATCCCGATTCCGGGACTGGCCATGACTTCCGCTTTCGGCGCATTTTCAGCAGACCCCTGGGAGACGCTCTGGTACGGGGTAGCATCAGGTCTGGGGGCAACACTGGGAGAATTCACGGGATATATGCTCGGCTACAGTGGGCGCATGGCAATACCGGATAATAAAACATACGAGCAAATAGTTGGATGGATGCGCAAGTGGGGCAGCTGGACGATCTTTGTCCTCGCCTTAATACCCAATCCCTTATTCGATATCGCCGGATTGGCCGCCGGCATACTCAAATACCCCGCCTGGAAATTCCTGCTGGTAGGAGCAGCCGGTCGGCTGCCGAAACATATTTTCTTTTCCTATTTCGGTTACTGGGGCATAAACTTATTTACAAGATAAACACACACAGATAACCGTAAATGAAAAAAGGGGGCCCGATGGGCCCCCCTTTTAAACCTATTTCAATTTAATACTACGGATGATGAGGATGATGCCACGGCAAATGCCAGTTGTGCCAAAACGGATGATGCGGAGTGCTGGGCGTATGAACAACTACTGTGTTAGTCACAGGCACCAGTACGGGTTTGGTAACTATTACCGGTACTGTTTTCACCACGACCTGCGGAGCGGCCGATGTTGTGTAAGTGCTTGCGGTGGAACTGGAACTGCTGCTACTGCTGCTGGCAGTTTCCCCGGAGCAGCCTACCAGGCCAGGGACCATTATCGCTACGATGAGAACCAGACTGACGATTGCTACTTTATTCATTTTCTTCCCCCTTCTTTTTTTGTTATGTGCTAAGAATAAAGCCCGTTTGTAAAAACTGTTCGGGAATTTTTGTAAAATATTTTTTACATTTGTAGACTATTAGCAGATTTCGCCGGCAATGCCGGCTTATCTATACCAGCCACAACAGGAGATGATATGAAAGAGGTTGAATCACAGCGGGAAATACTCGACAGGCTCGAGCAAAAAGCCGGCGATTACGAAGAGCTTTTTACAAGCTGCGCACAGGGCACATTACTGGCACTCCAGGAAGAATTCAATTTAGGCAATGAGCAATCTCTCAAAGCCGCAACAGCCATGCCCGGCATAGCACTCAGAGGGGAGACCTGCGGCGCCGTTATCGGAGCTATTATGGCACTGGGGCTTGCCATGGGCAGGGCAAAACCGGAAGATTCGGCAGCGGCCGATCGCACCATGAGCGCATCCCGCAAACTGTGCAGCCGTTTTGAAGAGGAATTCGGTGGCTGCAACTGCCGCGACGTGCAGCGCCATATCTTCGGCCGCAGCTTTGAACTGAACGACCCCCGGGACGGGGCGGCCTTTGTAGCCGCTAACGCCATAAAAAAGTGCCGGGTCCCGCCGGGTAAAGCGGCCAGGATAGCAGGGGAGATAATCCTCAACAGCCAAAAATAGTATATATCCCTCAGGCAGACAAACGGGAGCAGAATCGCAACTTTCATCATTGTTATCCAAACAGGAGCTATCCGGGTTTTTGTAAATCACAGAAAAATCACTTTGTGTAATAAAGTGCAATACAGAACTGCCGAATTGACAATTATCTCCATTGATATATAATGTTCACAAAGAAAAAGAGCGCTCGCTCTAATGAAAAAACCTGATATCAGAACTTACAGCAACAATACGGAACTGATTTCCGAACGCAGGGAACATATCGCCAGATGCGCTGCACCCCTCCTCCTCAAGCAGGGCTACGACCGCACTTCTATTCGAGACATAGCCAAGGCGTGCGGCATGTCCATGGGACACCTCTATTACTATATAGGAAGCAAGGAAGATATCTTCCAGATCGTGATCGACTATGACGACCGCTTCTTTACAAACGTAGAGCAGGTAGCCACCAGTTACAATACACTTACACCTACGGAAGCCCTCATAAAGGTCATTGACAGGTATTTTCGCGGCATGGTTGAAGCTAATAAATTCGCGCGTTTCTATTACCAGGAAATGCGGAACCTGCAGCCTGAACTGCGTGAAAGGATCTTCCAAAGGGAAATAAAATTTATTGCAGAATTTGAAAAACTCTTACGTAAAGGCAGCAAAACAGGGGAATTTAAGATAACCAATATTAAAGTAGTAGCTAATAATATTATTATACTGGGCCATATGTGGGTCTTGAGGAGGCTATTCCTGGATAAAGGATATACGCTGGATGAATATATACGCAGCCAGACCGAAAATATTTTAAAAAGCATATCAGCGGCCTATCCGCCGGAAAAATCCGGTTCGGCCATATTGCAAAAACCTGATCATCCGAAATAAACTGCCTGTTCCTAGGATAAACCAGCATGGGCGGGAAACAGTTCAGGAACATGTGTTCCGCATACGCGTAATAATAGTTTAATACCGGGCACGCTTAAAATTTGTCCGGATAAAGTTTTAAATAAATTAAAAGGGGAGAGATTTAAATGGCAAACTTACCGGTTACGCAATATCAGGATAAAGATGACGCGTTGCACCCCTACCCGGGAGACGGCTATTATGAGTGGTGGTACCTTGATGCACAATTCGATAACGGCTACTCATGTGTAATTACTTTCCACTACCGCCTTGTTTTCGCCGAACCTCACATGCCCGGTATACAGCTCCATATTTACACACCCGATGGTAAGAATGTTGTTACCTTCAAACCCTTCGATGTCAAGGACTGCATCGCTTCAGAGGAACGCTGCGACGTTAAAATGGGAAATAATTTTGTACGGCAGGAAAAGGACGGTAGCTATAAGGTCTTTATACGTACCAGACGCGCCGGCGCAGAATTAACCTTTAAAAATATATTACCGGGATGGAAACCCGACGGATCAGCCGCCCTGCTGGATGAAGCCGGCGCTGTCCAGGGTTGGTGTGTACCCATTCCGCGAGGGGAAGTTGAAGGCACATTATATATAGGTGAGACACCGGTAAAGGTAAAGGGCAACCGGGGCTATCATGATCACAACTGGGGCAACTGCAATATGCACGACTACTTCAAAGGATGGTACTGGGGCAGGCTCTACGATGAGAAATATACTCTGATATACGGCTGGGTCTACCCGATGGATGAAAAGGCCCCCATCTCAGCCAAGCTTTACCTTGGACAGGGTAATAAACCATTGCTGGCCACCCAGAATTACACCCTTAAAGAGGCCAAAATAGAGACGGATCCCGAGCTAAAAAGAGAGTATGCTAAAGATTTAACTCTGTCCTGCAATGACAAGGGTGTGGAATTTAATTGCCAGATGATAACCAAAAACGTTGTTGAAAAGGTTGATATGAGCGCCGCCGCCAAGTGGCCGACTTTTTACTGGAGGTTCCTGGCCGACTACAACGCCGAGGTCAAGGCAAACGGTAAAACGGAAAAAGTCCAGGGCGAGACCATACACGAATACATGCTTTTTAAATAGTATAATATAATCAAAAAAGGAGACTGTTATGTCAGGCACAATGGGTTATCAGGATAAAGATGACGGGGTTCATCTCTTCGACACTCCCGATTACTATGAATGGTGGTATTTCGACGGCCATTTCGATAATGGCTACACCTGCGCACTGGGCTTCCATAAACCATTTGCGCATTATAAACCGCATTTTCCAGCGCTGAACATGTCGATATATACTCCTGAAGGAGAAGACATCGCCATAGTAAAGCCCATCGATCCCAAAGAATGCAGCTTAAGCCCTGAAAAGTGCGATGTTAAGATGGGTGAATATTTCGCCAGGCAGGAAGACAAGGATACCTACCATATCTACGGCAGAAGCAAGAGAGGAGGAGCGGACCTCATCTTCCACAGGAAACTCCCCGGCTGGAAGCCTCTCGGAAAAGGATATCTCTATGACAACGGCACCGAAAAGCAGAACTGGCTGGTGCCATGCCCGCGTGCCGAGGTAGAAGGTACGCTGTGGGTCGGGGATAAAGCATTCAACGTAAAGGGTATGGGATATCACGACCATAACTGGGGAAACTGCGAGATGGAGGACAGCCTGCACAGATGGTTCTGGGGACGCCTGCATCATCCCGAATATACCGTGATCTATTATTACCTGTACCCGTCCCGCAAGGGAGAACCCGACGAATCACGATTTTACCTGGCCAAGGGCGATACGCCCATTCTCTTACCCGACCATTTCGACCTTAAATCTTCAAATGAAATCCGGGATGAGATTTACAACAAATCTATTCCCAGCGACCTGGCCATTTCTGCTAAAAGCGGCGATGCAGAGTTCAAAATGGACGTTCACTGTTCATCAATCTCCACCCGTGCCGAGATAGCACATGCCGCCCCCTGGAAACAATATTACTGGCGACTGGTGGCAGACTGTACAGCAGAAATAACCTGCGGCGGTAAAACCGAAAAAATTGTAGGCAAGCCCAACAGCGAATATATGCTGCTCAGGTAGCCAAAGGTACGAATTTCAGCGCCTGTACCCTGGTACATAGTCAAGGCCGGGGTACGGGCATTGTCAGAATTACATGGATTCAAGTGTAAACGTTTGCGCCCCTGCGCCTGTAAAATAGCACGGCTAAATCATCATATAAAAGGAGGGGGTCATGTCGGGCAATTCGGCTTATCAGGATAAAGATGATGGGGACCCCAATTCTGCCGGGGCCCCCACTCTATTTTTGTACTTAGCCTGTTGTAAATCAGGGCTTGAATGATTCAGGCCGCAGGTCAGGACAGGTCACCCAGTCGGTAATAGGCAACAGCCTGCCCCTTTCCACTTTAAATATCAATGTCTTATCAGGAGATGGGCGGTCGGGGGTAAAAGTGTAAACCGTCATCCCCATCGGGCTGTAATCTTTCAATTTGAGAAACTGCTCTTTCACTTCGGCGCCGTTTAGGTTTTTCCAGCCTTTCTCACTGACAGTATTTTTAATACAGTCGCATACTGTATACAGCACCGGCCAGGTAGCAAGATAGCCTATATTTCTTTGTTCAGGATCCCTTTTGTTTTTGTTAAAAGCCGCCAGAGCTTTGACCACACCCATTTCCTCAGACATCGACCATGAAGCAATGCTGCGCGGTCCGACCATCCCTTCGGCCAGTGTGCCTGACAGCATGACGGATGAATCATCCATCCCCCAGGGTCCGGTAGCCCGGTGTATTTTGCCCTCTCCCGTATCAAATATATCGTTGCTTAGAATACCCAGTGCGAATGCGGAGCTATTAATTGCATGGACGCCGGTACTCAGTGTATTATCATAAATCCAGTTAGCCCCGGCATCCCTGATATCTTTCATCTGGGCTGCGACATCGCTGTCTTCCACCTTGAAGAAGTCATCATAGACCAACTCGATGCCCTTCTGCGCAGCATATTTTTTTACTGCCTCAGTCCTGACGGCATTACCATAGGTGTTGTCCCACGTAAGAATGGACAGCCGTACAGGCTGCCCGGTCTTCTGGCTCCACGTACCGGTTACCCAATCCATGAAAGCCCCCAGAGAATCAGCATAGGTCGGAATAGTTGAGAATTCGTAACCCACCGGGTAAATGCCCGGTGGAGCGCTGGTGAAACAGCATATGCCGTCCTCGACGAAATCCCTCTGCAGCCTTTCCGCCTCGGTGGAACCGTACAACAGGCAGACATACGGATACGGCCTGGCGACTTTAATGGTCTCATACGCTCTTAAAGCCGCCTGCAGATCACCCCCAGTGTCTATATAATGCTGGGCAATCGGCACACCATCGATACCGCCTTCCTCTTCATTGTACCAGTTGGCAAAATCCTCGAAACCAGCAACAATCGGAGCTGTTACATCAGCGTAAGGGCCTCTCAGATCGCCGAAGTGGTATATCACCACTTTTTCCGGTTTATCTACCAGGAATTTCGGTATGCTGCAGCCCGGCATGACTGCCGCTACCGTAAGCAATGACGCCAGCATCACAGCTACAAAGCAAACTACACTTTTACTTCTCATCTCACTTCACTCCCGCACAATTTGATAAACCTTTGGATTTTAACTTAACAATTTTGCACCACAGCGACAGATGTGTTAATTCGTTTAATGCCTGTATCATTCAGCTTTCTTTTTCCTTAAACAAATAATGTTTGTTTGTGAACTCACCAAGGTTGAACAGACATGTTAATTATTAATGGTGGAGGCGAGGGAGGGTCGAACTCCCTGTCCAGAAAAAAGTTGCCAGCACTTCTACAAGCTTAGTCTGTACTTTAACGTCACCCGTTCAGCCTCTACAGACAGAGTATAAATGGGCCATCCGATTAATCTTAATCAGGCCTCAATCAGCATCGGGTCTGATGCATCCCGGCATTTCGTCGCCCAATCCAATCCCACCGGGACGAGGAAAGGTTGGACGAGCGGCCTTTTAGGCTGCTACTGGAACTGCTTCGTTGGCAGTTGTTGTTTTGCTACCTGATTAACGAGGTGGATAGCGCCTCGGCCTGCCGCACTGTAGGCTCTTCCCTGTCGAAGCCACGCGCCCCCAAAATATTGAGCTGTTAACGTTCATTGCGGGACCTGTCTTTCATAGCCCGCTCAATCACACGATCGGTCTCCCGCCGGGCGATAGCATCACGTTTATCGAACATCTTTTTACCCCTACCCACCCCCAACTCCAGCTTTGCAATACCACTTTTAATATATATCCGTAAGGGTATGATAGTCAAACCTTTCTGATTGGCAACCTGATCCATTTCAGCTATCTGATTGCGGTGCATCAGGAGCTTGCGCCGTCTGTCCGGTTCATGCGTATTGAACCCGCCCACCTGGTAAGTCGGGATATGCGAGTTGTATAGCCATAATTCGCCCTTTTCAGGGCGCGCGTAGGCGTCCCTGATATTCACCCTTCCCAACCGGATGGATTTAATCTCAGAGCCGGTCAGGACAATACCAGCTTCATAGCTTTCCATGATGCTGTAATCATGATAAGCCTTCTTATTTACTGTAATCGTTTTGACCTTGTCCATATGTGTTAAAATTTTACCACCGTATACGCTATTAATACACAAACCGGGAGGCAGTTTATGACGGGATTCCGCGACAAAGTGTGGCTTATTATAGCAGTATTCCTGGCGGCCAGCCTGATTACCGGAGTGGTATTCCTGTCCATACGGCTGTCTCAGATCCAGCCGGTTGAGATATCTTTGATAAACACCAGGACAGTTAATATCCAGGGTAATATCTATATCAGCGGGGCTGTGGCGCGTCCCGGCATCTATACCACCCGGGCAGAAGACAGCCTGACTTCTCTCATCTCGGCGGCAGGGTTGGAGGATAATGCGGACACCAGTCACGTACAAATTCATGTCCCCTGCAAGGATGAAACCGGTCGATCACAAAAGGTAGATTTAAACAGCGCAGACCAGTGGCTGCTGCAGGCCCTTCCCGGCATCGGCGAGGGCAAGGCCAAATTGATCGTGGCATACCGCGAGAAAAACGGCCCGCTGCGCAGCATAGACGACCTGCTTAAAATCGAGGGTTTCGGCCCGTCCGTTGTTGATAAAATCAGGGAATTTGCCACTGTCGGAGATTGACCAGCTTTGCCTCTGCTCTACATCAGCATCGCCTGGCTAGCAGGCATATTCACCGGCCATTTAATAGCATTACCGCTGTGGGTAATGGCTTCAGCATTGCTGTTTTTTATCCTGTCCGTCTTCATAAAAAGCCGGCGCAGATTCCTCATAGGCAGCGGCTTTTGCCTGCTGGCATTGTTGGGCGGAGCAGTGCGTTATCAATCGTCCATACCGCCATCAGACAACACCAGCCTCCAATTCTACAATGATAAAGGCACTTTACAGGTTGAAGGCATGGTCTCGGGTTCACCGGAGACCAGAAAAAGCTCTGTCGTTTTCAGGCTGTCGGCTGATTCCGTCACAGCCGATAATCTATCCATCGCAGTCAGCGGCAATGTCCTGGTCAACCTGCCGTTTTACAGGCAAGTCCGGTATGGAGATGTGCTTCGATTGACCGGGAAACTGGAAACACCACCGCAATTCGATGATTTCGATTATAGAAATTACCTGTATAACCAGGGCATTTGTTCGCTTATTTATTATCCTCGTGCGGAAATCCTGGAAACGGACCGGGGCATTAAACCGCTGGCCTGGATATATTCGCTACGTGCCAGACTGGCGGACAGCCTGGCGGCCTCCCTGCCCGGACCGCATGGGCCGTTAGCACAGGCCATCCTGCTTGGCATCAGGCAGAACCTGCCGCCATCTATGGTCCAATCGTTTTATACAACCGGTACCACACACTTGATAGCCATCTCCGGATTGAACCTGACCATCATTCTCGGCATGTTGCTGCCCTTAATGGTCCGTCTTTTGGGCAGGAAAAACCAGGTATATATCTGGCTGTCGCTGGCGTTCATCTGGCTGTATACAATTCTGACCGGGCTGCCGCCTACCGTAGTACGGGCCACCATCATGGGCACTGTCTTCTTGGCTGCCCAGATTCTCGGCCGGCAGCGCAATGCAACGGCGGCGATTTCGTTTGCTGCCGCCCTTATGGTAGCCATAGACCCGCGTACATTATGGGACGCCAGCTTCCAACTCAGCTTCCTGTCGATGCTGGGCTTAATATTTATATCGCCCTACCTGATACGCTTGATAAGTCCCACTGCTGACAGCAGTGGTGCCAGCAGCTTTGTCCGTATGTTAATAAGCATCATAGTTACCACCTTTGGGACAACGCTGGCCGCCATTATTGCCACCTGGCCGATAATCGCCCTGAATTTTCACACGTTTTCGCTGGTAGGAGCGCCGGCCACATTTTTTGCCATGCCTGCTTTGCCGGGAATAATCGTTACATCCATGCTGACAGCCTTTGCAGGAGCAATATGGCTGCCGGCAGGCATATTTTTCGGCTGGACCTCCTGGCTTTTTCTGAATTACTTCGAGATCGTCGTGAACTTATTCAGCTTTATACCGGGTATCTACATTACAAATATCAGTATTCAGCCATGGCAGACAGCAGTATATTATATTGTGCTGACAGGCTTATTTATCATGTTCAAATATAAACAGGAGTTATCAGGCTGGTTCAAACAAATTTCCGGGAAAATCACACAGGCTGTTTCTGACATCCATCTCCCGGAAATGAAACGGCTCTTACTGCCGGCGCTGCTCCTACTAGCCATGGCCAATGTGCTGGTATGGGCATCCTTCACGGCGCTGCCAGACGGCAAATTACACGTCTCTGTCCTCGATGTCGGCCAGGGAGAATCCATACTGATCAGGACGCCGCAGGGACAAAACATCCTGCTGGATACCGGGCCAGACCCGGCAGCAGCCTGTACCTCGTTGGGAAACAAGCTGCCCTTCTGGGACAGGAATATAGACATGGTTATACTGACACAGCTGCAGGCCGACCATATTACGGGCACATTCGAGATACTCCGCCGCTACCATGTTAACAGGGTAGCAGTCTCCCCCTGCAATACCGGCTCTTCACTTTCCCATGAGATGGATAAAGCAATTGAGACAGCGGGGGTAAATAAAATCACATTGTGTGAGGGTCAGGAGATTGACCTCGGGAGCGATATCAGGTTAGCCGTGCTGAGCCCGCCTTCCAGCCTGCTTAATGGAACAGAGGATGATATAAACAACAACTCCATAGTATTAAAACTGGTATGGCACGAAGTAAGCTTCCTATTAACTGCCGATATCGGTATAGAAGCTGAAAGATACCTGATAGATAAAAGAGCCGATCTACAGAGTGACGTTCTCAAGATCGGACATCATGGAAGCAGCGGCTCCACGTGTGATGAATTTCTTTCCATCGTTAATCCTGCGGCTGCCGTTATTTCCTGCGGTGCTGTCAACAGGTTCGGGCATCCCAGCTATGAAGTCATGGACCGTTTAAAAGAACGTATCGGCAGCGGTAATATATTTGTGACAGCCACACAGGGTAGCGTCGAATTTACAACTGACGGACATCGCCTCTGGAGACGGATGGACGAGCCTGCCGGTCAATAGCCTATCCTGAACAACTTTAGACAAATTCAAGTATAATGACATAAGATTAAATGAAATCTGTATATAAGATTATTCATACCATTAGTTTTGGATGACTTCACGAGGAGGAACCGATGAACGACCGTATCATAATATTCATAGACGGCAGCAACCTTTACCACTCTTTAAAAAATAA
>JAFGLP010000098.1 GCA_016927965.1 Dehalococcoidia bacterium
GCTGCGTTCGACGCGATGGGGGCATACTCGAATGCCAGAACAGCTTAGCTCAGAAAATTCCGGTGCGAGGAGGTGCGAATATCTTAAGACAATTAAACACCTTAACAATTAATTAGATGAGGGGTGGACATAAATCAAGCCGCCCGCAAAAGGGGCTTGATTTATGTCCATCCCTCATTTAAGTTTTACGAACCTGTCCATATTAAAAGGCACCAATGAACTGGTGGGCTTCGATAATTATCTGGCGATGACTGCTGATTATGGGGTCCGGAACGCATTTATTTTCACCATCATGTTTGTGGTCTCTACGACGATTCTCGATCTGGCGATAGGGATGGCGGTAGCACTGCTGCTGAATTCAAAGTTCCGTGGGCGGCTTTTCGCACGTACTATTAACCTCATTCCCTGGGCTATCCCGACGATTGTGGCCGGATATGTTTTTCGCTGGTTACTCGACGATCAGTTCGGGATCATTCCTTTCTGGATCGAACAACTTTCCGGATTTCATGCGGTCATTTTCATTAAACCCCTGGCTTCACAGATTACGGTAATTCTGGTACACGCCTGGAAAGATGCGCCTTTTATGGCCGTCATCTTATTAGCCGGTATGCAGGGTATTCCGACTGAGCTGTATTGATGCAGCTAAAGTGGACGGCGCTAATGCCGTTCAGCGGTTCTGGAGGCTGACCGTGCCCCTGATCATGCCCTTGACTATTACGATGGGATTGTTCCGGCTGGTATGGTCCTTGGGTAGTTTTGACCTGGTGTATGGCCTTACCCAGGGAGGGCCAGGTGTAGCGACCTCGGTTTTAGCTTTGCAGGTATTTCGTGAAGGTATTTTATTCTTCAAGTTTGGCTATGCCTCGGCCATCAGTGTGGTGCTGCTAATCCTGATAGCCATTGTTGGTTATTTTGGCCTCAGACTGTTTCGGAAAACCGAAGTCAGCTATTGATTGGAGACGGGTTATGTTAAAGAAGTTGAATACTACCAGATTGCTGTATCACACTTCCGGTTCCATTGTAAGATATTTGTCTTTTATCCTGTTTACTTTCGTGGTTTTACTGCCGGTGTACTGGATGACCCGGTCTGCCTTTTCATCCGGTACAGATTTAACCAGGCTGCCGCTGGTTTATTTTCCTCAACCGACCTTGAAGAATGTCCTTACGCTGTATGAGCAAATTCCATTTGGACAGTATCTGCTTAACTCGGTGATATTTTCATTGTCTACCACACTGCTCACGTTACTGGTCAGTTTTTTAGCCGCCTACGCCTTTGCTCGCATCCAGTTTCCAGGCAGCAATATCCTGATGTGGACCCTGATAATATCGATGGCTTTGCCGGACATTGGCACCATAGTTCCTCTATATAGAATCCTGAAGACTCTGCACCTCTTAGATAGCATTGCCGGGATCACATTCGTCATGACCAGCACCCTCACGCCTTTCACTGTCTGGGTTTTAGTCACGTTTATCAAGCAAGTACCCTATGAAATTGAGGAAGCAGCCATCCTGGATGGCGCATCCCTGCTTCAAATACTCTGGAAAATTCTTTTACCCGTTACCTTGCCGGGTATGGTGACGATGGGATTGATTAACTTTGTGAACGCGTGGAATAATCTGCTGTATCCACTTTCGTTCACAACCTCTCCTTCCGCGAAAACCCTAAGTGTGGCAATTACAGAAGTGTATGCCGGTTTTTCTCCCTGGGGTAAACCCTGGGAGCTAATCATGGCCGTAGGGGTAGTGATGACCGTTCCTATCATTATCCTGGTACTGACATCACAGCGTTCGATCATTCGCGGCCTTACGGGTGGAGCCCTGAAGTAGTCTCGCAATAAAGCAAGAGTTCTCTTTTTCGCCCGCAGGTCTTCAAACCAAAGATAAGGGTATAGATATTCATGTCACAAATTACTAAAAACACTGCAGGTCCCGTTGATAATTCGA
This sequence comes from Dehalococcoidia bacterium, assembly GCA_016927965.1. The sequence continues at coordinate 1,945 of JAFGLP010000098.1, forward strand.
ATAGTGCCAACGGTTTATACAGACTAGTGCCCAATGGTGATGTACAGATTACAGATGGCTTCTGGGCAAAGCGCCAAAACCTGAACCGACAGGTTAGCTTAAAACATGGCTATGCCATGCTAAACAAAGCAGGCAATCTTCATAACCTTAAGTTAGCTGCTGGAATGGCTGTTGGCAGCCATATCGGTCGGAATTTCTCCGATGAGACGGTCTACAAATGGCTGGAAGCATTGGCCTGGGAATTAGGACGGGCACCTGACGACGAGTTGCAGGACATGGCTGACGAAGTCATTTCCTTGATCATGGCCGCTCAAGCGCCTGATGGGTACCTCAACAGCTACTATCAGGTCATGGAGCCTGATAATAGATGGGAAGACCTGGCTTTTGGCCATGAACTATATTGTGCCGGGCATTTGATCCAGGCTGCAATTGCTTTTAAACGCGCCGTCGATGACGATCGGTTACTCAAGGTTGCACGTAAATTTGCCGATTATATTGGATCGGTGTTTGGCCCAGGCAAGAAAAAGGGGACTTCTGGGCATCCAGGAATTGAGATGGCCTTGGTCGAGTTATTCCGCACGACCGGCCAGGAACGATATTTGCAACTGGCGCAGTTTTTTTTGGATCAGCGCGGGAAGCGTTCAATGAGGGGCATTGGAGCCAACGGGCCAGAATATCATCAGGACCACGTTGCCGTCCGGGAGGCAGATGAGGTTGCGGGGCACGCTGTACGACAGACTTATCTTGCTGCTGGTATAGCTGATCTATATATGGAAACCGGAGAACAAAGTCTGCTGGATGCAGATCGGCGATTATGGGCGGATATGACCGGGAGTAAATTATATATTACCGGTGGTATAGGGTCGCGCCATGATGGGGAGGCTTTTGGTGAGAAATATGAATTGCCCCCCGACCAATGTTATTGTGAAACATGTGCAGCAATCGGAAGTTTATTCTGGAATTGGCGCATGCTACTTATCAGTGGTGAGAGCCGTTATGCTGATTTGATCGAGAGATTATTATATAACGGAATTCTCAGTAGCCCTGGCTTAGATGGCACAAGTTATTTCTATGCAAACCCTTTGATGCTGCGCAATGGAAAATATATGCGTCTATCTGCCAACCCCACCGAAGAAACAATTAGTTCCTTTTCCGGTCGCCCGGAATGGCATAGTGTAGCTTGCTGCCCTCCCAATGTCATGCGCCTGACTTCTTCATTTACAGACTTATTTTGTAACTGTAGTTTCGCCTTTTTGAGAAAAGGTTGAGCATGACGAGTTCTCAAGGTAGGATTTAGGTCGCCTAAAACCAATCCAACC
>JAFGLP010000099.1 GCA_016927965.1 Dehalococcoidia bacterium
AGGTGTTGTTAGAGGCATATTGTCCATCTGCTTATTAAAATAATATATGTCTCCTGCATGAAGCAGCCAGCCCTTTGATGTATTAACGGCTATTCCGCAGTGGCCTTGTGTATGACCGGGCAGACGTACCAGTATAATATCTGGCGGGAGGCCTTTTAAATGCCTGATGGAATCAAATCCGAACCATGGCTCATCATAACTTTCTTCGTAGATAACCCAGTCAGGGCTATGCTTCCAGTGAGCGGCATTATAACGGGCTTTTTCTTTTATGTGTATGGGTTGTAGGGCTGCCTCATATTCAGGTTTTAAAATATGGACTTTAGCTTGTGGAAAATCGGGAAGCCCTCCGGCATGGTCAAAGTCCAGGTGTGTCATAATAATATGGTGAACGTCAGCTGGATTGTACCCTGATTTTTCTATTTGCCTGAATGCAGTTTCATCTTCATTCAGGCGGGGTTTAATTAAGCTGCGCATTAATCCTGACCGTTGCGGAGATTCGACGTCAGCCATACCCAGTCCTGTATCTACTAATACCAGCCCGCCGGGTGTCTCAATTAAAAGACAGTGTGTGACCAGAATGCATGGAGAGCGACCGTTAAACAGCCTGCCGGTTCCCGGCATAAACGTGCAGCAGTTGAGATGGTGAAGAGATATTATATTGGGGTTTATCATTATTATTTAGAGACTGTTGATTTCAGCAATCAGTGACTGGAGGAGCTCTTTTTCAGCAACAGTCCGCACGATGACACCTTTTTTGAAGATGACCCCTTTGCCTTTTCCGCAGGCTATGCCCACATCGGCGTCCCTGGCTTCACCCGGGCCGTTGACCACACATCCCATAACTGCGACCTTGATATTTTTTTTAATTCCTTCGAGGTAGTCGCTGACCGACTGGGCCAGTCCCAGCAGATCGGCTTCAGTACGGCCGCAGGAGGGGCAGCTTACCAGCACGGGGCCGTACTCACGCATATTGAGTGACTTCAGTATTTCATATCCGGCGAAGATCTCCTCACGGGGGTGTGAGCTGAGGGAAACTCTCAGTGTATCGCCGATGCCCTCATAAAGAAGTATACCTATGCCTGCTGCGCTTCGGATGACTCCTGTGCGGGGCAGGCCGGATTCCGTGATACCGAGATGAAGGGGATAAGATGTTTTCCTGGCGATTTTGCGGTAAGCGTCTATGGTGGTAGGGACATCGAAGGCCTTGAGCGCTATCTTGATAAGGTCGAAGTCCAGGCTCTCCAGAAGGTCCACCTGTTCCATAGCCAGTCGTACCATGATATCCGCCGCTGAAATTTTCCTGCCGGATGCTGGAGGCAGGCTGCCGAAATTGACGCCGATGCGTATGGGTATCCGTCTTTCCCTGGCGGATACTACCACCTTCTTGATCTGTTCTTTATCACGTATGTTGCCGGGATTCAGTCTCAGTCCGTCCGCACCATTTGCCATGGCTTCCATAGCAAGGCGGTAATCGAAGTGTATATCTGCAATAAGAGGTATTTTAATTTTCTTTTTAATGCCGGCTATGGCCCGAGCTGCCTGGGTGTCAGGGACGGCTACCCTGATTATCTCGCAGCCGCAGTCCTCCAGTTCTTTGATTTGGACTATGGTGGATTTTATATCCCTGGTGTCGGTCTTGGTCATCGATTGTACGGAAACCGGGGCACCGCCGCCGACTGTAACCCCGCCGATCTGTATAGCTTTTGAGATGCGCCGCTTTTTCAAGGAAGCAAGCTTCCCCCACTGATTATCCTGGATATATCGAAATAGCTGATTACCAGTATTAGTAATATCAATGTGAAGAATCCGATAAGGTGTACCAGACCTTCTTTCTGCGGTGATATCCGTTTACCCCGTCTCACCCATTCAAGGAATACGAAAACCAGCCGACCGCCGTCCAGTCCGGGGAAGGGGAAGAGGTTGAAAATGCCCAGGTTGATACTTATCAGCGCCATGAATTCAAGTAGCGGGCTGATGCCTGCCTTGTATACTTCACCCGTAATCTGTGCAATGGCTATAGGCCCGGCAAGTTGCGGTGCTGTACTCCTGACAAACCAGCTTGCTACCTCATTTTTAAACAATATAAGTATCTCCCAGCTATGGATGAAGCTATTTGGAATGGCCTCCCAGAAAGGCTGTGATTCAACTATCGTCTGATTGTCAGTGAAGGAAAGCATTACTCCTGTGGCGCCCTGTCCCTGGGGCGGGTTCCAGCGCGGTGTAACAAATACTTTCTCCTGCGTGGAGTCTGTATGCTGTACTACTACCGGTATCTCATTTCCCAGGTTTAACTGGATGTAGTAGCTTACATTGCCCCTGTTCTGAACGTCGTGGTTGTTTACGCTGAGCACCCTGTCTCCCGGTTGTATTCCTGCAGCCTGCGCTGGTGAGCTGGCTGCAACGTCCTTGATAATAACGCTCTCGCGAGTTGCGTTATGCGGGATCATGAAGGCTATTGAAAAGAGGATAATTGGAAGCAGAATATTTAACAGTGATCCGGCTCCCAGCACGAGTACTCTGGCCGGGATACTTTTACTGGCCAGGCTGCCTTCAGCGGAGGGGTCCTCTTCACCGAGAAGCTTGGTAAAACCTCCTAGCGGGATCCAGTTTATCGAATAAATGGTCTCGCCGCGCTTGAAACCCCAGATACGGGGAGGAAACCCGATACCAAATTCCTCTACTTTGACTTTACATAACCTTGCAGCGGCGAAGTGACCCAGCTCATGCGTCAACACGAGCAATATCAACAACGCAAAAAATACAACTATGAACATTCAAATACCTTCCTTGCAACTGTAGTGGCGGTATCAACCGCCACATATACAATGATAACCGCTAAACGGTTTGAAATGCTAATCTTAAATAGAGTCTACTTTCTCCATTGGTACAATAATAAGCATTACCGCTATTTTATGCCAATTTACTCAAAACAAGTACTGCATGTCTATTCGGAGCAGTGCGTTTATTTCAGATTAATTATTGATATTGCCTGAGATGTTGTGTTTAATGGTCTCAGCAGGAGTTCCCTGAATTCACCTGGCAACGAGATGCGACTTTGTGGGTTATATGGTCTTTCCTGCGATAGTCAACGCCGTTTCTCTTGCCCATTCATCGGAAGCCATTATATCGTCAAGGGATGGATGGAGAACCGGCTTATGCATGTCCAGCGTGTTCTCGATAATTTCAGCTATGCGGAGGAATTTTAGTTTTCGTTGAATAAACAGGTTGACGGCTACCTCATCCGCCGCACATAGCACGGCAGGGCAGGTTCCTCCCTTTTTAGCTGCCGCCAATGCCAGCTTCAGACAGGGGAATTCATCATAGTTGACCGGCTGAAGCGTCAGGGTGAGGAACTCATCAAGGTTGAGTGATTTTATGTCTGAATTGGGGACCCTTGACGGATATAAAAGCGCATACTGGATGGGCAAGTGCATGTCAGGGGGACATAGCTGGGCTTTAATCGAACCGTCCATGAACTCTACCATCGAGTGGATAATGCTTTGACGATGAATGACGACCTGAATTTTTTCATAAGGAATAGAGAATAGCCAGTGCGCTTCAATCACTTCAAGCCCTTTATTGAAAAGTGTGGCCGAATCAATTGTGACCTTCTTGCCCATTTTCCAGGTTGGATGGTTAAGAGCTTCGTCTAAAGTCACCTCTGCCAGACGCTCTGCCGGCATGCCGAAAAACGGGCCTCCGGATGCTGTCAGTAGAATCCTGGAGACTGTTTGTTCTTCACCCTGCAGGCACTGCCAGATTGCGCAGTGCTCGCTGTCTATCGGCAATATGGCTGCCCCGTGTTCTCTGGCAAGGTGTTGTATCTCTTGACCGGCCATTACCAGGATTTCCTTATTGGCAATGGCAACGGACTTGCCAGCTTTCAGTGCGGCGATGGTCGGCCCCAGGCCTGCCCTTCCTGTGGTTGCTACTACCACCATGTCAACATCAGGGTGTGACGCTATCTCCTCAATTGATATGAATTTCACGGATGGCGGTTTGGCAAAATTTGCTGAGGAGAATCCATATTGCGGTTTGAATTCATGCAACTGTTGTTGGAAGACGGCCGTGTTTACCCCGCAGGCCAGTCCGAATACACTGAACCTGTCAGGAAACCTGCGCACTATATCCAGGGTCTGTTGTCCGATCGATCCTGTCGAACCCAGGATAGCTAACCGTTTTACTTTATTTTCCGTCTGCATAAACTACAAGCAATATAATGTTACTGCAAATCGTATTTATCAGCCATTCAATTTAGAGTGTAAAAACAATCCCCGTCAATACACGGTTTTACGCGATTGACGGGGATAGAAAAAACCATGCCAATTGAGCTCTACATTACCATTTCCAGTGTATAACCTGCTATGACCAGTATGATAATTGCAACGGTGGCAACAATGACAAATATAACGGACAATACTATACCCCAGATAAGGAAAGACCTGGCCTTCTTGGGGTCCTTATTTTTAGTTACAGCCCAGGCGATAAGTCCTCCTATCCAATTCCAGCCGCCAAACAGAATGGGTAAAATGACAAGTAGCCACCATGCACCGCTGACCGGTTGGACTGAAGGGGCTGCGGGCGTTGCGACAGCATCGGCTTTGGCCATGAACAGCTTGTTAGCGCATTGCTGGCAATATACCCTGTCCTGCAATTCTGTCCTGCATGCAAGGCAAACCATCTTCCCGCAATTGACGCACGCTCCTACCGCGTCTTTTCCTGGATGATAGGAACAATCAGCCATTTTACTCCTCCTCTATAATATCTCGGTTAAATAATGTGTAAATATTATAGACAGTGTTATTTGTCATTGCAATTAAACTTTATTGCCTGCTCATGTATAATATGCTGTACGGCGTTTGTTAATCGGGGAGATGAGAAGTAAGGTGTAAGAATAATTCCTTTAAGGTATGTGAGGAAATACTCGTTTTAAAGCATAAAATATTGGTCAGGAGGAGTTGAAATGCCGAAGCAGAAAACATTGAATTGCCCCATGAAGTTTAACGGCAGAACGCTGGAAGCCGATGGATTTGTAAAGAAGGAAACCTGCTTGTGCGATGAGGAAGCTTGCGCATGGTGGAGACCTGAGCTCAGCATGTGTGCTATTAATAACCTTATTGAGGTAATGAATAAGCTGGAATTGATGTCGGGCATGCAATTGAAGGCGCTGCTGGCCGAAGGACAAACCAATACAAAGATTGTCGATGTAGAAAGGTAATATTATATATTACAATAATATTGCCGTTGGTAGATGTTAATAGAGACGTTTGATGTCTCAAGTTATATAATGAATAGCGCTTGAATAGATGGAGGGGTATGTAATATGGCTTACGATACTTTGATATTGGAAAAAGAAGGAGCTGTGGGAATATTAACACTGAACCGTCCGCCGGTGCATCCTTTTAATTATGCTGCCATGGACAATCTTAATAGGGCAATTACAGAGCTGGAAAATGACAGGGCTATCCGCTCTATTGTGATCACCGGGTCGGGGGAAAAAGCCTTCTCTGCGGGTTTTGATATTGCCAGTTTTGCTGATCCAATGAATGTATGGATTAGCCGGTACGGACACATCACTTTTAATAAAATAGAGAGAAATGCCAAGCCGATAGTGGCTGCTATTAACGGCTTTGCATTAGGCGGTGGATGTGAGCTTGCGCTTGCCTGTCATTTTCGTGTTATGGTGGACGATCCTAAGGCTGTTATCGGTTTACCTGAAATAAATCTTGGCATTATCCCTGGCTGGGGAGGTACACAAAGACTGCCAAGGCTGATAGGCCGTACCAGAGCACTGGAGATTGCACTTATGGGGAGAAGGATCAATGCAAAGGAAGCGTATGAGTGGGGCCTGATCAATAAAGTTTCCAGTCCGGGGGGAACCCTCAAAGATGCCAAGGAAATCGCTTTAGCTTTGAGTAAGCGCGCTCCACTGGCGCTGAAAGCTATTTTGAATGCAATGGTCATGGGGCAGGATACTAATATAGCTGCCGGTCTTGAGATCGAAATGGCTGGTAACGAAATGGTCAGGAGTTCCAAGGACGCTGCAGAAGGCATGACCGCGTTTATGGAAAAACGCGAAGCCAGATTTACTGGCGAATAAAAAAAATAAATTAAACAGGAGGAATTTTTCAGTGAAGGTTGACGACATCAAAACGATAGCAATTGTCGGAGCAGGTGACATGGGTCACGGAATTGCAGAAGTTGCTGCAATGGCTGGTTACAAGATAAACCTGTATGACGTTAAGCAGGAGTTTGTAGACAAAGGTTACGGCAAGATCAAGGATAGCCTGGCTAAGCGGGTTTCAAAGCAAAAGATGACCCAGGAAGAAGCGGATACAATTATGGGCAGATTTACCTGCTTCACGGTCATCAAAGATGCAGTGAAAGATATCGATTTCATGGTTGAGGCCGCACCGGAAATACTTGATCTCAAGCAGAAGATCTTCAAGGAAATCGATGAGTATGCGCCCAAACACGCCATATTGGCATCCAATACGTCCAATATGAGCATTACCAAGATAGGTGGGGCTACCAGCAGGCCTGACAAGGTCGTGGGTCTGCATTTCTTCAATCCGGTTGTAATGATGCTGCTGGTTGAGGTAATCCGCGGTGAGAAAACGTCTAATGAGACAATGGATGTTACCTATGATCTCATGATGAAATGGAAGAACTTCAGGGGGACAATGGTGCCCGTCAGGGTTGAGAAAGACACAGCTGGCTTTATTTACAATAGGATCGGATCACCGGCCGGCATTTATCTTATGGAAGTATTGCAGAGAAAGATGGTCACTCCTGAGGGCGTTGACGCTAAGGTGCGGGCAATTGGCGCACCGATGGGACCTTACGAGACTATGGACTATACCGGTCTTGATATCAACTACCATGGCATGCTGTATTTTGCCGAAGTGATGTCCCCTGATTACAAACCGCGCCAGTGGCTGGCGGATATGGTCAAAGCTGGTACGCTTGGCAAAAAGACTGGCAAAGGTCTGTTTGAATGGCCCGGCGGCGCCCGCCCGACAATCGACCCGGCTAAAGCGGACCCCAATTTTGACCCAATGAATATGATTTGTCTGCAGGTCAATGAAGGGACGAAATTACTTGAACAGGGTGTAGCCAGGAGCGCTGCGGAAATCGACCTGGCAGTGGTGAATGGTGGTGGTGGTGCGTTCGGTCCCTTTGCTCTTGCCAAGGGTATGGGTTGGGACAAGGTTGCAGAGAGGTGCGAAAAGATAGCAAAAGAACTCGGTATAAATTGGTTTTTACCAACCGAGACACTTAAGAAAGGCGATATCAAAATATAAGTAACATTCAGAGAAGATATTAGCCTCAGGGCTGGTTATCGGCAATTGGTTTGTGCGATTGCAGTGATGTAAGCGTGCAGATGTTATCCCGCTAGCCAGCCCTGATTATTGGATAGAACAATAAGATAGTAAGCAATGGGTGCTATCAACAGGTGGCTGTCTATACGGTCGAGAATCCCGCCATGGCCGGGTAACAGACTTCCGGTGTCTTTGGTTTGCATATTTCTCTTTAGTAAAGATTCCACAAGGTCTCCCAACTGAGAAGAAACAGTAATAATGATACCTGCCGTAATCATTTGCCAATAAGTGAGTGGCAGGCTGAAAAGAAGGCTTACTATAATGGCGAATAAAATAGATCCTACCAGTCCGCCTACTGAGCCTTCCCACGTTTTTCCGGGGCTGACGGATGAGGCCAGCGTATGTGTTCCTATTTTACTGCCGATTGCATAGGCGAACACATCGCTGAATGCAGTACAGCTAAGAACCAAAAATACCCATCCCATGCCGTGTTCTAAAGATCTCATCGAAATATAGAATGAGATGAGCCACCCGGTATAAAGGATGCCCGTCAATGTCCAGCTCCAGTTGATGAACGAATTGTCTTTATTTGATCTGAATATCATCCAGATCAAGGGGATCAATGTAGCCAGCACAAGCAGGAGCGGCAGCGTAAAACTGAATGGGCTATGGGCATTAAGCACCATTAACACCGAAAATACTATACCAAAGTAAGTAAGCGGCTGGATATGCTCACTTTTGACGATTTTGTAATATTCATAAGCTGACAGCGCCGCTACAGTGGCTGCAAGGGCCGTTAAAACGGGCTCGCCATACCAGATTGCAAAGCCAACGACTATTGCAATCAGGACGCCTGTTATAATACGTTTAACAACCATCAATTAATAACCGATTACTATACCTGTCCTTGAACGGTATCAGGCCGTAATAAATACATCTGGCTGGGAAGTAAGATGACAGGGTGAATGACTATACTTCGAGAATCTCGGTTTCCTTATCCTTGCCGATCTTGTTGATAGATTCTATGTAGCTATCGGTCAGTTTCTGCAATTGATCGGATGCACGAGTATTCTGATCTTGAGAGATTTCCTTATTTTTTTCAGCAGTCTTCAGCTCGTCAATTGTGTCTCTTCGAATGTTACGAATAGTTATCCTGTATTCTTCCAAATGCTTATGAATAACTTTGATCAGGTCTTTACGTCTTTCTTCGGTCAACGATGGAATAGAAATCCTGATATTGTTTCCGTCGTTGATCGGATTAAGCCCCAGATCTGATTTAAGGATGGCTTTATCGATACTGTTGATAGCAGTACGGTCCCACGGGTGTATGGCGATCGTTTTCGGCTCAGGTACCGATATGGATGCTAACTGTATGAGTGGTGTTGCCACACCGTGATAGTCGACTTTGATATGTTCCACCAATGCCGGCGAAGCACGGCCGGTGCGAATACTGGAGATCTCTTTGATGAGCGCCTCCACTGTTTTTTTCATTTTTGAATCAGCATTTCTGAGTATTTTATCTGTCATTCCGTCTCCTCGCTGGTAACTGTAGTACCAATATCTGCTCCCTCAATAACTCTTAGTATGCTGTCTTTCGACTGTAAATCAAACACGATGATGGGTATTTTATTTTGCTGGCAAAGTGAGAATGCTGTTATATCCATAACCTGTAATTGCAGACGTAAAGCTTGCAGGTGGGTCAACTGGTGGTATTTCTTGGCAGACGGGTTCTTCCTGGGATCGGAATCATAGATCCCATCCACTTTGTTTTTGGCAACCAGCAGTACATCAGCGTCGATCTCTATTGCACGGAGCGCAGCTGCCGTATCGGTTGTCATGTAAGGATTACCGGTCCCGCCGGCAAAGATAACAACACGTTTTTTCTCTAGGTGGCGAATGGCGCGGCGACGAATATGCGGCTCTGCTATTGCCTGGATGGTGATAGCTGACTGGGTCCTGACATTGACATCATTTTTTTCAAGCGCGTCCTGAAGCGCCAGGCCGTTGATAATAGTTGCCAGCATACCAGCATAATCAGCAGTAGCACGATCCATGCCGGCCGCTTCAGCAGCGGTACCTCTCCAAAAATTCCCTCCTCCCACAACAATAGCTACTTCAACATCAAGAGCTATAATAAGTTTGATCTGTTTGGCTATTTTATCCAGGATACGAGTATCTATGCCGAACTTATGGTCGCCCATAAGGGCTTCGCCGCTTAGCTTCAGCAGCACTCTCTTAAATTTGATCTTTTGCGTGGGCAATTCTAATAACCTAATTCGTAACGTATGAACCTGCGTATTTTGATATTTTCGCCGGTTTTGGCTACTGTCTCAGTTATTATATCCTGAATTGATTTGCTCGGGTCTTTTATAAAAGGCTGCAGCAAAAGGCAGGCTGCCTGTTTGTCCACTTCTAATCCAGCGGGTATTTCATCGGCGGAAACATACTGCGGGCACATGGCAGATATCTGTAGAGCGATGTTATGTGCCAGTTCCTTGAAATCAGGTGTACGTGCCACAAAATCGGTTTCACAATTTACTTCAACCATGACGCCCAGATGATTACCCGTATGTATGTAACATTCTATGACGCCCTGTTCAGCAACGCGATCAGATTTTTTCTTGGCGATCGCCAATCCGCGCTCGGTAATTATACTGCAGGCTTTATCGAAATCACCGACAGCTTCTGTTAATGCTTTCTTACAATCCATCACGCCAGCGCCAGTTTTTTGGCGTAATTCTTTAACTTTTTCTGCTGAAATATCCAATTAAGTCCTCCTTTGGTATCAAGGGATATGTGTTGACAGCAACAAATAGACCTGAACAATAAATACTAATCAGTGATGGTTTCATCAGATTCTGGTTCAGGTTCAGATGGTTCTTCCTCTTTAGTCGCTACCGATTCTGCCAGCATTTTCCCTTCAAGAACAGCATCCGCGATGCGTGAGCAGATCACTCTAATTGCTTTAATGGCATCATCGTTAGCTGGTACCATGTAATCAATACCATCCGGATCACAGTTTGTATCTACGGTAGCAACCAGCGGTACACCGACTTTACGAGCTTCGTTAAGAGCGATCTTTTCTTTGATCGGATCAATAATAAATAGGGCACCTGGTAAAGAAGTCATCTCTTTAAAGCCGCCCATCAGCTTATTGAGCTTCGCCATTTCCTTGTCGATTTTTAATTTATCCTTTTTTGAAAGGTAGTCAAGCTCACCGCGTGATTTTTTATCCTCTAACCTTACGAGGTAATCAATCCGGCCTTGAATGGTGTTAAAGTTAGTCAGCATGCCACCCAGCCAGCGCTGGTTAACATAATACATTCCGCATCTCTTGGCTTCGTCCTCTATGATATCCTGTGCCTGCTTTTTGGTACCTACAAACAAAATCGTCTGCCCATTGCTAGCCATGTCTCTAACGTAAGCGCACGCTTTATTCAGAAGAGTGACTGTTTGTTCAAGGTCAATTATATGTATCCCATTTCTTTGGGTAAAGATATAATTCTTCATTTTAGGATGCCAGTGCCCTGTTTGGTGTCCGAAGTGGGCACCAGCTTCTAATAGCTGCTTGACTGTAACTGTATCTGCCAAAATTTATTAACCTCCTGGAACAAGAGAAATGTTCTTATTCAAAACCGCAAAAGAGTATAACATAATCTCAGTATCAGAGCAATATGACTACATTAATGTAAAATAAAGGACCCTTCCGCACAGATGGAAGGGTCCTTTATTTTAATTATTATGTTTTGGGGTGCCTATTTCATGCCGATTTTCTGGGCGACTAATTCCCTGTGGTAATCGGTGCTGCCGTACACAGTATCAGATGCCTTGGCTCTGCGATAATACAACGAAACATCGTGATCTGCACTGGTGCCAATGCCGCCATGAAGTTTAACACCAAGAGATGTAACCAGCTTATAGGCTTCGTTAATATAGGCTTTAACCATGGAGGCTTCTTTCGCGCTGGGCTGTCCCTCTGATTCAAGCCAAGCAGCTTCATAGAGCAGGTATTTGCTGGTACCAAGATTTATCCACATGTCAGACATCTTATGTTGTAAAGCCTGGAAAGCGCCTATTGGCCTATCATACTGAACACGTTCTTTTGAGTAAGCAACTGTCATATCAACAACAGCCTGCAGCCCACCGAGCGACTCAGCTGATTTGAGAATGGAGCCTTTGCGAATAATCAACTGAAGTATAGGCCAGCCTTTATCGGCTTTGCCAAGTATGTTCTTGGCGGGAACCGCAACGTCTTCAAATACAACTTCGCAAAGGTGTTCGTGTCCAATTGTCGGGATGATCTCTGTTTTGATACCGGCGGATTTGGCCTCAACCAGGAAAAGCGTAACTCCATCTTCGCCTGTACCGTCCTTTGTTCTGGCTACAACTATCATAGTATCTGCCACCTGGGCGCTGTCCACAAATACCTTGGTGCCGTTAAGCACATAGTCGCCGCCCTTTTGAGCAGCTTTTAGATTAACTCCGCTGGCATCATAAAGGCCATTCTCCTCTATCCAAGCCAGGGTGAGAATGCAGTTGCCGTTGGAAATCTTGGGAAGAAGGTCTTTTTTCTGTTCTTCCGAGCCGTCAGAGGCGATTGCGAATGTATTTACGACCGTGCTGAGATAGGGGCCTGGCAGAATATTCTTACCAACTTCTTCCATATGCATGGTCAGGTCTTCAAACGAATATCCCATGCCTTCGTAATCTTCCGGGATATTAAAGCCAAGCCATCCTAACTCCGCCAATTTTTGCCAGAGAGCCGGGTCATAGCCCTTCTCATCTTTTTCTAGTTCCCTGATTTTTGCTTTAGGACATTCTTTCGCAAGGAAGTCCCTGGCTGATTTCTTTAATATTTCCTGTTGCTCGGTAAATCTTAGATCCATATTTCCTCCTTAGAATTCTATGTTCTTTATTATTTCATCCTTGGCAGGCCAAGGCCGTACCATGCGATGATATTGCGCTGAATTTCGTTGGTCCCCATTGATACTATGGGCACGAAACAGGACTGGTAGTTATACTCAGCTATTCCGCCCAGCCTGGCGAATTTAGACTGTTTGACCTGCCCGTATGGTCCGAGAATATCAGTGGATAATATACCAAATTTCTCCAGCAGTTCACTGGCGAAAATCTTAACGGCAGCTGCATCCATTAATCCCATTTCGTTCCTGTTTTGCTGATCAGCAACGCGGTAGGCGAGTGTCCGCACTGCCTCAATTGAGCATGCTAGGTCTGCCAGCCTGTTGCGGATCATTGTATCCTGGGAAAGGAGTTTACCGTCTCTTTTATTCTCATTGCAGAAATTTACCAGCTCTTCCTGGGCACGTACAAGGCCCATGACCAGGTCAATATTAGATCTTTCAAATCCTGCCAGCACATTTACAACTGCCCAACCCTCGTTTTCCTGACCGACGATATATTTGGCGGGCATATGAACATCATCCAGATAAACTTCGTTATAGACATGGGACCCGTTCATATATGGAATTCCCTTTACTGTAACACCATTGCTTTTCATATCGCAAAGCAGGAATGTTAAATTATGGTGCTTTTTCCCATTGGGATCTGACTTATACACGCCGAAGGCCCAATCCGCAAAATGAGCACCTGTATTCCACGTCTTTTGTCCATTTACAATAAACTCATCGCCTTTGCGTATTGCTGTTGCGGCAAGCGCGGCTAGATCTGAGCCTGCGTTTGGTTCGCTCCACAACTCACAGAACATAATCTCGGCGCTGGCAATTTTGGGCAAAAACTCTTTTTTGATCTCCTCGCTTCCCGCTGCCAGCAAAGTCGGTGCAAGCATCGCCACACCGAATATATCTGAACCAGCAAGTTCGTAGTAACCACGGGCTTCGGCTAACATGACTTTATCCATCATCGTTCCCGTGCCGCCATATTCTTTAGGCCATCCGAGTGCGAGCCATCCCCTCTTGGCAAATTCTTTTGCACAGTACCTGTGAAAAGCCCAGCCTTCCTCGTTATCGAACTGGCTTTCGAATCCTATCCAACTTTTTGGTTTTTTCTTGGCCAGTTCCTCGCAGACAGCATAGAATTCTTTTTTGCGGGCTATTTGTTCTTCGGTTAGTCGAAAATCCATGATACCTCCTTATTACTAAAATTATTTTTGTCTAATTTTTTTAAACAAGTAAAGTAAGAAGGTTCTCCCTGTACGACAAACTGGCTGTTTTAAACATGCACACAACAAAACCACATTATTATAATTCACCGCCCACAATATTTAAAGTATAGAAACAGAGATATTTATTAAATACTAAATCCTGGATATTTCCAGTATTTTATATTTCAATATACAGGAAGGGGCATTAACTTTAAAAACATCACCTATTTGCTTATTAAACAAGGCCTGCCCCATAGGTGATACTATCGATATCTTACCCAGTTTGATGTTTGCTTCTTTGGAGCCTACCAGCATGTACCGTATTTTTTCTTCCGATGAAATGTCAACAATCGTCACGGCATCACCGATTGTAATCCGCAAAACGCCTCCATTTACGGTCTCAGCCACCTTTGCTCTTTTTAAGGTGTTCTCTAGCTCACGTATCTGACCTTCTACATGACCTTGTCTTTCACGTGCAGCTTCCAGCGGGGCATTTTCGCGGAAATCTTTGTCTGCCGCTGCTTTTTTTAACTCCTCGGCAATTTTCGGTCGTTCCTCTTTCAATATGGCCAGTTTAACTTTCATCTCTTCATAACCCTGGCTTGTCAGTATTATAGCGTCTTCGATTTTAGCCGCTGATTTTGCGGATATTTTGCTAGCAAGCTTCTTGACTCTTATGTGCGGCGCTAAATTAACAGATGTAAATCCTTGTTTATGAGCAAAGCTAAGAAATTGCTTGACAATGTTAAGATGTTCGATAGATATCGTGGAGGTTGTATTCATCTGCTCTGAGTAATTTGCGACTTCCTGTCCTATAAGTGATGCTATATTGCGGCTTTCACCGTACCAGCGAATAAATTTAAATACGTCTTGTTGGGCTGATGCGGTTAATTCGGTTGGCACCGTCGATAGAAACTGGCTGGCGGCTTCGCCTAAGCTAATTTCTGTATTTGAAGAGTGAGGATGTCGTTTTGAGGGCATTTTTTTGTCTGACTGCAAAATCTTAATATACTGTGTGTGTTATTGTCAATAATTACGGTACTGAGAGGAAAACACATAAATTTCCGAGAGATTTTAATAATCTAGGCAGATAGTTGTTCATCAAAGATATAACCTATCAATTTATAAGCTAGTTTAGCTGCCAGAAAGGAACAGGATGCAGGTCCCTGGTCAGGACAAAGTTCAACAATGTCAAAACCGATAATATTTCTTTGTTTTGATAAATAATTCAACAGATGAAGTGCCTGGTACCACAGGATGCCTCCCGGTTCAGGGGTCCCTACCGATGACATGATAGAAGGATCGAATACATCCAGGTCTATGGATACGTAAACGTTTTCTGAGACTGTGCTCACTATATCATTGATTGGCAAAGAGGTATTGTCCTGTTCAAAGAAAAAAGGCTTTAGCCTGCTTGACGATAAATGCTCTATTTCTTCAAGGCTTATTGCCCTGATGCCTACCTGTGTGATCGGGCAAAGCTCTTCAACGCGGCGCATTACGCAGGCATGGCCGTATTTTGTGCCAAGATACTCATCACGTAAATCAGTATGAGCATCCATCTGCAATACAGAACAATTGGAGTATTTTTCAACGTGTGCGCGTATGGAACCCAGACTGATAGAATGTTCACCGCCCAGCGTAATAACAAACTTGGAGTCCCTCAATAGAGCAGCGGAAGCCCGGTATACACGGTCAATATTTATTTCGGGACTGCTATATGCTGGTTCGAGTTCCGGCATGGTATGAATACCGATACGGTAGGGTTCTTTTTTCAGCTCGATGTCATACCATTCAAGATAATATGATGCTTCAATGATTGACCTGGGCCCGTTACGCGAACCACTATGCCATTCGGTAGTGCTATCGTAAGGAACTGGTAAAATCGCAACCCTGGCCGATTTAAAAGTGGAAAACGGCTCTGGGATACCGGCAAAATTCCTGGGATGAGAATATAATGCTTGCTGGCTGCTCATATAGAGTTCAATTGTAAAGGCTCCCTGCATTCTTGAAGCTCTGAAGGTTTCCATTCTCTTTGTACCAGGCAACTCCGCATTCTCACCAGTTCAAATTGGTCTCGCATATCTGACATAATACGCTCAGCATCAAAGTCTTTGCACGAAAAGACATCAATATTAATAAATTCGCGCTCTACAAAAGTATGCAGGCTGATGTGACTTTCAGCGATAAATACCAGACCGGATATCCCCCAGTCCTCAGGTTTGGAACCTGAGTATCTAAAAACAATTGGATCAGATATTTTAGTCATACCTATTTTAGCAGGGTATATGTTAAGTAGATCATGTATAAAAGTCTCGTCCTGTAGAATATGCCTGTTTTTTGAGAATCCATCTATGATAAGGTGCATTTTATCTCCTATCCCATGATTTTTCTTAATTCAAATAGGGCTGCAACGGCCGCCCTCTGTTTAATTTGCAAACGCGTGCCCGGGAAAATCCTTTTATAAGTATACTGTTGTTCACCATTGTTAATGCCGATTATTACTGTCCCAATTTTTTCTGAGGACTCTTCAGCTTCAATAACGCCGACTAATCCTACACCAATAGAAGTGCTATATCGACGGCGCACAGTAGCAGCCATCTCTGCAGCAACTGCTGTGCTGACTGGACCGTACTGCGATAATGCGTTCTCACTGATTCCAAATTCCGGCCCAATATTGGCAAGGCTTAACACTATACCACATTTATAAAATTTTAAGCTATCAGAGAAATTAGTGATATTGTTGGCTAATATTCCTCCGGTGCCTGTTTCCATGGTGGAAAGGGTCATATTACTTTTAATAAACAAGCTCGCGACAACACTTTCGAGAGTGTCGGAATCCATTCCCCATATGTAATCACCCGCCAGTTGGCGGAGCTCGTTTATCGTGTGATCAACTAACTTTTTTGCTTCGCTGCGGGTTCCGGCTTTAGCTGCGACACGTAAATGAATGCCGTCAGGTTTGGCATAGATACCTACCGTTGGATTGTTCGCTAGCAGGAAATCACGGGTTAGCTCTCCCAGTTTTGCTTCGCTTAAACCGAATGTCTTGATAGTGCTGGGATATATTATGGAGTTGCAAAACTTCTCTTGGATTCTCTGTACTATCACGTTTGTCCACATCTGCTGCATTTCGCCCGGTGGTCCCGGCATAGATATGACAACATGACCCTGTTTTTCTATCCACCACCCGGGTGCTGTGCCTCTGGGATTGGGGATAATCTGGCAGGATGGGATAATGGAAGCTTGTTTAATGTTGCTTTCGGGCATTTCCATATTGAAGCGTTTGAACAGTGCCCTGAACTGTGACACTAGGGCTTGATCGATTGTTATCGGTTCGTGGAAAAAATCAGCGATAGCTTCACGGGTAATGTCATCTTCAGTTGGCCCGAGGCCGCCGGTAGTAATAATAATGTCAGACCTTTGCCAGGCATGGCTAAGGGTTTCTATGAGGCGTTGCTTATTGTCACCTACTGTGGAGATAAAGTGCAGATCTAATCCAAGTAATGGAAGCTGGCTAGCCAGATAAGCGGCGTTTAAATCCGTTATCTCGCCAAGAAGAAGCTCAGTGCCGATTGAAATTACTTCTGCCTTCATCTACTGACATAATATCCCTGTTTAGCATTTAGTAGCCGTTATGCCAAGGTACTTTTTTACTAAATCCATAGCACAATAATCCCCGCACATGCTACATGCGGGGCCTTTTACGGTATATTTATGATGGATATCTCTTACTTTCTGCGGATCTAATGATAGGGCAGCCTGGGTCTCCCAATCAAGATTTTTACGAGCGATCGACATTTTTCTGTCCCAATCTGCGGCTTTTCCGTCACTTCTGAGAATATCAGCAGCATGAGCGGCGATACGTGACGCTATAACACCGTTTTTAACGTCGCTGGAATCGGGAAGTGATAGATGTTCAGCGGGAGTTACATAGCACAGGAAGTCTGCGCCGTAAGCACCTGCAATAGCCCCACCGATAGCGCTGGTTATATGATCATATCCTGCCCCAATGTCGGTTACCAGTGGGCCCAGTACATAAAATGGAGCTTCCTTGCAAAGGCTTTTTTGTAGCTGCATATTCATCCCAATATGATTAAGCGGCAGATGTCCCGGTCCTTCAACCATGACCTGCACACCTGCTTCCCATGCTCTTTCAACCAGTTGGCCCAGTGTAATCAACTCCTGTATTTGCGGTCTGTCAGTAGCATCGGCCAGGCTGCCTGGTCTCATACCATCCCCCAAACTTAAGGTAACATCGTACTTAACTGCAATCTCCAGCAAGCGGTCAAAGTATTCATAAAGCGGGTTTTCTTTCCCATGATGTATCATCCAGCCAAGGAGGAAGGCGCCGCCGCGAGATACAATATCCGTAATCCTGCGCTGATTCTTTAACACGTTGATAGCAGCCTGTGTTACTCCGCAATGAACGGTAATAAAATCAACGCCTTCTTCGGCCTGCTCTTCAATAGCTTTAAATATATCATCTGTAGTTGCCTTGACTATCGGTCCGTATTTTTCGCCAGCCTCAATCATGGCCTGATAAATTGGCACAGTCCCTACAGGCAACAGGCTTTCTTTTAAGATGGAACGGCGCACTTTGCGTATATCGCCGCCTGTGCTTAAATCCATGACGGTGTCAGCCCCATATTCAACAGATATGCTGAGCTTATCCAATTCGCTTGTGAGAGTACTGGCATCGGAAGATGTGCCGATATTAGCATTTACTTTTATCAGCAAACCCTTGCCTATGCCGCAAGGTTTAGATGCGGAGTGATTAATATTCGCCGGTATCACAATTTTGCCGGCAGCAACGTTTTCGCAGATGTAACTTTCATCGACATGCTCAGACTGAGCGATGTATTTCATCTCTGCTGTAATATTGCCTTTGCGGGCCAGTTCTATCTGTGTCATT
This sequence comes from Dehalococcoidia bacterium, assembly GCA_016927965.1. Next base: position 18,359 of record JAFGLP010000099.1, read on the forward strand.
TAGTACCCTGCATATCTGCGTCTACTAATAAGTGCAATAATCCCAAAAATAATGATAGCAATTAGTAATATAATAATAGTAATAGCGATTGCCAGAATCAAAGGTGAAGTAGTAATTATATGAAAACTCCAAATGTTGGACCATGGACTGGTTCCACCACTGTCGTTTGATGCCTTGACTCTCCAGTAGTATATACCATCTGCGGGTAAGTTTGATTTGCTCAAATTATAGGAGTTGCTCTGAATATTATCCTGGGTAAACAATATATTAGAGAAATTCTGTGTTTTTGAAATTTGTAGTGTATATTTGAGAGCGGAGGCATCTCCTGCTACATCCCAGTTCATGTCTGTTAAAGAGGAATCACTTATTTTTTGACTGGAATTGCTGAATGCATCAAAAATACTACCGATATACCTGAAGACACTTAACATAACATCAAATATTGAGTTGGAGGTTTGTATTTTTGCTCCGGGGCCGGGGAAGAGGAGTTGAGGCGCCGAAGGTGCTATAGATATTGATGTATAGTTAGCCTGGGCCAACGCTCCTTTGTTACCGGTGGCAGTAACCTGATGCTCTTTGCTGGGACTTACCGGTGCCTGGATTACGGCGGTAAAATTGCCCAGACCATCGGTGTTAGCTGAAACCCCCGTACTTGATTTATCGTAGCTGATTGCTATGGATTCATTAGCATTAAACCCGCATCCCTCAACTGTAAGGTCTCTACTGTTAATCAGATCGCTGGGAGTTAATTTAATACTGGGCGTAACTTCAAATTCGATATCAGGAACGATCCCTTTGGGCGTAAAACTGCTTCCATAGATGCCAAGTATGTGTCTTCCTTTGGTAGATGGTGGGACCGTGATGGGATAACTGAAACTACCGTTTGGCTGTGCAACAAAATTAGTGTCTAAAATTGGTCCATCCCATGTAAATGTAATGCCATCTTCCCCTGCTCGAAAACCAACGCCGCTTATCATTACCTTGGTGCCGACCGGACCGGACAGCGGCGTTGCTTTGCAGAATGGGGATACCGTGAAAACCATGTCGGTTACCTCTGTGGCGCCGGTTGCGTGGCCGTAAGCCCCAATAGTGTATTCACCTTTGGCTACGTACGGGACGACGAAAGTAGAATACCATGCCCCGTTTCTATCTGCTTTAGCTGGAGCACTGGAAAGCTGCTTGCCTTCCCACGTAATCCTTATATCTGTTTCCTCTGAAACAAAACCATAGCCGAATACCGTAACTGTAGCAGTTGATTTACCCCATTGCGGTTCTAGTGCAATACTCGGGAGGACAGTAAAAACAGCAGAAGCATTAATATTGGCCCAATTGCTGTCATCGGTAACTTTTACCGAGTGATTGCCTCTGGTCGATGAAGGTATCTCGAAAGTAAAGTTGATTTGGCCAGTTTTGGAGATCGGCACATTTTGTACCAGCTTTTTATCATCCCAATAGATGGTAGCTAATTTACCAATGAACCCATCGCCTGTAAGTGCAGCCTGAGAGCCGGTAACTCCTTTTATCGGGGTAACGTTAATGGTTGTTGCTGCATATGTATGTGCTGGTAGCAGCCCTGATACACCGAAAGCAATCAGCATAAGAGCGAATGTGATTAATAGAATTCTTCTGGAATTCAATGAATTCTCCTCTTAAGTGAGCATGATTTTACTTCTATATACATCATAATAGTTTAACGATACAAAAACCAAATGTAAGATTATACCAAATAGTATTAAAAATCAATTGCGGACTCTCAAACCGTATCGTTTGACACTGTAATAATCTATTGATAGACTTTTATGGCAATTTAACCCTAGTATGAATTGCCTTCGAGGCCCCGTGGTGTAGCGGTCAAACATGCCACCCTGTCACGGTGGAGATCGTGGGTTCGAATCCCATCGGGGTCGCCAGTCAAATTGTCATGTCTCCAGTGGGATAGATTCAACAATGCTCATAATTAATTAATTCAGGCGTTTGTTAATCTTTCTTTACCTGGCGTAAATATAATGCTCTTAGCTGCGGGATTATTTACATTGTCGTGTGAAATCTTTAAGGGAGTATTGTATGATGACTTCCCGATCTGCTTGTTGAATTATAAGCTTCAGTGATTAGTTGACAGTCGATTTTATTTTCTTTAAACTTCGAGCGTAGTAATCTGTATGGCAGTGGGAGCGACATTGCAGGTATGGATATTTTATTAGTAGTGTTACTGATGTTGGCAGCCTTCATTTTAGGGGGTTGTCCGTTTTCTGTGTGGCTTGGCATGTTGACGATGAGCATGGATATACGAAGGTATGGCGATGGCAATCCCGGATCATATAATGTATTTAAAGCAGGCAGCAAGAAATGGGGAGTGGTTGCGTTGATACTGGATATTATAAAAGGGATTCCTTTTATATTGATTGGTAAATTAGCCTTCGGACTTGGTCAACCTGTCCTGTATTTAATAGCTTTCAGCGCTGTAATGGGCCACGCGTACTCTCCATTTCTGGGTTTTCGTGGGGGGAAAGCACTAGCGGTATTTGCCGGAAGCCTTTTGGGCTTATCTCAGTGGGATATCATCATCAGTTTGATTGTTTTGTTTCTGCTTGGCTTTCTATTTATTGGAAATGACGCCTGGACTGTCGTATTGGGTATAGTGGGATCGCTCATAATGTTGATGGTAACTCGGGTGGAGTTCTGGGAAATGGTGTTCATTAGCTGCATTTCTGTTTTATTTATCATTAAACAGTTTAATGACCTGAGGTCTGGCAATCACCCGGGACGTCTGATAGTGTGGATCAGATCACGAGGGAAGCCAGTATAACAATTTAAGTAAAGGCTAAGAAATGATTTACCAAATACTGGTATTAGCCGGAATTGTGATATTTTTTGTAAATCTGATTCTTAATCTTATTTTTCTAAAAAGGCCATCTCGAAAATCCAAATTACCGCAAGACTTGCCTCTCGTCTCAGTATTAATACCAGCACGTAATGAAGAAGAAAACATTGAACTCTGCCTGTCATCGATTTTAAGACAGGATTATCCTAATATTGAAGTACTTGTACTTGATGATAATTCACAAGATAAAACTGCAGAGATAGTACGTAGAATCAGGGAAAATGACAGGCGGGTTAGCCTGCTAAGGGGTGAAACGTTGCCGGAGGGTTGGGCAGGGAAGTGTTTTGCGTGTTATCAGTTATCAAAGAGCGCCCGGGGAAAATGGTTATTATTTGTAGATGCTGATACGATGAGTGAGTCCCACCTGATCAGGGGGACTATGGAGATTGCAATCAATAATAATGTTTCCATGTTATCCGGTTTTCCCAGACAGCAGGTTGAAGGCTTGACCCAAAAAATCGTCATTCCCATACTATTCTATTTTATTATTATGAGCTGGTTTCCTTTGTGGCTTCTGCATCGTTCCAGGAAGCCACTTCCTACACTGGCAATCGGACAAATGTTGTTATTTAATAGAGAAGCTTATATGAGAATAGGCGGACATGAGATTGTCAAGTCGAGAATTATGGAAGATGTCTGGTTTGCAATAGAGATGAACCGCAGGGGTGAGCGTACCTTGTCAGTGGATCTATCTAAGGTTATGACAACCAGGATGTATACTAGTATCGGGACTATGACTGAAGGCTGTGTGAAATGGTTCTACTCGGTTGCCGCCTTATCACCGCTGGCACTGGTAGGCTATTTTTTAGCGGCCTATATTTTTTATTTAGCGCCTTTCTACTGGGCTATGACTATGACCGACCCGCTTAATACGATTGTATCAAGCGGACAATGGGTAGGGTGGTCTGTAGTTATTGTTCTGCAAGTTGTATTGGTGCTTTTTATGCGGGTTATCACGGATATATATTTTCGTGGATCAAAGATATCATTTATCTTTCATTTGCTGGGAGTGGCGTTTCTGATCCTGGCTGTTTTGTATGCGGTTACCCGTCGGGCAGTGGGTGCAGGTGTGGCATGGAAGGACCGCGTCTACCAGGGCATTACACGTGTTAAATGATTGCTATCATTTGGAAAGTCAGAAGTCAAACCGACCATGTCAAATTCTTGCTTTATTCATAAAAGGGCAAATGAACTGGGATGTTGTGGGGTTTCTGTCGATGATAGCCCCGTAAATTGCATCGGCAAAGGGTTCAGCAAGTTCTGATAGCTCATAGACATGACGTCTGTACAGCCAGTTGATAACCATATAACGTAATGCGCCGAAATAAATGAAGTTGATAACACGCAAGTTGAGATCATCACGAATCTCTCTAGAGCGTTTTCCCTCTTGAATGATCTTGGCAAGGGCATAGCTTGATTCTCTGGCTTTTTCAAATGTTCCCCTATATTCGTACCAGTAGTGTAGATTGGAGCTGGCAAAAACCAGGCGGGCTATATGAACATTGTCCTGGAAAAAATTCAGGTGAAACTTTGCCATTTCAAGTAACTTGCTTTTTGTCCCGCTGAGTCCGGTCAGGTGCATATTTAGTTCATGGTTAGTCCTATCTACGATTTTGCTGACCAGAGTAATGTAAAGGTCATCTTTATTCTTAAAGTATTTATAAAGGCTCGAGGTAGGTACTTCCGCTTTCTCTGCAATTGACCGCATGGTGGCCTTCTCAAAATCTCCGCTGCTGAATACCTCCATGGCTGCATTTAAGATCAATGTCTCGATAGTTTTCTTCGTCACTCTCATTGTTACGTAACTTCCTGTTTATTATCGCCTGGTAATAAAACACGCAAAAACGCATATTTAGAAGATAGCTTGACAAGGCCAGATCTCATGTGATAAATTTGAACAGCGTTCCTGCAGATACAAAATAGGTTTAGATCTGGTGCCTCTGCATGGTAACAACGTTCACTAGTAAATTAGTTTATACCATTTTACTTACCCGTCAGTCAATGATGCGATAAGGTAAACTGAGGCAGGAGATTTCTGCCCGGGTATATGTGCAAAAAACAACGTGGGTATGCTTTTCTGAAAGGGCGTTTTGGTCAGTCTCGCTGTGAAAGATAGCTATTGCCATGGCGGCAGGAAGGAGCAGTAATGGATTTTAAGTTTGGCGAAAAGGAAGAAAGACTGCGTGCGGAAATAAAGAATTTCGCTAAATCAGAGCTGGGGGGAAGGGTCAGCATCAGCGGGTTGGAGGAAGAGAGTAGAGATGAAGACTGGGAATTCTCATTAAATATTTCAAAAAAGCTTGCACAGAAGGGATGGCTGACTATGGCATGGCCAAAAGAATACGGCGGACAGGGGGCCTCTTTTTTTGAGCAATATGTCTATATGGATGAAGCCAGCTACTGCGGTATACCCGGTACTCAAATGGGAGTGAGCGGTATTGGTTGGGTAGGGCAGTCATTAATGCTTTTTGGTAATGAAGAGCAGCGGAAAAAATATTTGCCGTCTATAGCGGCTGGTGAGCCGGATGGCATATGGTGCACCGCTTACAGCGAACCCAACGCAGGTTCTGATTTTGCTAACATTCAGACCCGTGCGGTTAAAAGTGGTGATGAATATATAATCAACGGTCAGAAGATATGGACCAGTTGCGCTCACAGGGCACGCTGGTGCTGGATGGCGGTAAAAACAGATCCGGGCGCAGCCAAAAAACAGCATGGTATCAGCCTGATTATCATTGATATGAAAAGCCCCGGGATCACCATTAAGCCCATAGTGAACTTCGCCGGAATACATATATTTAATGAGCTATTTTTAGATAATGTCAGGGTGCCGGTATCTAATCTGGTGGGAACTGAGCATCGCGGCTGGTATCATCTAATGCAGTCACTTGCGTTTGAAAGGCATAGTATTGCGCCGCAGTTCTACGGAGGGGCTAAACGTACGCTTGAATACATAGTCCAGTATGCTAAACATACTAAATTTAACGGCGAGTACCTGGCTGATAACCCGATCATTCGTCATAAATTGGCCGAGAGGGCTATTGAACTTGATACGCTCCGTATGTTCAGCCTGGAAATAACGTGGAAAATGAGCAAAGGAGTTATTCCCATTTATGAAGCGGCCAGAAACAAAGCTTATTGTGATCTTGTGATGAGGAATATTGCTACTACGGGTACCGAGATTATAGGTGCCTATGCACAGGTGGACGCAGAATCCAAATGGGCCAAGATAATGGGGAATATTACCAGGTTGTATATGATGTTCCCCGGAGTATCAATTGCGGCCGGTACTGATGAAGTGCAGAAAAACATAATCGGGCAGTTTAAAATGGGTTTGCCCCGGTCTTATTAAAGCCACAGATATGAGGTTTAATGATGGATTTTGACTTGACCGAACAGCAGAATATGTTGAAGACAATGGCCCGGGCGTTCCTGAGTGAAACATGTAACAAAAACAGGGTGCGTGAGTTGGAAAGAGATGAGAAGGGATATGATCCTGACATGCTGGTAAAAATGGGTGAGTTGGGCTGGTTAGGCCTGATATTCCCGGAGGAATATGGCGGTAGCGGTGCTGACTTTTTGGACCTTGTTGTGCTGATGGAAGAAATGGGCAGGAATATTACCCCGGGTCCATTTTTTACTACTGTAGGCTTATGCGCTATCCCTGTACTTAAATTCGGCACCATAAACCAGAAGAGAAAATACCTGCCGGATATTGCTGACGGAAGAAGCATATGGTCGCTGGTTTTTACAGAGTCTTCCGGAAGATTTAAGGCTTCCGATATCCATTGCGAGGTGGTGAGAGATGGCAATAACTATATAATAAATGGGGATAAATGGTTTGCACCTTTCGCTCACGTGGCTGATTATTTGCTGGTTATTGGCAGGACTGATGGAGGAGGGGATGATAACAATGGCCTGACTGCATTTATAGTAAAAGCTCGAACCAAAGGAATAAAAGTGGAGTTGATCCCCACTATTGCGGGCGATGGACAGTGCAGAGTCAAATTTAAGAATGTAGTAGTATCCGGGCATAATATCCTGGGTAAAGTTAACCAGGGTTGGAAAATAGTAAATTATATGTTTCAGCGTGCTGCCATATTGAAATGTGCTGAAATATCTGGGGCATGTGAAGCTGTTCTCGAGATGACACAGGCTTATGCCAAGGACCGTGTGCAGTTTGATAAACCCATTGGTTCATTTATGGCAATACAACATAAGCTGGTGGACATGCTTACCGATATTGAAGGTTTGAAATATCTTGTTTATCATGCAGCCTGGTTGCTTTCAATAGGGTCTAAGGCGGAGATGGCCGTTTCGCTGGCAAAAGCCAATGCGAACGAAGTTTATCAGAGAGTTTGCATCGATGGCATTAAAATTCATGGTGCTATAGGCTTTACCATGGACCATGATATCGGGTGCTATTTCAGGAGGGTCAAAGCAGCAGAATTTATGCTGGGTGATACTGATTTACATCTGGACAAAGTAGCAGTTGGATTGGGACTTTAATAGCCATATTAATAGTGTTGTTTTCAGGTTGATAGATAAATGAAGAGAACTGTTGTAAGTATATTAATAATAAATCGGTTAGCGAATCAGCAATTTGCGCGAAAAATATAAGTAATTTATAAGGAGGAGAAATGGTAGGTATCAGATCATATGGTGCGCATATTCCAAGGTTTCGTCTGGATAGAAATGTCATGCAATTAGCGCTCTTGTTTCTCGGCTTCGGCCCTTTGAGAGGTGAAAAAGCGGTAGCTAATTGGGATGAAGACAGTATAACCATGGCTGTTGCCGCGGCTAAAGACTGTCTCACCGGGGAAAACAAGGATAAGGTTGATGGAATGTATTTCGCCACTACGTCGCAAACGTATGCACTCAGACAGAATGCAGGCATCGTGGCTGCTGCACTTGATTTGAATACCAACTGCAGGGCCGCAGATTTTACGGATTCTACCAAATCGGGCACCGCGGCACTTTTAGCTGCGGCGGACGCGATTTCAGCAAAATCTCTTAAAAGTTGCCTGGTCAGTGCGGGAGATTGCCGGGTGTGTAAAATAGGAGGCAATGGAGATTATACATATGGTGATGGGGCAGCCAGTTTCCTGCTGGGTACTGATGACGTAATTGCCACTATTGAGGGGTCCTATTCAACTTCACATGATTTTGTCGACAGGCGAAGGCTGGAAGGGGAAAGACTTGAACATATGTGGGAAGAACGTTTTATCAGGGATGCCGGTTATATGAAATATATACCTGAAGCAGTAACTGGCCTGGTGAAAAAATACAATTTGAATCTTAAGGACTTTTCCAAGGTAATTTATGCCTGCGCATTCACCGGCGCTCATGCAGCACTGGCCAGGACATTGGGACTTGCTCCTGAACAGGTTCAGGACCCGTTGCTGATGACGGTAGGTGATACAGGTGTTGCACAGCCATTGATGATGCTGGTTGCAGCGCTGGAAGATGCTAAACCGGGTGATAAGATCATGGTTGTGAGTTTTGGACAGGGATGTGATGCTTTTTATTTGACCGTCACGGATAACATAACGAAGATAAAGGATAAAAAAGGGATGAAAAGGAACCTTGCCAACAAGGTTCCACTGGGAAGCTATGAAAAATATCTGGCGTTTCGCAAGCTGATGCCGGTAGAGATTGGTATAAGAGGAGAAGAGATGCTTTTTACATCTTTCTCAATTGTATCGAGGGAAAACAGGGAAATATACGGCATGGTGGGCAATAAATGCAAGAAGTGTGGTACGCCAGCATGGCCTTTTCAGAGGATATGTCCCAATCCTGATTGTCAAGAAACAGACCAGATGGAGCCATACAGGTTTGCCGATAAGCTAGGCAATATATTTACGTATACAAGTGATTTTCTGGCTCCCAGCATTGACCCCCCGGCTTCATATGGTTTTGTAGATATGGAGGGGGGAGGAAGGTGTTCAGTGGATTTCACTGATTGTGATCCTAACGCCTTGAAAGTGGGTATGCCCATCGAACTGACATTCAGGATCAAATACGCTGATGAAAAGCGCGCTGCTGTTAATTATGGGTGGAAAGCCATGCCCGTAGTTGCCTGAGTAATAATGCAAGGAGGATATAGAGATGGCACAAGGAATTAGAGATAAAGTTGCAATAATAGGCATGGGCTGCACCAAATTTGGTGAACGCTTTGATGCCAGTCCTCAGGACCTTATGGTTGAGGCTTTTACTGAGTGTTTGCAGGATTCAGGTTTGGAGAGGAAGGATTTAGAGGCGGCATGGTGGGGTGTGCATATGCCGGATATCAGTGTAGGGCGAGGTGCAACACCCCTGAGTATTACTTTGAAATTGCCTTTCCTGCCCGTAACAAGGGTAGAGAATTTCTGTGCTACTGGTACTGAGGCAATACGGGGTGCTGCATATGCTATAGCTGGAGGTGCCTATGATATATGTCTTGCGTTGGGCATGGAAAAGCTTAAGGATACAGGATATGGCGGATTACCTCTGGCTGGAGGAATGGGATACAAATCACCGCTTACCGGTTTTAACATGACAGCGCCGGGCGGTTTCGCCATGATGGCAACCAAGTATTTCTCCCAATATAATCTGAACCCGCAAGACGGTAAGATGATGTTGGCCAAAGTATCATCCAAAAGCCATAAAAATGGAGCACTGAATCCCAAGGCGCATCTTCGCAAAGAAGTGACGGTAGAACAGATTATGAACGCTCCCATAGTTGCCTGGCCTTTGGGACTTTTCGACTGTTGTGGGGTAAGCGATGGAGCAGCCGCTGCAATTTTATGCCGTGCTGATCTGGCTAAAAAATTCAGGCCCGACCCTGTATTTATAAAAGCGCTTCAAATTTCCGTATCTTCCGGTGAGGAAATGCTGTATACCAAGTGGGACGGATCTCACGTAGAGACAGCTTACCGGGCGGGGATAGCTGCCTACAAGGAAGCCGGTATTAATAATCCGCGGGAAGAGGTAAGTATGGCGGAGGTACATGACTGTTTTTCTATTACCGAAGCTGTTACTATGGAAGACTTGCAATTCAGCCCCAGGGGGAGGGTCAAAGACGATATTGAGGCAGGAAGATTTAACGCTGATGGCGCCCAGCCGATACAGATTGATGGCGGGCTAAAATGCTTTGGCCATCCTATTGGAGCCAGCGGCTTGCGCATGATGTATGAAATGTACAAGCAGCTTCAGGGGAAGGCTGATAAGCGGCAGCTTAAGGACCCCAAGATTGGGCTTACACATAACATGGGCGGGTTCCCTTCAATGAATATTGTCAGCGTTTGCATAGTGGGCAAATAAATAATTATTGTGGGGGTATAAATGGCTGTATTTGTAGTAACCGATACATTAAAGGAGATGGTCGGGCGTGCAGAGGATCCGGTTGTCTATCGTGTAGAAGAGGGTGCCATACAGCGTTATGCACGGGCAGTGGATGATCCCAATCCTCTCTATAACGATACTGAATATGCTGCAAATAGTGCATGGGGCAGAATAATGGCGCCGCCCGGATTTTCCGGATGGCCTGTAAAGGCTAAAGGATTCGATATGTTCAAGCTGTTTGCCAAGCTTCAACAGGCGGGTGCTCCGCTTGGACTACTGGACGGCGGTGTTGAGTTCGAATTTTTCGGTTATATAGGCGCCGGCGACTTGCTGGTGTCTGTCACCAAAGTGGCAAATATCGAGGGGCGTGAAACAAAGATGGGCCCGACCATGGTAACAACTGTAGAGACAACATTTTTCAACGAGCGTGGCACGATAGTAATGATAATGCGGAATACCCTACTTCAGTTCTAGTGCAAATGGGCGTAATAATATGGGAGGTATAATGACAAAACAAATTCATTACGAAGATGTGGAAGTAGGCACTGAGGTCACACCGCTGAAAAAGATTGCTACAACAAAAATGCTGGTCCAGTGGGCCGGAGCGTCCGGTGATTTCAATCCACTACATTATGAAGAGGATTTTGCTAAGAATCTTGGAGTAGGCCATCCCATTGTACATGGTCAGTTGAAAAGGGCCTGGCTGGTAAACTTAATGACGGACTGGATCGGTGAAAAAGGTATGCTTAAGAAAATTACATGCCGTTATAGAGGTATGGATTACCCGCGCAAGATGAAAAGCTTCGATGACCCGGTCGACGGAGAAACATGGTGGTGTAAGGGCAAGGTCACCAAGAAATATATAGAAGGCGGCGAATGCCTGGTGGAATGTGAGATATGGGTTGAAAATGGGAAAGGCGATAAAACAACGCCAGGAAGCGCAATCGCCGCATTGCCGTTACGGGCAAACTAGATCATTTACTCTGAAATTAGGCATAGATCAAAGGCAGCCGAAATTACTGGTAGAGGCTGCCTTTGATTATTCCAGCTCATAAGATAGAATGCCAGTATTATTATGCCGGGAATCTGGGTAGTTATTAAATTAACGTGGATTGATTTACTATGGAGCAGAATAGCGGTACTCAGACATGCAGATAACATATTAACAGCGCTATAGGCTTAAATTATCTTATTTATCAGCAGATTACTAGTATTTGTTAAAATACGTAATTCTGCGTATAAACTTTATTGGCACTGACGATGCTATAATGTAGGAACAGGAAGAGATAATGATTAATATAGTACTGGCCTTCGTAATATCTAGTATTATCAGTTACTTAATTGGCTCAATTCCGACAGCTTATCTGGTAGGACGCGGATTTAAAGGAGTGGATATAAGGCAGATGGGCAGCCGGAATATGGGAGCGATGAATACTTTTTACGTAATAGGTTTCTGGCCTGGTATGCTGGTGCTGGCATGCGATATTGGTAAAGGCATAATTGCCCTGCTATTGACATATTTAACGGCAGTTTATATATTTGCTATCCCAGCGTATTTAGTAATTCCTATTGAGATGGTTGCTGGGGTTGCGGTGATAGCCGGTCATAATTTTCCGCTATTTTTAAAATTCAAGGGTGGTAAAGGCGGAGCAACAGCTATTGGAGTTCTTGCGTTTATCGTGGCCTGGGTCAACTGGGTAAACATAGGGGATATTAGTATTCCTGTCCCGGCGGGTGATCTCATATACCTCGGATCATTCCTATTGCTGCTGGCCATAACGCGCTGGGCTACATTTGCCTACGGGGTATCTTTTATAGCGTTTCCCCTTGTTGCGTGGTTTGGCATGCATGACCAGGGCTTGGTGATCTACTCGATAGGTATTGTGCTGGTACCTATATTGATGTATATACCACGCATTAAAGAAATTCTGGGCAAGTCAGAAGGCAATGTAAAAAAGGCCATATTCCGTAAGAATTTAAAAGACAGAATGTAGCCATGTCTGTAGTCTTACTGTGATATTTCAAAAGGGTGGTTTTGCCGTTTAAAATCAGGCAGATAATGATCGGGTGAATCCATTTCCTGCAGCCAGCCGTTTTCCATACCGAGTTTTTCGACTAAATTCAACACTTTTTTGTATTCACCGGAGTATATTTTTCTGGATAAGAGAGGTTCACCAGTAGCTTTGTGACAGGGATAGTATTGCGCCATTATACTTACTGCAGTATCCCTAGTGAGTTCATTGGCTATCCACATTAGTGAATCATCACTGCCTGATATATCATTGGGCAGGATAAGATGACGGATAATTAGTCCTCTCGAGGCGATTACTTGTGAATTCGTAATCAAGTTGCCCACCTGTCGATACATCTCTTTGATGGCTGCCCGGCTATACGCAACATAATCCCTGGCGTCAGAGAACTTTAAGGCCCATTGGTCAGAAGAGTATTTGATATCCGGCAAATATAGGTCAATTATGCCATCCAGCAGCCGCAGGGTGGATAGAGCATCATAAGCATTAGTGTTATATACAAGCGGTATGCTCAATCCCATGGGAATTGCACTGCAGACGGCGTCTACTATTTGCGGAACGTAATGAGATGGAGAAACGAGGTTGATATTATGACAGCCGAGTTTATCCTGCAAATGCAGCATAATGGCAGCCAGCTCCTGAGTATCCAAAGACATTGACGAAGGATCGAAGCCCTGGCTGATCTGATGGTTCTGGCAATACAGGCATTTAAGGTTACAGTGACTAAAAAATATTGTCCCCGAACCATTTACTCCTGAAAGAACAGGTTCTTCCCCATGATGATCACAGTAACTGGAAATTTCGACTTGCGATCCTGAACGGCAATAACCACGCTGGTTATTTAGCCGGTCGATGCCGCATTTCCGGGGGCATATATCGCAGATAGCCAACCGTTCTTTAAGAGCATTGACTCTCCTTTGGAGTTCACCTGAATTATAGAGAGCGATGTATGCCGGTGTAAACAATAGTCCTCCTTTTCCAACATTGAGTATATGATCGAAATCAAATCTGCGTCAATAATCGTGTCATTCAATTGAATCAGGGGAGATTGTTGTGTATGATAATGAACGGATGAGGCATTGTCCAGGATTCCTAAAGAAAGGGGGGTATTCATATGGCGAAGTTCATTGTTGCCCATGATGTAGGTACCAGTAATAACAAAGCTGTCCTTATTGATATGGAAGGTGGAGTGCACGGCAAAGTATTGCAGCCCTATGATATTAAATATCCAAAGCCGGGTTGGGCGGAGCAAAATCCTGAGGACTGGTGGAGTGCGGTAACTGGAACTACCAGGCAATTACTGTCGTCAACAGGCGTTTCACCATCCGACATTGCCTGTATTGTGTTCTCTACCCAGATGCTTGGGATAGTGCCGGTGGATGAAAAGGGGAATGTTCTTAGACAGGGGATTATCTGGATGGATAACCGTGCACCTGAAGAAGCGAGATGGGTCATGAATAAATTCCTGGGACCCGCGACCTTTGCTTTAATTGCAGGTGCCGAAATTGGAGGTAAAGACGGCATACCCAAACTGATCTGGCTTAAGAAAAACGAATCTGAAATATATAAAAAGATGAAGTGTTTCCTGGATGTTAATGGTTATTTGAAATATCGCTGTACTGGAAACATGTCAATGGACTGGAGCAACGCCTCTGGCTTTGGTCTGGATTTAAAGAAAAAAGATTGGTTGACAGCCATTTTCAGCTATGTGGGGCTGGATGTTAAAAAACTACCACCTTTAACACGGTCCATTGATAAAGCTGGTACATTGTGCAGTGAGGCGGCCAGTCAGTTTGGGCTATTGGAAGGCACGCCTGTAATGGGTGGGGCGGGTGATACTGCCTCAGCAGCTGTAGGTTCTGGTGCAGTGGGTGAAGGGGATGGGCATATCAGTATGGGCACATCAGCCTGGGTTGGTGTCGTAACGCGTAGGACTCCAACAGGAAAAAACGGCATAGCTGCTATTCAATCTGCTGATCCCGACAAGGCCTTTTTACTGGCACAGATGGAAGTTGCCGGGGGGTGCCTGAAATGGTTGGGGGAACAGGTATGCAGAACTGAAAATGATGATCCTACTATAGCTAATATATTTGGCTATATGGACAATAAAGTGGCAGAGATCCCTGCCGGCTCGGATTATCTTATTTTTATGCCGTGGATGTATGGGGAAAGAACGCCAGTCTCAGATACTTATATAAGATCAGGATTTTTGAATTTAACGCCTGAGCATACGCGAGAGCATCTCCTGAGATCTGTCTATGAAGGAGTCGCGTATAATATACGATGGATAATTGAAAGAGTGGAGAAAGAGTATAAATTCCCTTTGCCTTCACTCAGGGTAATTGGAGGTGGCGCACTTGGACATCCCTGGATGCAAATAATTGCTGATGTAACCGGAAAAATAATTGAACCAGTATGTAATCCTCAGGAGGCTGGAGCAGTGGGAGTGGCGATGACAGCGGCAGTAGGACTTGGTACCTACTCGGAGTTTGAATCGCTGAAAAAAGTGGTAGGTGTGGAGTACTCTTTTAAGCCTCAGCCCCAGAACAGGGATGTTTATGACCATCTTTTCCGCTCATATAAGGAACTGTATGCCGATTTGAAAGGATTTTATGAACGGCTTAACAAGCAAAGGTGTGATCAAACGTAGCAAGTAACAATGTAATAGAAGGAAAACCTGTGCATATACGTTTTGGCTGAAGTTTAAACCTGTTCAGATAATAATTTAAGGTTCTCATATTTTTCAGGGGTCAATTCTATCAATGTCACCTGGGATAGTGAAAAAATCAACAGCTCGCGTATAGTATAGCGTTCGAGAACAGAATGGAAGACCTGTCCTTCCAGAAGCAGCGATATAAATCCGTGGACTATGCTCCATACGCTGATAGCAGTCACGTTTGCCGGCCCCTGGCGTAATATTCCTGCTGCCTGGCAGGATTCAACTGTATGTGTGACCAGGCCGAAACTTTTGCGGGACATTTCCACATAGGCAGGATAATCCTTTTCCCTTTCAATAGCACTGGATAATGTTACTTTGAAATGTGCTGGATCAGTAAGTGCAAACTGGATATAAGCCCAGGCCCCTTCTACTAACTGCTGGAGCGGCTGGTCCTGGTGATGACTGATTGCCCTATGCAGATGCTTATAGATTTTACGGAACCCCTCCGTAGATATGGCTGCTATGAGAGCTTGCTTATCTGCAAAATGAGCATAAGGCGCCGTATGGCTGACCCCTGCTTTTTGCGCCACCTTACGAAGGCTGAGGCCGGGTACCCCATCTTTTGAAAGGATCTCAATACCTGCTTTAATAAGCGCGTTTTTTAAATCGCCATGATGGTATTTCTTGACGGGCATGTGTTTATAGTAATGTCAAAACTTGACAACGTCAAGATTAAAGCTTACAATCTTTACACTGTAAAGTCTGCAAACGGATGTGAAGTATGGGGCAGTCAGGCTGGTCTGATCAAACGGTCACCACGATTCCCAAGATCCCAGGAAACCGGACTGGGAAGAATTATCTTGTTTACATGAAAGGCTATCGTAATGTAATTTTTCCTCGTAGTACAATGTTGATTTTATATACTAGCCTTACTGTTTTTATATATTTTCAAATTGAAACATTATTGTTCTTGTTATAGTTGTATAAGTACCTGCGGGACCGATTTCGGGTGATTATATAACGCAATTAAAGGATAGGAGGTATCAATGAAAACAGAAGAGATGCTGAGTCAGCCGCTAGCTCTTCCGGATGGGGTCGATTACGATGATTACGTTATTGGCACTTACTCTGTAACGTACCCCGCAATTTTTCCCATGCCGAAGCTTGCGCCTATGCTGGCAATTGAGCAGAGCACGGGCACATGGGTAGCAGTACCGGGTGAGACTCCCGAAATGCGCAGAAACCATGTTGCCAAAGTCATCGGAGTATATGAGTTGCCGGATTATGAGTTTTCTGTGCCGGGTGAGGTGCAGGATAGAAATTGGATGGTACAGATAGCATTCCCTGTAGTTAATATAGGTTCACAAATTCCCATGATGCTGACAACCATAGTGGGCAACATCTCTATGGGGGGCCAAATTAAGCTGATAGATATAAGATTTCCCAAGAAATATGTAGCGGGTTTTAAGGGTCCTAAATTCGGTATTGATGGAATAAGAAAACTTCTCGGTGTAAAAAAGAGACCGTTATTAAATAATATGGTTAAACCGTGCACCGGGTACCCGCTGGCGGTAGGTGCGGAGCTTTTCAGGATGGCAGCGGCCGGTGGCTGTGATATTGTCAAAGATGATGAACTAATTGCGGATGCTTCCTTTAATTCGATGAAAGGCCGTGTAAAAAGGTATATGGAAATAGAGAAGCAGGTTTTTGAAGAAACTGGTGAGCGTACACTCTATACAGTCAATATTACTGACTCGGTGCCAAAGATATTTGAAAATGCTAAACGGGCGGTAGAGCTGGGTGCCAATGCTATTATGATCAACTATATTGCTGTAGGTTTGCCGGTTTTGCAGGCCATTGCTGAGGACCCCGGTATTAACGTGCCTATTTTGGGACACATGGATGTAGCGGGAGCACTTTATATGTCACCATATCACGGACTAAGTTCTCATCTGGTGCTGGGCAAGTTGCCCAGGCTGGCAGGTGCTGATATCATTGTTATTCCTGCTCCTTTTGGCAAGGCACCGGTAATTGTGGAAAAATTCGATATGATGGCCAGAAACCTGACCTATCCGCTATACCAATTGAAGCCAACCTGGCCAATGGCTTCGGGAGGCATAACACCGTCGATGGTGCCCAAAGTGATGCAGGAACTTGGGAATGATATAGTAATTGGTTCAGGTGGTGGTATACATGCTCATCTGCAGGGACCGATTGCAGGCGGTAAAGCGTTCCGTCAGGCCATTGATGCCACGATGAAAGGCATTTCACTTGAGGAATACAGCAAGGGGCACAAAGAGCTGGCGGCTTCAATCAAACAATGGGCTGATCCATTTCAGAAAGGCGTATAATTTGTAAAGCTCTTATATGTTGGGCTGTCAGCCTCGTAAGAATATGACGAATTATAATATATATATATAAATGTATAGGCTGAAAATCACCAGCATGTAGCTGGGACTAGGTTACTATATATATTTTCCCGGAGGTAAGTATGGAAGATCAACAGAAATATGCAATTTCTCAATATTATGATGTTGACGATATTTATCGGAAGCTGGATGCTCTTGTCAGGCAGCCGATGCGTCCGGTCCGAAGAGAAAAGATGCAGGAATACCTGAGCTATTTTGAGACCAGGTGCGCACGGTCAAAAACACTTAATGAGGAAGCCACGAAACTGATCCCTGGAGGGGTCCAGCACAACCTTGCGTTCAATCATCCATTTCCCATAGCTGTTGAGAAAGCGGAAGGAGCTTATCTGTGGGATGTTGATGGGAATAAATACACGGATTTCCTGCAGGCAGGAGGGCCTACTGTACTGGGTAGCAATTACCTGCCGGTACGGCAGAAAGTGATTGAGTTGCTGCAATCGTGTGGACCGGTGACGGGACTGTTTCACGAATATGAGTTAAAACTTGCACAGCTGGTCAACCGCTTCATGCCATCCATTGAGATGTTCCGCATGCTTGGTTCCGGGACGGAGGCTGTGATGGCGGCGATACGTGCAGCGCGTACTTACACTAAAAAGAAAAAGATTATTAAAGCTGGAGGGGCATATCACGGTTGGAGTGATTCCATGGTTTATGGATTACATATCCCCGGTACAGGACGTATGGAAGCTAAGGGGATTCCGCACGGCGCAAATGCCAATACCCAGGAGTTCTTTCCAACAGATATTGGTGCTCTAAAACGCAGAATGATTGCCAATCGGCTGGCAGGTGGTACAGCGGCGGTTATCGTCGAACCAGTGGGCCCTGAAAGCGGAACGAGGCCGGTACCGTATGACTACAACCAAAAGGTACGTGAGCTGTGTGATGAATTTGGTGCGTTGCTTATATTTGATGAAGTTGTTACCGGGTTCCGCCTGGGAATGGGTGGTGCACAGGGGTATTTCAATGTGAAACCGGACATGACGATTTTGGGAAAGTGCATTTCTGGCGGTTACCCGATGGCAGGTGGTGTTGGTGGTAGGGCTGATATTATTCAGAGTTTTGCCGCCGGTATCGGAGGAACAGGTGAAAGGGCTTATGTTGGTGGTACTTTATCTGCCAATCCCCTATCATGCGTGGCTGGATACCATGCTTTGCTGGAAATGGAGCGCACTAATGCTGCAGTTATTGCAGGGAAAGCAGGTGATAGGTTAGCTAAAGGTCTGAAGAATATTATTGAGCGCTTCAAGCTGCCGTTTGTAGCTTATAACCAGGGTTCTATTGTCCATCTGGAAACTTCTGGAGTTATGCTACTGGATTTTAGAAATCCGCTGCGCTTATTAAAAGAGATGAAGCCTCGTAAACATATGATGGAAGAAATGGGCGCTGCTTACATGGCAAACGGGCTGATTACATTGGCGGGGTCGCGTATGTATACCAGCCTGGCTGATACCGATGACATAATCGACCAGGCTTTAGCAAAATTTGAAGATGTGCTTTCGGGCGTAGAAGGTTGCTGATATTTAATATGGCTGACAGTTGTCGCTTTAGCTATAAGTAATTTTATCCTGCGTAACCCCAAACAGATCTATATACCTGGTATTATCGGGGTAGCATGTGTCAGGATGATGTTAGTAATTCAAATAGAACACCGACTATTGAGGCGTATTGATTATAATGCCTCAATAACCGGTGAAGCTTTTATCAACAGCGGGTGTTCCCTATTGAGCCTGGCGGTTCTTCATATCGCGAAGAAGAAGGGCAAAGACAAAAACACCTATTGTATCTGCGATAGTCATTGGTATTGCGATGACGTTTACCAGAGTCAAAACCTTATCGAAAGGTTTTGCTATGAGCAATAGCAGGGCCATATCAGCCAGTTCCACCAGGAAGGCGAATAGTGCAGGTTTCCATATGCCGATCTTTCCTTTCCAGAGCATATATAAGAGGCCGCCTGCAAGGCCGCTTAATATAGTCCCTAATGCGCAGGGTAGGCATGTAAACCCTCCGGGGATGAAATAGCGGTGTATGCCTCCAATGAGGCCTGACGCCAGGCCTACCCATGGGCCTGCCAGCAAGCCGCCTATCATAGGACCGATGTTTCTGATATTAGCAATAGCTCCTGATGTGCTCACACCGCTATATGTGCCGTAAATAGCCAAGGCCCCGAATATGAAGGAGAGAAGCACCTGATCAATAACTGTAATCTTATTGCCCAGCATACGTTTGAAAAAATTAATATGGAACAGCAGCACAAAGATTATAAGTACCACGCTGGCCCGTTCGATAAGGGCCCACAAAATACCAAGTATAGACATATCCATAAGCTGTTACCTCATAAAGAAACTTGCAGGGCGGTAGACGCCGTTGAACGCAATTTATATTATACACCTGTAAACAAGCTTTTCAGGAACCTCTTGCATTTATGAAATATGTCCAGATAGGCTGGGGCAGCCGGAGAAAATTTACAACAATGAACAAATATAGCCGGAGAGGTGAAAATTACCCGGGTAAACAATAATATCGTATAAACCCTATATTAACTGAGAGTTGGCCCATTTATTAAGGTAAAATAACTAGAAGCGC
>JAFGLP010000100.1 GCA_016927965.1 Dehalococcoidia bacterium
AATTATTTCCTTATTTTTAATATTTTTTAATCTTTTCATTCTTGATTTTAAGAGATAAAGGTTATAGATTTATTTCCTCTAATTTAAGCTGTAAAACAAGATAGCGGCACCTGCTTTTTCTGACTGGTCGCAAAGTAACCTGCCGCAGATAATGCCATCATAGGATAACCTAAAATCAATTATTTGCCAAAACCGGGAAATCAGATGAAACCCACATGTATTCCATAAACAAACACTTATGTATATAATTTTCAAACATGTGGGTTCCATCAGACCAATAAAAATTAAATTATATACTGATGAATTCAAATGAGAAAAAAAACAAAAAAGGCTCCGGGAATCTTTCCAGGAGGAATTTTATTGGTAAAGTAAGTGCTGCCACTGCAGGATTTACTATTATTCCCAGGCATGTCATGCCGGGTAATGGCTATTTGCAGCCCTCCGATACAGTCAATGTTGCGGGTATCGGTATAGGAGCTAGGGGAGCAGCCAATCTGAGGGGACTATGTGATCCCGATGTTCCCATAGAAACACCTCCAAGAACAAGTACGGGTCAGCCTCTTAGCAAGGAAGAGCTGGAAGCAAGAGCAGCCCGCCAGAAACAGATGCAACAGAGGCCGCAGCAAGCTCAGCAGCAAAGAGAACCAGTAAGGCTGGCAAATATCTATGCCCTTTGCGATGCCGATACAGGCTTTGCCGCACATGTCATTAAAGGCTACCCCAAGGCAAAGGTATATAACGACTGGCGTCAGATGCTCGATAAAGAAAAATCTTCTCTAGACGCTGTTATGATTGGTACGCCTGACCATAATCATGCGCCCATTGCTGCTGCCTTTATGAGGGAGAAAAAGCATATATATGTAGAGAAGCCCATGTGCAAGACCATTTATGAGTGCCGTAAGCTTGCTGAGATAGCCAAAGAATATGATGTTGTAACACAAATGGGTAATCAGGGACATGCAAGCGAGGGTGCCAGGTTAATAAACGAATGGATCCAGAGTGGCGCAATCGGACTGGTTCGTGAAGTTCACCTGTCTACTAACAGGCCCATCTGGCCGCAGGGAAATATCCAGCGACCGGCAGCTGTATCCGTGCCGAAAACACTTAACTGGGATGTATGGCTTGGGCCTGCTCCGGAGAAAGCCTATCATCCCGATATATGCCATTTTAACTGGCGGGGTCTGCGCGATTATGGAACAGGGGCACTTGGAGATATGGGTGCTCACATCTACGACCATGCTTTCTGGTCTCTCAACCTGGGTATACCGACCAGGATCCAGGCAAGCTCCTCGGTCTTTAATAACGAGTTCTGGCCTCTTGCCGAAATAATAACCTACGAATTTCCGGCACGGGGTTATATGCCACCTGTTAAAATAACATGGTTTGACGGAGGCCTGCGTGCTCCCCGCCCATTTGAAATGGATCCTGGTACCCGCGTCAGCTCAGCCCTCTATCTTGGTGACAAGGGAATACTGATGCACGGAGACTATGGCAGCAATCCGCAGCTGATACCGGCAAAAGCCATGGAGCAATTTACCCCGCCTGAACCATGGCTTCCAAGATCACCTGGCATTTATGCTGAATGGATCGACGCAATTCGTAATAATACAAAATCGTCGACAGATTTCTCTTATGCCGGCAGACTTGTTGAGACTATGATGCTTGGAAATATTGCGGTCCTTACTGCAAACAGGAATATTACACTTGAGTATGATCCTGACAAGATGGAGTTCACCAATCTGCCGGAGGCAAATGACCTGCTACATTATGAATACAGGCAGGGCTGGACTTTATAACCGTGACTACTGTGACCGGATCTTAAATTAAGAACAGCTAATTATTTATAATTAACGTGTATCTGTCTCTTTATTAGGGTGATAATATTTTTTGGAAAAGATTAACGGCGACTGGCATTTTTTATCAGTCGCCGTTTTTTTCTTATCTTTATGAACAGAATGAATACTACTCTGTTATTATTGAAGAAAACAATATTCTAACAATTTAATTTAGGAAATAATGATTGCCGGCACATCAAAAACAGGTAAGAAAAGATCAATATTGCTGAAAGCGTTTATTGGACTGATACTTGTGCTTTGTGTTGGTGAAACACAGGCACAGAGGGGGATCGAAGCGGAACAGATTATGTATCTGATGAGGGTGAAAGATGTCAATACTGCAACATTGTTGTTGCAGAAAATAGACTATGTAAACTACACCGACGTTTATGACCGCAGCATGCTAATGTATGCATCGGTATTTGGTTATAACAGGATGACAAGAATACTTCTGAGAAAAGGGGCAGATCCGGATCTGCAGGCGTTCGACGGTACAACTGCAGCCATGTATGCTGCCTACAACGGCTATTCGGGGATAATGAAGGCATTACTTGACAGGGGTATAAAAATTGACCTGCAGGCGATTGACGGGCTGACTGCCCTTATGATGGCCTCGCAGAACGGCCATATAAAGATAGTTGAACAATTAATTGAAAATGGGGCTAACCCAAATGTACAGGCAATTGACGGATATACGGCCCTGATGCTTGCATCGCAGTTCGGTTTTCCGGAGGTTGTCGACTTCTTGCTCGATAACGATGCAGAAGTCAATATCCAGGATTTCAATACCAGTACCACAGCTCTCTTGCAGGCCTCTCTGGGAGGATATACCGATATCGCAAAGCTTCTTCTCGACCGAGGAGCAGATCCCAATCTTAAGAACAACGAAGGAGCATCTGCACTGGTTATTGCAGCCATGAATGGGTATACCGATTTTGTGGAACTTCTCCTCGAAAGGGGTGCTGATGTCAATT
>JAFGLP010000101.1 GCA_016927965.1 Dehalococcoidia bacterium
ACCCACACCCACACCAACTCCAACTCCTACACCGACACCGCAAGCATGTGATTTCACAGGACTCTGGGATACGGACTACGGCGACCTGCAAATAACGCAGACGGGAAATATTATTACAGGGACATACAACTACCAGGAAGGCCGGATACAGGGTACCGTATCCGGAAATGTCGCCACCGGGACATGGGCGGAATCACCATCCTTCCAACCGCCTCTCGACGCCGGTGATTTCACGTTTACACTATCCGACGACTGCAAGTCATTCACAGGACAGTGGCGATATGGTTCATGCGACTGGGATGGCGATATAAACGGACTTCGCATTGTTGAGCCAACACCCACACCTACACCGGCTCCCACACCGGAGCCGACTCCGTTTTACTCATGGTTTGCCGGTACATGGAAGACAACCTGGGGGGAAATGACACTTGCACAGAGCGGCAGCCAGGTAAGCGGCACATATACCCATGATAAGGGAAAGATCTCGGGAACGGCAGCGGGAAACACCTTCAGCGGATGGTGGTCAGAGGCGCCTTCCTATAGTCCTGATAACGACGCAGGAGCTGTAGAACTGACCGTTTCAGCAGATGGAAAAACAATGAGCGGGCGCTGGCGCTACAGCACTTCCGGCAAGTGGCATGAAAATAACTGGGATGGCACGCGCACCAGCGGCATTCCCAAAGCATTAGATGTCCCGGGGGCGACTGGTGACCTGGCTGATACCTATAACCTGGACTGGACAGGGAAATGGGATACAGACTGGGGCGAGATGCAGCTTACACAATCGGGCACGGCTGTCAGCGGCACATATACCTATAACGACGGTGAACTTGAAGGTAACTCCAACGGCGGTATCCTGTTTGGCACATGGTCGAAATCCCCCTCATACAACGCACCTAAAGATGCGGGGGCACTGCAGATGGAGATGACATCATCGGGCAATGAGTTCACCGGGAAATGGAAATACTCGTCATGCCCGTGGGACGGAAGCTGGGACGGCGTTATAACGGGAGACGGCCCCACTCCATCACCCACACCTGCACCATCACCAGCACCCACCCCTACGCCTGTACCGGGAAATAATAATCCGGTAGCCAGTTTCTCCGTAGCTCCGCAAACGCCCACAACCGGAGATACACTGATAGCATCCGAACAGTGTTCCGACCCCGATGGGGATGCACTGTCATATTCGTGGTTCTTCGACGGCGCCCAGCAAAGCGCTTATACCAACCAGCCATACTGCATTGTAGCTAATGCACCCCTAGACACACATATTCTCGGCCTGCAGGTAACTGACGGGAAGGGGGGCAGCGCCTATTTCCAGCAGAAGATTGATGTTTCACAGGCGCCGTCACCACAACCGACACCGGGTGTAAATCATCCTCCCTCAGTATTCATCTATACCTCGCCGCAGTCGCCAACCAACTACGATACGTTAGTGGCTACCTGCCAAGCCTCCGACGAGGATGGGGATGCGCTCACCTATTCCTGGTATAAAGACGGGGCACAGGCCACAGAATACAACAATTTTACTTATATGCTCTGGGTAAATCCGCCGCTCGGCACACATACCATCAGCCTGCAGGTCAGCGACGGTAAAGGCGGAGTTACACCGGTACAGCAGCAAATATTCTTCTCTCAAGGAACGCCCCCGTCTCCATCGCCCATACCCCCGACACCTACACCACCAACACCCACGCCTACGCCGGGGACCAACACTACCCCCAGGGCATATTTTAAGATAAACCCACCACAACCCCAGGCCGGTGATGATATCACGGTAAACAGCCAGTCGACCGATGCCGATGGGGATACACTCAGTTTAACCTGGAACATCGATGGCAAGGTTATGGACAAGTATTCCGGGAAAACAAGCTGGAAATGGTCTAAACCAGCCTCCGGCGGCCATGTTATGCAGTTGACCGTCGATGATGGAAAAGGAGGCAGCAACAGCTTCTCCAGAAGGGTCCGCATACCTGCTGATAAGAATGAGGACAAGTGGAAGATCGGTCCTTTCAGTTGCTTCATCGCAACTGCCGCTTACGGCAGCGAGACTGCCTGGGAGTTAGACACGCTGCGCTTATTCCGCGACAGGGTTTTACTCAGGAGCTTACCGGGGAAATGGTTCGTGGATGCATATTATAAACTGAGTCCGCCGTTCGCCGAGTTTATAGCAAATCATGAAGCTGTCCGTACCTTCGTCAGGGAGAAACTGCTCGACCCGCTTATAATACTGCTTAAAGATACTGAGGAATATTGGAATAAGCATAATTAAAAATGATATTTAAGGCTGCAAAGGTCAATGGTAGCATCAGCAATTAAATTCAACGAACTGGCGCAGGACATTCGTCATATGGCCTATCCGGCATTGATAATTATCCTGCTTGTGCTGTGTTCTGTCACTACAGCCTGCCAGCCTCAAGATAATACATACCTGGAGAGCGGGCAGGCCTTTTCTGAAAACAAACAGTATGAGGAAGCCATCACCGCTTATACCACGGCCATTGAATTGGCCCCCGATCTGGTATCAGCCTACCTCGGCCGCGGCCGTGCTTACATACCACTGCAAAAATTCGAACTGGCGTATGCCGACTACAATAAAGCCATCGAACTGCAGCCGGATTCCAGCGAAGCTTACTGGGGCAGGGCAACCAGCCTCAGACTGCAGAAAGAGTATGGCCGTGCGCTGCAGGACTTTACCAAGTCATTACAGTTGGATCCCGATCACGCGCGGAGCTATCTGGGACGGGGATTCTGCTACTACCACCTGGAAGAACCAGACAGGGCCATAGATGATTTCAGCAGGGCTATCAACCTGGGTGGGGATGTGGCTGCTTCCGCTTACTTACAGCGCGGCATCTGCTATGCTGATAAGTGTGATGTAGACAATGCTCTAGCAGACAATGAACAGGCCCTGAAAATCAATGCCAGCGAATTCGCCTATAACAATCAGGGCTATTACCTCCTGATGAAAGGCCGTTATGATGACGCTTTACCCAACATACAGAGGTCGCTTGAGATCAACCCGAACAGTGCTGCGACCTGGGACACGCGGGGCTGGTATTTTTTTAACGTAGGAAACTGCAATCAGGCCATCGAAGATCTCAACAGGGCTATCGAGCTTGTTTCCAGCGACAGCATCATATACGGTCACCGGGGAGCCTGCTACTATACTACTAAAGAATACACTAAAGCCGTCGCTGACCTTAACAAGGCCATTGAACAGGATAACACCAATGCTGAAGCCCATCTCTACAGGGGATTATGCTATAAAGTCCTCGGTCAAAAGGATAGTGCCATCGCAGATTTCCAGGCTACCGTCAATCATTCGCAACAAATTCCGCTGACCAAGCAGGCCATGGCTGCCATCAAGGAACTTAAATCCTGACCACACCTGTCCCGATTCAATCACTTTCCGGCCTTGAATGGGGGACCTCGTCACTTTTCCTGGACTGAGTTGCAATCCACTGCCACGTTTTCGGCAAGTGTGTGAAGTGTTTTCTGTGGTTATACGCCATCACAGCAGAATGGCCCGCTCCTGCTGCCAGGTCAACAGGATATTGTACCAGAGCCAGAAAAGCTGACAGCCGCAGGTCTTTTAACAACGGGTATTAATCCTGTCAATAGATAATGATCATGACCTGCGCGTACGCAGGATCAAAATCAATGTGGCGATTACCAGGACAGCCCCAATGGCAATAATCACCCACACCCATAGCGGGGTAGAGGGTTCCGCCGCTGCGGGAGCAGCCGGGGCAGGGGCTGGTTCAGTTTGGAAACTAAAGGTGGCAGACCAGTCGCTGGGTATCTGCTGGCCATCTATCTCGATGGCTTTAACACGCCAGAAATAATTGGTGCTGTAGTCCAGAGTGCCATTGTATTCATAGGCTGTGGTAGGAGTGGTAGCAGTGACTATCATCTGCTTGAACTCGGGGTCTTTGGAGAGATCTATTTGGTATTCCGTGGCATTCAGGTAGGGACTCCATGAGAATGATACAGGCTTTACCTTACAGCCGATGCAGCCGTTGGATGGACTGAGTAGCAGCACTCCATAATAGGGAGTTGTAACGATGAATCCAGGCGAGATGACAAAGCTGTGGGCTTCGCTCCAAGGGCTCCAGGCCAGTTGCCCCGTAGCCGACCTGTATACACGTATGCGCCACCAGTACTCGGCACCGGCTTCAGGCAAAGTACCCGGAGCTATCCAGGCAGATGGATTGGTCATATTAGTCGAATCCATATTTATAAAGATGGAACCGGTAACAGCAGCAATATTGCCTGCATTGTTGACGGCCGGGTTGATTAGCAATGTAAAGTCCTTATCTTTGGCGATCTGCAGCTCATATCCCGTTGCCAGGCATAGCTGCTCCCATGCCAAGTCAACCTGTTCGTTGCAACCGGTCACCGGGTCGGCGCCGGTACTGTAATGAGTAATAGAAACAGATTCAGCAGTGGCTTCCCTGTTAACATTGTTGCAGCCAGTGTAAAAAGGAAATATCAGGCAGACTGCCATTATCAGGCTGAAAACCGTTAAATATTTATTCATATCCTTCACCTTCATTTCACTCACATAATATAAGCGGTTTGCTGACATGTCAAGGTATTGAGCTACTTGATCTTAATGGGTAAGCTCAATACCCCATTATAGGCCTGGCTAAAACACTAAAATAGCAGATACTAATTCCAGTCTCGCCTGATAATTTGTGCAATCAATCCCCATTGCGTATCATTATGCATACTTATGCAATCCGGCATGAACTCCACAGTGAATGATCATCAAACAGCCAGCCCTGCTCCCCTGCACAGCACGATCATATTAATAGTCACCTGCATAGCCACATTCATAACACCTTTCAACACGTCAGCCGTCAACATTGCACTGCCGGCCATCGGCCGGGAGTTCAGCGCCGACGCTATTATGCTTAGCTGGGTTGCAACATCCGTACTTCTTGCCACCGCAGTATTCCTGGTCCCACTGGGCAGGATTGCCGACATTCATGGCATGAAGAAAATGATGCTGTCAGGTCTGGCAATATTCACTTGTTCAGCGACGCTGGCAGCCTTCTCCAACAGCATGGCGTTATTGATAGCTTCACGGGCAATCCAAGGCCTTTCCAGCGCCATGATCTTCAGCACCAGCACCGCCCTGCTGGTAATGGCCTACCCTGTACAGCAGCGCGGGAGAGTCCTGGGCATTAATATAGCTACCGTCTATATCGCACTTTCGCTGGGACCATTTCTGGGCGGCATCCTTACTCAATCTTTGGGCTGGCGCAGTATTTTCTGGCTGATCGGCCTGCTGGGACTACTGGCATTTATCCTGACATTGCAATTGATTAAGGGCGAATGGGCCGCGGCAAAAGGGGAAAAATTCGACCTCCGGGGCTCTGTGATCTACGGGGTTGGTCTGGTAACACTAATCTGGGGGGTTTCAACTCTGCCGGACTGGCCCGGACTGGCCGCCATCGCCGTCAGCCTGGCAATCATAGGCCTCTTTATCTGGTGGGAATTAAAAGTTGAAAGCCCGGTTCTCAACATACAGCTTTTCGCCAGCAACCGAGTATTCGGGATGTCCAACCTGGCAGCATTGATTAACTATGCCGCAACTTTTGCAGTTACTTTTTTGCTCAGCCTTTACCTGCAATATATCAAGGGCCTGACACCGGGGGAGGCAGGCATCATCATCCTGGTTATGCCGTTGGTACAGGCCATCCTTTCTCCTTTTTCCGGCAGACTATCGGATAAAGCCGAGATACGCCTGCTGGTATCCACAGGGATGGGCATAACTACGCTGGGATTGCTGATGCTGGTCTTCCTGGATAACGATACCCATATCTCCTATATCATAGCCGGCCTGGTGATACTGGGTGCGGGGTTTGCCCTGTTTTCATCCCCTAATACTAATGCGATTATGAGCTCGGTAGAGAAAAAATCACTGTCCATCGCATCGGCTACGCTGGCTACCATGCGCCTGCTCGGACAGATGCTTAGCATGGGGATAGCCATGCTCATCTTTGCCGTTATGATCGGCCACGTACAGATCACCCCTGAACAATACCCGCAATTCCTTTCCAGCATTCAAGCCGCTTTTATTACC
This sequence comes from Dehalococcoidia bacterium, assembly GCA_016927965.1. The sequence continues at coordinate 6,098 of JAFGLP010000101.1, forward strand.
TGTACGATATTATGCTTCGGCGGGATCTTCGCATCTCTGGCCAGAGGTAAAACAAACGGACGTTGATGCCGCGCCGACGCTTATATCTTCCAAATAAATCCCTGATTGCAATTATTCATAAATGAAGGTAATATTTTAACCCGACTGTTTTATTGAAGGGTTGTACGTATGAAACTCCAGTGGCTGGGCACTGCAGGTTTCCAGATTGACACGGGTAAACATGTCTTTCTCATCGACCCCTATCTGTCGCGCAACCCAAAATCCCATCCCATGCAGCCCCTGAAGACCTGTGATATCTGCAAGGCAGAGCAGATATTCGTCAGCCACGGACACTTCGATCATTCTTATGATATCCCCGGGCTGGCAAAGCAAAATCAATGCTCTATTTACTGCTCTGATACTGTGTCGCACACACTGAAGAAGCGAGGTGTGGACCGCAGACAAATTCACGCCGTTAAAGTCAATGGTTACCGGGTGGATTTTGACGGATACTCGGCAGAGGCTTTCTTCAGCCGGCATATAGGTCCTGACATCCCGCTAGTAGCCCGCACACTGTGCAACATCGGTATGAGCTGGCCGCGATTGCTCAGGATGCATATGGGCTGTCCTCAGGGACAAGTGCTGAGCTGGAAATTTACCATCGGAAGCTATACCATACACCATTTCGGCAGCGGTGGATCAACACGGCATGAGTTGGAACGCCTGTCAACTTATCAGCCTGATCTTTTACTTATACCCTTGCAGGGACATACCCGTATCTGTGATATCGCACTGGAATACGTACGTGTCTTCAAGCCACGTATGGTGATCGCCCATCACCACGATAATTTTTACCCCCCCATCTCTGCTGATATCGATATCACGCCCTTCGTTAAAGCAGTCAGGGAAAAGTGCCGTGGCACGGAGGTGCTGGTGCTGGAGATCAACCAGTGGATCTCATTATGATTATTTAGTATACGGGATTACACTGCTTGTACAGTTAATGCCACCTTACACAGCGGCATGTACGCTTTGATATAATCCTGTATAATTCAATCAGGTATTTTCCAGGCTCAAGCTAAGCGATGGGAAATATGCTTACTATGCTGCGGAGGTGTTATGACTAGAAGGGTGAAATTGGGAAAGCCCTATCCTCTGGGCAGCACCTGGTTGGGTGATGGAGTCAATTTTGCTATTTACTCAGAGCATGCCGAAAAGGTGGAATTATGCCTTTTCGACAGTCCAACCGCCATCGTGGAGAGCGAGCGCATACCGCTGACCGAAGTAACGGCCCATATCTGGCACGCGTATGTTTGTAATATCGGACTGGGGCAGACGTATGCCTACAGGATTTACGGCCCTTATGACCCGGAGAAAGGCCTGCGTTTCAACCACAACAAACTGCTGGTGGACCCGTATGCCAAGGCAATAACCGGGACTGTCGATAACAGCGCTCCCATATTCGGTTACAACATAGGACATCCCAATGAAGACCTCTCCTTTAATACTGAGAATGATGTGGGATACATACCAAGATGTGTTGTAGTAGACGCTTCTTTCCCATGGGAAAACGATCAGTTACCACGCATACCATGGTCTGAGACAGTAATCTATGAGCTGCATGTTAAAGGTTTTACAATAAAGAACCCCGATGTTCCACGCCAACAGAGAGGAACATACATCGGCCTGGCATCGCCTGCAGTAATCGAATACCTCCTGAAACTGGGTGTAACAACTGTCGAGCTAATGCCGGTGCATACTTTCATCACAGACAAGTACCTGGCTGATAAAGGTTTAACCAACTACTGGGGATACAACACACTGAATTATTTCTCACCATCCGGGCTGTACTCCAGTTCAGGAGATACCGGGCAGCAGGTGACCGAGTTCAAATCAATGGTAAAAATGCTACACCGCGCCGGCCTGGAAGTTATACTGGATGTTGTCTACAACCACACCGCAGAGGGCAACCAACTGGGACCCACACTCAGTTTCCGCGGGATCGACAACCCGACTTATTACAGTCTCTACTCCGAAAATAAACGCTATTACATGGATTATAGCGGCACCGGCAACAGCCTCAATGTCAATCATCCCCAGGTACTGAAGATGGTCATGGACAGCCTGCGCTACTGGGTCACCGAAATGCATGTTGACGGGTTCCGTTTCGACCTGGCGTCTGCACTTGCCAGGGAAGCCGATCATGTAGATAAACTCTCCGCCTTTTTCGATATCATCCACCAGGACCCGGTCATATCCCAGGTAAAGCTGATTGCCGAGCCATGGGATATCGGAGAAGGCGGCTACCAGGTCGGCAATTTCCCCATCCTGTGGACGGAGTGGAACGGTAAATATCGTGATACCATAAGGCGCTTCTGGCGCGGGGACGCCGGCCAGATGGCAGAACTCGGTTACAGGCTTACCGGGAGCAGCGACCTTTACGAATGGGACGGGAGAAGCCCCTATGCCAGCATTAATTTTATCGTATGTCATGATGGTTTTACTCTTGAAGACCTGGTCAGCTACAACGACAAGCACAACGATGTCAACGGGGAAGAGAACCAAGACGGCAGCGATGAGAACCTGTCATGGAATTGCGGAAGAGAAGGCCCGGCAGAGGTTACCGCTATCATTGCACTGCGGGAACAGCAGAAGCGCAATTTTCTCGCAACACTAATGCTTTCACAGGGCGTCCCCATGCTCTGCGCCGGAGATGAAGTTTGCAGGACACAGCGGGGCAATAATAATGCCTACTGCCAGGATAACGATATCAGCTGGCTGGATTGGCAGATGGATGATAGAAAGACAGATCTACTGGAGTTCACGCGCAAACTCATATCACTGCGTAAATCACACGCTATATTCCACAGGAGAAAGTTTTTCCAGGGCCGCCCCATCCATGGGTCCGATATCAAAGACGTTATCTGGCTGAGACCGGATGGCGAAGAGATGACGGACAGCGACTGGGAATCGGAATGGATACGCTGCATTGGTACACGCATCGACGGGAAAGCCAGTCATGAAATCAATGAAGACGGCAGCACGCTCGTTGACGATGACTTTTTCCTCATACTAAATTCATATCATAAAACAGTGAAGTTCCGTCTGCCAGCTTTTGTGCCGGGGGCCGCGTGGGAAATAGTAATAGACACCAATATACGGGCGAAAACAGCAAAACCGGCAACCATCAAGGGGGGGGATCCTATCATTGTACCCGACAGGTCCCTTATCCTGCTGAGCAGGTTAAATGGTAAAGAGCAGAGCGATGATCAGCTTTGAGTAAAAACTCATCAAGCTGCCAGGTATTATGAAGAAGTACGTTAAACCGGGCGCTCTATTACATGATGACGGCACCTGTGAATTCATTGTCTGGGCGCCATACTGCAAACGGGTAGATATCCATATAACCACTCCAGCGGAAAGGTCAGTCAAATTGAGCAGGAGGCCAAACGGTTATTTTAGCGGACGTCTGGAAAATATCAGGGAAGGACCTCTTTATTATGTGAGCCTGGATGACAAACTGGATCGCCCTGACCCAGCCTCAAGGTTCCAGCCGTCCGGCGTGCATGGCCCATCCCAAATAATCAGCAGTGTCTTCTCATGGTCGGACCAGAGATGGCAGGGCCTGCCAGTGGAACAGTATATATTCTATGAAATACACACCGGGACTTTTTCCCGTGAAGGTACTTTTGCGGCCATCATAAAGCGGCTGGACTATCTAAAAAAACTGGGCATTACCGCCATCGAACTGATGCCGGTAGCCCAGTTCCCGGGCAGCCGTAACTGGGGATATGACGGGGTTTACCCTTATGCCGTGCAGAACAGCTACGGCAGGCCGGCAGAACTGAAGGAACTGGTGAATGCCTGCCATTGCAGCGGACTGGCGGTTGTTCTTGATGTCGTATACAATCACATTGGGCCTGAAGGCAATTACCTGCGTGATTTCGGGCCCTACTTCACTAAGCAGTACGGCACCCCCTGGGGAGAGGCCATTAATTTTGATGGCCCCAACAGTGACGGAGTCAGGCACTATTTTATCCAGAATGCGCTTTATTGGATCAGCGATTTTCATATTGACGCACTGCGGCTGGATGCTGTGCACGCCGTATTTGATCAATCGCCGGTCAACATTATCGAAGAATTGACTTCTGCCGTACACAACCTGGGACGCAAACTTGAAAGAAAAGTCCATGTTTTTGCTGAAAGCAACGCCAACGATGCCCGCCTGGTCAGGCCACACAGGACAGGGGGGTACGGAGTTGACGCAGTGTGGAATGATGATTTCCATCATGCTTTACATACGGTCCTCACCAGGGAGCGCAACGGCTATTACAGTGATTACGGCAATAAGCATAAATTGAAAAAAGCTTTGACCGACGGATTCGTCTATACCGGGCAGTATGCTCCCTTCTGGAAACGCAGCCGGGGCAGTCCATCCAGCAGACTCTCCCCAGGTAAATTCGTCGTGTTTTCACAGAACCACGACCAGATCGGCAACCGCATATGTGGCGAGCGTCTCAGCAAACTGGCGACATTGGATAAATTGAAGCTGGCAGCCGCCATGGTGCTGCTCTCCCCATACCTGCCGCTGCTTTTCATGGGAGAGGAATACGGGGAAGAATCCCCCTTCCTGTATTTTGTCGATCATTCTGATCAGAAATTGCTCGAGGCTGTCCGCAAGGGACGCCGCGCCGAATTTTCATCCTTTCACGGGAAAGATGAACCTTCGGACCCGGCAGTCCGGTCGACTTTTACAAAATCTACCCTGGATATGTCCGTCATTCGAAAAAAGGGGCACAGGGAATTGCTGGATTATTACAGGCGGCTTATTTTCCTGCGCCGTCATTCACCCGCCCTCTACCATTTGAGCAGGCATCATATGCAAGTATCTTACAGCGCTAAAGACCTTCTTCAGATCAACCGCAGTATGGGAGATACCAGAGTGGTGCAATACTATAATTTGGGAAAGGATAGGATACCTCTGGATTTAAAAACAAACGAGGCAGTATGGCATCTATTAATCGACTCGGCAGACCGGAGGTGGCTGGGCAAAGGCTCACTGGTTGAAATATCCTCCAGTGGCAAAGTGCAGAACGCTGTGGTCCAACCAGCTTCAATAATCATGCTGAGCAATCAGGCTGCCGTTTAAAATACAACCGGCGTCTATTTAAGCAAAAGCATGCCGTCAACCGCCGGCCAGTTCCAAGGCCGCCACGGGAAATGTCTTGAAAACCGCTGCAAGCTCCATCACCGCCGCACCGTCTTTTTCAGATGCCGTCAGCTTCTCTCCTGTAAAAATGTTGCGGTAGATCTTTCCAGCGCAGGCTTTAGGCAAATTAAGCTGAGTATTCCCCCAGATGGCAGCGCCTAAAGGCGGTGATTCTCCTCTACTGGTAAGTCCGGCCAGCAAAACAGGCGCTGCAATAATTACTTCTCGATCCTCATCTCTCCTCATAAAAGCACAGATATGATTTTTTCTCTCCCCCTTGGCGCTGAGAGGGAGATATGTCCGGCTGTGGAATAACGTCTTATTATCTCGGCGGAAGACCAGCGATTTCCAGGTCACATAGAGTTTAATACGCCCGTCTTCCATCGAATTCAGCATTTCCTCGCAGAGGCTAATTTCCTCACCCGGGGTTTTAAGATGTTTTTGCATTCCTTCCAGCATTTTCCTGCGCCGGGTAAAATCAACCGGCCTCCTGTTGTCAGGGTCGGTTAAGTCAAAAATCCATACCTCGTTGCCGCGATAAATATCAGGCACGCCCGGCGAAAATATTTTCAACGCAGTCTGCGAAAGTGAATTGTACATTCCGCAGATAGAGACGGTGCTGTTGAATTCCCTGAAATCCGCCAGGAATAAGTTGTCAGGGGCAGGATCAAGCAATTCATCAATGAATTTACTGCAGGCTTCTTCGTAAGCGAGCTCAGGGTTCAGCCACGTTGAATGTACCTTGGCTTCCCTCAAGGCTTTGACGGCATGGTTTTTTATACGCTGTGTATATGATGCCTGCGTTTTAGCATCCTTCAGAGAAAATGGATATGATCCCACCAGTACCTGATAAAGATAGTACTCCTCGTTGGCATCGGGGACCGGTTCCCCATCGATCTCAGTTTTTTTTCCGGCATTTAAATCGCTCCATTTTTTCAGCGCTTCCTGCCATTGTCCTGTAAGCTCAGAAAGTACATTGATCCGTGATCGCACATCTTCACTTCTTTTCGAATCATGCGTTGAAGTGGAGATCATGCTGTAAGGAAATGCACTTATTCTCTGCAGGTTATCGGCATGGAACTTATCAACTGGATTGCCGAATTTTAACGGGTTTCCTCCTACTTCGTTCAGTGATATCAAGGGAACGAATATATAAAAACATGTATCTTCCATGCCCTTAGCCATAACAGGCCCGGTAAGCTGCTGAAAACGCATAACAAATAAACGCTGCGCTTCCCTTCCTTCTGCGTCCATATCTGATGGAAACTTCAGCAGCAGGCTGTCGCTAATAAAATCAAAGACCACATCGTTAATGGAAATATTTCGCTTTTTAGCGGCGGCAACTGCACTCACTATGACATCGCTGTCATTGTCATCAACCTGGTTATCATAAGCGCTGATGTAGGTACGGTAAACAGGAAAGCATGCTATTACCGTCCTCAGCGCATCACGGATATTATTGAGCGTAAAGTCACGATTGTGCCGGCTCAGTTCGGAGATTTTATCCAGGTCGTGCGCCAGCAGGTTCAGCTCGGCCGCCATCGATGTCTGCAAGACAAGGTTTTTACTCCAGTAAACGACATCATGGAACTTTATTTCTCTATCTATGAACGATCGGTATATGCCGAGCATAGCACCGGTTTTCCGCCTGTTAATAAATATCCCGTTTAGGGTATCTCCATACTCATAACCGGTCGTACCGCAAACAGGCCAGTCAACACGCAAAATCTCCTTCTCCGCCAGAATTTTTTCAACTATTACGTAGAGCGGGGCGTCGGTGTTTCTCTCTGCTTTCTTATTATTAGTATCCGCAATAGGCGAGAACAGCTTCTGCAGCCATGCCCTGCCGTTATCACCAGCCTTCTCCTGCCTGTTGATCTCCACCGTCAGCGCCTCCCGGTAACCGGACTGCAGCCTCTGCAGGTAATCGCCCGGCGCATACAATCCATCGACATGGTCGATCCGTAAACCATCGATGATTTGCTTGCCAAGCAGGTCAAATATAAGATTGTGACTGGAGCTAAATACCTCCTCTTTTTCCATATTCAGAGCAGCCAGCTCATTGATATCAAAAAAGCGCCTGTAGTTGATTTCATCAGCCGCCACCAGCCAGTAGCTCAGCCGGTATACCTGTTGTTCCAGCAATTGATGCAGCTGCTCATGGCTGGACCCGTTTTCCGCCCTGCCGTTAACCACGGCGATAGCGGTTTGCAGCGCTTTACGCAGGCGGTAATTAGCATCATGCAAATCACGCAGCCTTCTTTTGATTACCTCTTTTTCTCTCTGCCTCTCATCCTTCCTGTCAATATCGGTCTCCGTTCTGCCGGGGAGGTTTCTACAGGCAGCAATGATGCTCTGCAATTCAATAAGTCCGGGATCGTCCGGGCCGGGTCCGCCGTCAGGCTGCTCAACGACTGTTGAGAGCACCGTTACATAAGTAGCGGGGTCCAATGGAAGCCAGTGCTCATGATACTGGATAAACATAGCCCCATCGTCGAAAACCAGTTTAATCAAACCGCGGTCCAGCGTATTCCCATAGAAATCTTCCAGTATCGGCAGCAGCACCCTGTTATTCAGTTCTTCTTTGACTGGTCGCCAGTCGATGTCGAAAAAAGCGGCATAAGGCGAACTCTGTCCATTCTCCAGCACATCCGACCACCACGGATTTTCGAAGATGCTCATATGATTGGGAACGAAATCCAGTATCAACCCCATGTTCTTTTTATTAAGTTTCTGTGAGAGCCCTTTCAGATCGTTAAGCGTGCCTATATCAGGATTGATAGCGTTAAAATCTGAGATGGCGTACCCATGCGCGCTGCCGCGCCGCGTCTGCAGGCATGGCGACAGGTAAAGATGTGAAACACCAAGGTCATTAAAATAATCAATCAGCTGATTGACAGTATAAAAAGAGAAGCTGCTATTGAGCTGCAACCGGTAAGTTGAAACAGGGATATTTTCAGCCATAGATAAAATTATATTTAATTTTAACCGGCATAACTAACTTGTCAATCGCAATTACGCGATTGGTAGTAATTACCAATTTTATGTCAAGCATATCATGCTTCGCAATATCTGCTGACTAACAAACTATCGCCCGGTTTATTCATAGTAGTCTAACCGGGCCACAATATATGTAGTACACTCATCCTTGTCAGAGGACCTGTATAAATCATTGGCCAGTTCCTCATCTCCGACAATGTACCTGACCCAGTTGCTGAAATCGTTGTTGCCGTCCCGGACATGATGGAAAAAAGTCTCCTCGCTGATAGCCATCAGGCCCTCAGCCAGCTCCTTGAGATCATAGAATAATCGTCCGTCATTACAGTAAAAGGCATGCTCCGCCGGCGTCCTTAAGAGCGATTTCTTCGCCGCTTTTTGTTCCTTTGACGTACTTTTGACGCCGGCCTTTTTCTTCACAACAGGTTTTTTTGCTGTCTTCACAGATTTTTTCTCAACACTTTTTTTTACGGCCATTAGCTTCTCCTCCCTGATATTACAGGTCATTTATTACTGTGTCATGGCTTCAATTACCGTATCGGGCTGGATGAACCTGCTTTTAAAATCAGCCGCCACTGCATCGGGCAATACCTTGCTGCGGCTGCCGACCGCTACATAGTCGGGCATCTCTACATTCTGCCCCAGCACGGTAATATCCATGGCCTCAGCAGAGCGATCTAGTTCCAGACCGACGTGACAGTATTTGCCGACTTTTACATTTTCATCCAGGATGCTCCTGTTAATAACGCTGTGAAAACCGATAGTCGAGTTCGACAGTACTACCGAATCAATTACCTCAGCCTGTTCTTCCACGATAACACCCGCTGACAACACCGAGTTGATAACATGCCCTTTGACAACACAGCCGGGACTTATAATGCTGTTTACTATATTATCCTGACGTATTATTTTGTACATGGGCAGCTTCTGACCGGCGGTAAGCACGGGCCGGCTTTCTTCAACCCTGAAATGCGGCATAGGAGCCAATAGCTCCATATGTGAGTCATAATAGGAATTCACTGTCCCTATGTCCGCCCAGTATCCGTCAAACTCGTAGGCAAATACCTTGGCGCTATCAACCATGTACGGCAACAGCGAGTAGCCGAAGTCATGAAACGAGTCTTTCCTCCTCGCATCCTCATTCAACCATTCCACCAGGAAATTTTTATTGAATACATATATCCCCATGGAAGCAATGTTGCTCTGAGCATCGGCCGACTTCTCTTTGAATTGCAGGACCCTTTCCAGGCCGTCAACAATAACTGTCCCGAAACGATGCGCCTCCTGCCGCACAATCCGCACTACTCCGATAGTAGCATCAGCCTGCACATCGTTATGAAATTCAAGCATCCTTCCATAGTCCATGTTATAGACATGGTCACCGGCCAGCAAAAGTATGCTCTCAGAATCCAACCCATTTATATACTCAAGATTCTGATAAACGGCATCAGCAGTGCCCTTATAATAGCCACTAGCAGGGGGCAGAACGTGCATGCTGCAGGGCCGGTTATTGACCGCATGCCATCTCTTGAGGTACCTGGTCATGATTTTCTGCTCATAATCAACCATCACTGCTATCTTGCTGATATGAGAATAGATACAATTACTCAGTGTAAAATCGATAATACGGTAGCCGCCACCGAAAGAAAGGACAGGCTTGGGCTTTTTTCTGCATAATATACCCATCCTTTTTCCCTTGCCTCCCGCGAGAATGATTGCCGGAGTTGCGTTCATTGCTCCATCACCTCACTTAATCACCCAATTTCAGTATACTACTTATCAGCGAAAGGGGATACACTGCTGATTACTCTCGGGCCTTACGACGAGATCAGGAATGCCGGCCCTGTATTCTACATTTACCCGCATATCGCCTAACTTCATCTCAAGGCCCTTATCGATAATCAGTATGGGTGTGGATTTATGTTGAATGACCCTGTCGCCTGGCACAGGAGCATCTAGCTTGAGTGAAAACCTGCCGTCTTTTTCCACAAGCCTCAAACCTTTATGCTCCTTAATGCCGGTTGAGCGTAACGTACTGTAAAGAACAGATAATGCCGTGATACTTACCTCAACCAAACTACCTCCTGTTACCGGTTTATTACTCGAACAAAACGGCTAATTTTTCTTGTTTATCCTGCATGGAAACCGGCGGCCGCATTAAATATACAGAACTGCGGATAGCCGCTCTTATCCCTGCTTCCTGTCATAGTATAAAGCCACCCTGCTATAAAAACATCGCCCAACCCGCTATTATTACCGGATTAATCCAATGAAGGGGTGATAACACTGCCTATCTACAGGTATCAGCTATTTGATCAGCACAAGGACCTGATGAATTAATCCATCAGGTCCATGATTACCGATATATCGGCTGAACGCTAAAAGCAAATTACTGCTGCTTCACCAGATCGCCGTTATCAACCATCCCTTTCCTGGAAGCATAGGCTGCGGCCTGCTGCCGGTTGCGCAGTCCGAGCTTATTCAATACGGAACGCAAATGGACTTTTACCGTATGCTCCGATATATACAGCTTGCTGGCCACCTCACGGTTAGTGTCACCTTTGACGATCAGCCTTAATACTTCCTGCTCCCGCTCGCTTAGATTATCACCCGAATACAGCCTAAGATTGCCTATCAAAGTTTGACGTAAAATCGAAACCAGGTCGCTGGAAACAACTATATTGCCCCTGGCAATAAGGGCCAGTGAGCTAATAAAGTCATCCGGCGAAATATCCAGCGACAGGTAACCCCTGGCGCCGGCCTTAAGGATATGTAAAAACACTTCAGAAGATTGCGGCTGTGTAAGTATTACAATTATCAGGCCGGGTATCTGTTCCGTCAGCCGCCGCACCATACCCAGATAATCCGCAGAGATCCGCCAATCAAGCAGCATCATGTCAGGTTTATGCTTTTCCGCCATCCTGATCAGCTCGGCCTCAGTCCTGGCCTGCGCCACAATTTTAAATCCTGCCTCACTTAGCAGGGAAGAGATGGTCTGCCTCAATAACGCATAGGGATGTGCAATAAGCACACTGTTACTTTGATGAACACCACCTCCGCTTTTCCTGCTCACATAATAATTATAACAAAATTAATTTATGGCAACTATTTATGCAAAGTAGAGAATACAAATAACTTAAAAAGAACGGGCGAAACTATCAGTCTATGCGATATTAATAAGCTATATTTAAGAGTCAGGGCTTCCCTTCACTATATTACCCGCTCTAATTGTCTGCGGTCTTTTGCCACGCGTCTTTCATCACGGGGTTTTTTCCCAGGTAAGCCCTGACTATATCCCCGCTTACACGGTTCAAGGGACAGGAAAAGTTTACGCATTTAGAGCAAAAATAATGCTGCATAATATAAAAGAACTGTAATCCGGTTAATGTTGTGCCGGCCGCTATGGCGATTGCACTGAATAATATCAGCTGCTGCGGCTGTATGGATAATACAATAACCAGCCATATGCCGTATATCATCGTGACAACCGGCAACAGCAAAATAATTAAAAAGAAGCAGATCAACAGCGCCTTCTCGGCCTTATTCATGGGACCGGGCCTGTATTTCCAGAACTTCGGAGTATTGGGATAGGCCCAGCAATTCAGCCTGGTCGCCCCATTCGCCCAGTACGGACAGTGGCAGCACAATATCCGTGTCTCTATACCTGCTCCGAAAAATGCCAGGACGATCACCAGATATATTATCAACGCCCACCATTGACCGGAAATCAATGCCGTCAAGACCAGGCAGACAAGCGCCATGACGAAAAAAGGCACCTGGTTCAACGTAAAGGACCAGAAATCACGCCGGCTATATCTGCAGCCAAGCCTGGAATTCAAATTGCAGTCAGCGCAATCGTCCCCATCCCTCCATGTGCAGGATAAATCTTGTTTTTCCATTAGCCGCTGTCCTCCGGTAATACTGTAAGTATTTTTTACCTGCCCAAAAGGTCCCTCCGGTTCCTGATATAAGGCAGAGCATATTTAACTGCGCCGCCTTCGATTACTCCAGCCGGAGTTTCAATGTCACTATCTCAAACGGGGACACGTTCAATTCCACGCTGCAGTTATCTGTGATATTTAACTCAACGCCTTCACCTTCTATCAAATTGACGCTTTCTACAGCCTTAATCTCCTGCGGCAACTGCAAAACAGCACGGCAAGGCTTACCATGGGTCTCAAAAAAGCGCAGAATAACATCGCTGCCGTTTTCAGCCGGTTTTAAAGCTGAAATAATTAGATTATCCGGCTCCAGTTTCAGGATACTGAACTCTTTATAGGGAGCAGCGCCGCCCGTCTGAAGAGCTATCAGGCAATGGTTAAAGGAATGCCCCTTTTGATATACATTATCCCTCTTCCAGTCACCGCTATGGGGATAAACAGCGTAGTGATAAACATGATTACCCAACTCCATAGCATCAGGAGTCGGGATAAGGGGACCGCTTTTCCCGTCGGCCGACAGCACGGATACGCTTCTGAGCAGTGTACAATAAATATTGCCTGCAAATACTTCATTGATGGGAACGCCCCTGCTGAAAAAAGCCAGGCCCCGGTGACCTTCCTGACAGTTAAACCAGTTTAATGAAGGGAAGCATACGCTCTGCTCTATCGTTTTGGCCGAGGGTAAATTGATGGCCCCGAACTGGGTTTGCCTGGTATACTCGGGAACAACCATACACGAATCGAATTTAACCCTGATTCTTATATGAGATTGACTGGAATCAATCGTAGTCTTGAAATCGATGCGGGGGATATCGTTATAAATAAAAACCTCTTTGCACACTTCGATAGTCCTGTGCCTCTGTAATATGGAACCGAATTTTTCCGTCAGATAATAAGGCCACTGTAAACAATAGAAAGCGCTTTTATAAGTGATGGCTGTTCTAACCGGCCCCTTTTCCACAACGAATCCCTCCGGCATGAACGCACTGAACTGTATCCCTTCGCCGCTTTCCGTGTCGATGGGAGTATTTAACTGGCTTTTGTGAAAATAGAGGTCTCCGATCTCCTGGTCGACCACCAGTTCGTTGCCTTCCAGGATTTTTCTGCCATTATATTTATCAAATACTCTAATGATCCCCGTTTTATCATCCACCTCCATACGGTAAAAGCTATTCTCCACTTCATTAGCCTCTACTCCCCCATTCACCTGATACTCATAGCTGCTTTCAATCATGTCGTATACCCGATAGCCCATGGGCGGGACTGTGGCAATAAAACCGAGCCTGACCCTATTCCCTGCATTTTCCCGGTTTCCTTCAATCTCAAGTATCTGGCTGGGGATTTCATTGCCTTTAAAGGATACCCCCACCTGCTTGCTTATTTCAGGTGGAAGTTTAACTTCAACCTCCACCCAATCAGTGACCTCCCAGTTATTGGGATTAATAACCGTGATGCAATTTCCTTTATCGCCGGGCGGTAAAAGCCGCTCAAGCGAATTTTTAATAACGTTATCAGCCGCTTCTTTAATGTGATTAATATAATCCCAGGCCTCTCCATAAATCTCATCTATACCGCAACAGGAAAAGACGTCATGGTTCCCCAGGAAAAGCATCTCGTCCCACAAAGCTGACATCAGTTCGGCTGGATAATGCCCAAATTTAATCCGCGCCATGGTGGCCAGTTTTTCCGCCGTAATCAAAATATTTTCAGATTGCTTATAGCCCATTTTAAGTCGTATCCGGCTGGATACTACATCGGGGAAAACATTCTCCAGGTCCTGGCTGTACAGCTCTCCCTGATATTCAGCCAGATCCTGCACATCATCTTCCAGCTTTTTAAAGAACTGGCCTGGCGTAGCCATGACCATCTTTATATTGTCATGTTCACTATTCCATTGTGCTAACTTCTCCACGGTGTCTTCCTGGGGAGGCACTCCTCCACTGCCGCAGGGCATAAGGACATTATCGGTCGTGGCAAAAACAGCTAGAATATCGTAATTCTGTTCCCATTTATCCAGTTCCAATCCCGCCCGATAGCCAAGTGGCAGCCAGTGGCTTAAAATCCGCGATCCATCCAGCCCAACCCAGATAAACTCACTCACTCTGTGCCCGACAGCCCGCGGCAAGCCCCTACGAAAGGCCAGCCAACGATATCCCGATTTCTTATATATTTGAGGCATCTGGGCATTCAATCCGAAACCATCCGCTGCCCATGCAACATAAACATCCTTGCCGAATTTTTCTTTACAATACTTTTTTCCCCGCAATATCTCCCTTACCAGTATCTCCCCCATCGGCATCATGGGATCCGCCATAATATACTGCGCATCGACCAGCTCAATCCTGTCAGAGAGTATCGCTTCCTTTACTGATGCAAATAGACCGGGATTTCTTTCTTCGATCATTTCCAGCAGGTACGTCTGCTCCACAAGGAACTTGAAATCGCCCTTCTCCATCATCTTGATCGCTTTAGTCAGGATAATTTCATTGATTTGATAGTAATCTTCCTTGTTAAATGCCCAGACCACATCATAATGTGAATGAGGGGTTAAAAATATTGTTTTAGTCTTTTCCATCTCTTTTCTCATTAGTATAAAAGTATATTTTGCACATGGTGAGTAATCGTTAACCTATTATATACTATGTATTATATAAAAAAGAATGCTATTTTAATGATCAGGCCGTATCTCAATTAAACCTGAAAACACACGTCTTTCGGTTCAATATGGCAACCCGCTATTAAGTTGGATTATATAAACCCTGAAATTAATTAAATTCATATAAGTATCGGACCATTAGTACACAAATTTCTCGTTTTGATCGCAATGTCCAGTTTTATATCAGAGATTTATTCTTTCATGTTTGTATATTGTTAGCAAAATATTTATCTTATATGTACATCCCGTGAAATCGGCTTCAGAGATTTGTCGCGGGGCCAAGATTTGCAGCTGCGGATTCAGTTATTTGTTGCAGCAGGGAAAATTGTGCAATTTCATTGAGTGTTTACTTATTACATGCAATTAATAATGACGATGGTGTCTTCTCATTAATCTGACAGCGCTTTGTACTAGGGCATAACTTAACTCAGTTGCCGCTTTTGTGATCTTGTCCAATCCCGACATCACCATCGCTGAAGAATTTGAACTGGTTGCGGCCGTGTCCCTTGGAATAATACATTGCAGCGTCAGATTTCCTGGTCAGGATTTCCAGGTACTGCCCGTCTTCAGGGTAGATGGCGATACCTATACTGGTAGACAAATATATCTGACGGCTGTCAATAACCAGCGGCTCTTTAAAGGAATCCAGGAATTTTTGGGCTACGGCAGTGGCGTCTTGCATCTGGCTGGTCTCCAAAGTCACCAGTATAAACTCATCTCCTCCCACTCGTGCTAATGTATCGCTGGCACGTATTAAGCCCGAAAGCCGCATGCTGATAGTTTTTAGAACGTAGTCGCCGGCATCATGGCCGAGGGTATCATTGATAGTTTTAAACTTGTCCAGGTCCAACGACATGACAGCAATCCTGAATTTTTTGCGCTGGGCCAGCGCTGCCGCTATGGTGAACCGGTCCAGTAGTAATACCCTATTGGGCAACCCTGTAAGAAAGTCATGGGTCGCCATTTCCTCGAGTTTCTTCTGCAGTTGCTTGCGCTCGCTGATATCCCTGCCCTCGCCCAGGATAGAAACCGGGTTGCCGTTCTCATCCCGGATAAGGCTGAATGTATTTTCCGTCCAGATGGTTGTGCCGTCCTTGCGGTACAACTCAAGTTCCAGGGTACGTTTAAAATTGTAGTTCGGGTCAGCCTCCATCTTCGCCTGTTCCTCCAAAAGTACTTCAGTCCCCAATTTAACTGATTCCGGCGTAAGGGCCTTTTCCGGCGGCAGTTCCCTTATTTCCTGTTGCGTGTAGCCGCGCAGCTTTTCAGCGGAGGGACTCATGTACGTGGTGTTAAGCTGCATATCCATCAGCCAGACCGAGTCTGTCATGTGCTCCGCCAGCAGACGGTAGTTCTTCTCGCTCTCGTCCCGCGCCAGTTCGGCAAGCTTGCGGTCGGTGATGTCCCTCCCCTGCATCAGCAGGCTGATGGACAAGCCCTCCTCGTCCATGATCAATGTGAACCTGTTCTCCGTCCAGATGGTCGAATTGTCTTTGCAGTATACTTCCAGTTCCACATCGTTATGCATGTCGGAGATATCCCTGCCTTCCAACGCATCCTCAAATGCCCTGGGCAATATATCCAAGAGCCTGTTAACCGATTCCGGCGTCATAAGTTCGTCAATAGGTAATTTCTCCACTTCCTCCCTGGTGAAACTCTTGGCCAGCTCGCGCGGGATAGATAGGCAGGTCAAATTAGAATTCATGTCAATGGTTACTATCATATCGTTGCTATTCTCGGCCAGCAGCCTGTAAGCTTCTTCACTCTTGTCTCTGGCCTGCTCGGCCAGCTTGCGGTCAGTGATGTCCACGCAGTTCCCCAGTGCTGCCTGCTTACCCATATATACGATCGAAGAGACCCTTTCCATGACCCACATGATCTCGCCGTTCTTCTTGATGAATCTGTATTCGTAAGGTTTGGAGCCAAGGCGGCTCTTCAGATTTCTTCTCGCCTTTTTTCTGACCGCCGGCCTGTCTTGCGGCAGTATCAATTTGGAAGACAGCGTGCCGATTAATTCTTCACGCGAATATCCAGTCAATTTTGAGAAGAAGGGATTTACGTAAACAAATTTCCTGGACTGGACAATGTAAACTCCGCTTTCGACAGCATCTACCAAGTCCCGGCTTAGAGCTATATAATCTACCTGCGCTGCCAACCCACGTTTACCTTTAGCTTGCTTTGACCTTGATATCACAGTATGTTTTCAATCCACATTACATCCCCACAAACGTGCTACTCGTATTAAACACGTTATGAGTAATTTCCAACCAATATTGAGTGGATCGGATGGATGTGCGTTATTAATAGTATATTATACCGCTTGCATTAATATAACGGGAAGGATGCTGATTTACCACTGCCGTCATAGTTAATTCAACACCTATCAGGTGCGCTTTTATAATCTCCGCCGATCCATACGTTGCCATCGCCAAAGAATTTGAACTGATTACGACCGTGCCCCTTGGAATAATACATGGCAGCGTCGGATTTCTTGATCAGTTTTCCCAGTTCCTCTCCGTCGTTGGGATAAGTGGAAATGCCAATGCTGGTGGTCAGATGAAGGTCATTACCATCGACCACCAGCGGAGTTTTAAAAGAGTCCAGTATCTTCTGCGCTGCAATGGATGCATGCTGTACAGTGTTATTTTCCATCATCACCAGTACGAACTCGTCTCCCCCGACCCTTGCCAGCGTGTCGCTGGCGCGTATTATACCTGACAGCCGTGTACTTACCATTTTTAATACGTGGTCGCCTGCGTCATGACCGTACATATCGTTAACTGGTTTGAAATTATCCAGGTCCAGCGACATAATCGCAATGCTGGTTTTATTTCGTTGGGCCAGTGCTGCCGCTATGATGAAACGGTCTATCAGCAGAACCCTGTTCGGCAACCCGGTCAGAAAATCATGAGTCGCCATCTCATGAAGCTTTTGCTCCATCTGTTTTCTCTCAGTAATATCGCGGGAGATGCCCTCTACTCCGACAATAGTCCCGGTGTCATCCCGCAAAGGGACGGCGCTGGTGGTGTGCCAGCGCCAGGAACCGTCGACATGATGCACGCTGTACTCGAAATCCTCCACCTTTTGACCCGTGATGAGCCCTTCTCACAGGGCTTCCATACATCGTGCAATTTCATCCGGATGGATAAATGAAGAGAACGGCTGTCCAATCACCTGGTCCGGCTGATGACCGAGGAGTTCAGTCCAGGCAGGTGAAACAAAGGTCAATATCCCATCTGTAGTGAACGTATAGATAATATCGTGGCTGTGCTCAATGAGCAGGCGGTATTTCTCTTCGCTCTGCCTCAGCGCCCATTCCGCCTGTTTCATACCGGATATATCATGCAACGTTATTACCTTCCTGAGCGAAGACTCCGGCAAGCCAGGTATTTTATAAGTAAAAGCTTCGTAATATCCCACATCGCCATGTGTGTTCAAAGCAATTTCAACGCGGTCTGTTCTACTACTGACAACCAGATCTATCAGGCCGGGCCATTCCTGCCACGCCGCAGCGGCAAATTGGCCTATTTCAGTTTGGGACAGTCCCAGTATTTTCCGTGCCGTTTTATTACACTCCACAATCCTGTTCTGCCTGTCCAGTACAACTATAATATCGTCCATCCCGTCGATAATTACATCATGAGCGGTCGGCATAATATCAAAAAGTCCGTGCTGGAAAATGCTCCAGGCAATCACAACACCTGTCACGGAAAAAGCAAAAGGCGTCATATCCAGGTGCCCGAAAGGCATCCACTGAAAAATAATGTAAATAATACTCATCACACACGGCAATGAAAGTGCAATAAGCATGGCTATGGTCTGGTTATAGAATAGCGACCCCGGTTTGCCCAGCCGGTTTGCTAATATAAATATACCTAGCATAAGCATCAGGTAGGAATAAGCTGTATGTACCCAAAACCACGGCCCCTTGGTCAACGCCAGCATGGGAAACAGCCCGCTGGAATCCACGCTGACCGAACTGTAATAGAGATAATGCAGATGATTGGTGGCCACCATTAAAATTGTTATAAATGGAATAACAAACAGCAGCACTGTATTTACGGGAGTAACCCACTTATCACGGCCAGTATATTGCAGCGCCACAATAAGCAGGAGCACCGGTGCGGTAGCAATCCCCAGATATTCCAGCACCGCGCTGAACATCATCCCATCAAGTGTAAGGGAGGATAATTCCAAGCCGTAAAAAAGCGACCATGTGTATAAAGCCAGCATCAGAAAGGCCACAGCCCGTGCTCCCAATACCCACCGCTTGGTAAAAGCGTATACGGCAATGCAAATCGATATAAGAGCTGGAATAACCAGGGAGAAGGCAACCGGATTGACTTTAATTAATTGTTCCATTACACCAATTCAGCCGGCTGATGACAAAATACAGCGAAACACCTGCCGTTATTTGCTGAGTTTACTATATCATCATGGTTGAGGCAATACCATTTAAGCTTACTATGCAAATAATCTTTCTTCGGGCATAACTGCTTCCATGTCTGTAAAATACTTATTATGACGATGCTGCCGCCGTGCTTGCTATTAATCTGAAAATACTCACACATGCATGGCGCTACTCAAGCAATACCAGACCGTTTATATCCTTTTTCGGCATCAACCGGCACTCTGCTATCTCCCAGAACCAGTGGCCGTCTCTCTGGACTTTATTCGCCCCGGTTATTTCCATCCTCCTTTCGAAGAGGGGTCCGTCGATTACCATGGTATGGTATTCGCCGGCTTCACCACAGAGTGTAACATTATGTAGTCCTGATAAATCTGTTAGGAACTGTTCATCGATCTTACGTCCCAGCCACTCTTCACCCATCATATCAGCCTTGGTGGCGACTACTACCGCCTGAAATCCCAGGTTGATGAATTCAATCATTATTTTCCTCTGGTCCTCTAACCAGAGGGGAAGGCGTGGGATGACATCAACTTCAGAGCACACCCTTTCGATCCACTGCCGGTGCTCTTCTACATCGATATCGCCGAAAACACCCTGGGTAATCCCCTTTCCCCTAAGATCATACAGCACTTTCTTAAATTCAGCCTCGTAGTCAGAAGGCGCCGTCGAGTGCTGGATGAGCAGAATGCCGATAGCCTGTGACTGCATCCTGAGCCACCTGGCCGCCAGTCCGTGGCTGCGTGAACGCTCTCCATCATCGGTAACCATATTCAACAGGTACCTGACCTTAAGCCCGCCGGAAAGAGCTTTATAACAAGCCAGGCAGCAGTCTTTACCGCCGCTCCATGAACTGAATGCTGACTCCATCAAATTCATTTCTCAGCCGTCTTGAATAATTCCGGGTGTATGAAACCGGCAAACTGCTCCAGTGCATCGGTTATGCGTGGGCCAGAACGCCCGGCCAGGTCGGTATCCACTGCATATACCCTGCTATTCCGGACTGCATCCGTATCTGCCAGCCTTGGTTCGGTCAGGGCAAACTGAAACGGCGCATCACCTCCCGCTCCCATGCCGACACCGGCAATTATCACTTCGGGATTTGCAGTAACAACTGCCTCCAGGCTTATTTTGGCCTGCCCGGTCAGGCTGGAAGCAATGTTTACACCGCCTGCCTGCTGAATAAGCTCGGCCTGGATGGTCCCCGAACCGGCCGCCATAAAAGGGTTATACCATGTAATGTAAAGGGCCCTGGGTTTTTGCGCCTGCGCCAGACTATCTGTTTTATTGGTCACCGCTTTGATCCTGGCATGCATCCCCAACACCACTTCAGAAGCCTCCTTCTCTCTCCCGGTGGCCTTTCCAACCAGGCCGATGGATTCCAGTATTTCATCAAGTGTCTCCGGTTCCAGGGTAACAACGGGTATTCCAAGTTCCTCCAGCCGGGGGATAACCATCTTCTCATGCATAGAGGTAGCCAGCACCACGTCAGGGGAAGCGGCTACCAGTTTTTCCAGGTTCGGTGTTGAAAAACCGCCGATTTTAGGCTTTTCTTTAGCTTCAGGCGGGTAATTGCAGTAATCCGTCACTCCTATAACCTTATCTTCGAGACCCAGAACGTACAGGATCTCCGTGTTTCCCGGGGCGAGCGAGATAATCCTTTCCGGAGTTGTGACCAACTTTACTGTCCTGCCCGCCTGGTCTATAATCTCGATCGAATATTCAGTTTTATCTGCAGGCGGCACCGTACACCCTGTAACGACGGATAGCATCGCAGCCAATAAAACGATAAGACAGTTCAAAATATATTGCCGCATTAGTCCTCCTTTCTGCAACTCGAAATAAAGTCCCCCTCACCCGGCATAGCAAGGGAGACTTATTTTAAACAATAAATCCCGCCCCCTTAATCCGCGGAGGCAGATCACGACTATACGGGCCAGCGTTCTGACTTTTACAGCAGGCGGTACTGTGCTGGACTCCCACCAGCTTGCTTTCCATTGTAGCCGTCAGTTGCCTGACAACACCCCGCATTAATATTTAATTAGTACTGAGTATATCTGCGATTACAGGCTTTTGTCCATCATTATTTTCCAGCAGACAATTCTCGCAATATCCCCATTATATCATTGACTAAATGTATAGTATGCTTTACAATTAGTATATTTTACTATACAGGAGGTCCCGGAATGAAGCTAAGCAGATATCGTATTTACAAGGCAGTCATAGCGATCGGACTGGGCATTGCCGTGGCAATTGCGATTGTTACCGACACCCCTGTAATAGCGCTGGCGGCGGTCATTGCCGCCATTTTACTGGCGTTTATCCTGGAACGCCGCAACAAAGAGATAGTGCGGGATGAGCGTATCTCGCAGATCAGCGGGAAAGCTGCCTCTGCTTCTTTCAACAGCATACTTATACTGGCGGCAATAGCCTCACTGGGCATCGCCCTTTTCCGCAGCCGGCTGCCGGAAAACGTTGTTTTCTTCGGTGCTGTCATGGGCTACTGTATCTGTGCTGCCTTGATATTGCACATATGTTTTTACGCCTATTTCAGCCGGAAGCTATAGGGTGCAGCAGATGAAAAACAGGCTCAAGGTATTTCGTGCCATGCATGACCTTACACAGGAAGAGCTGGCCGATAAACTACGCGTGACCAGACAGACAGTCATTTCCATCGAAAATGGTAAATACGATCCTTCCCTGCCGCTGGCATTCCGCATCGCCGATCTTTTTAACGTAAAAATTGAGGATATCTTTTTATGCGAATATGGACCCGGTGAATTTCATGGCTACCCGCCCATATCCAAGCAGCTGTGATTTGAGATTATCAGCTTTGCATATAAAAAAGGCAGAACAGCAATGTTCTGCCTTTTTTATATTCGATTTGGTAGCGGGGG
>JAFGLP010000102.1 GCA_016927965.1 Dehalococcoidia bacterium
CATAGACTGCCGCGCCCAACAGCCCGGAATCCACCCCCAAACCGGCCTTTACAACACGCACCGTCCCGGCTGGCAGCTTGAAGGCGTGCTGTTCCATGTATTGCCTGGCCGGCCTCAAAATCATCTCACCTATCGACGATACTCCTCCTCCTATCACAATCATCTGCGGATTAAAAATATTGACCAGGTTTGCCAGCCCGATGCCGAGGTAACACGCAGCCTCATTTATCACTTCAAGGCAGAGCGCATCTCCTTTTTTAGCGCCCTTAGAGACAAGTTCAGCGGTTACGCCGTCAATATTGCCAGCCGTCATATCCGCCAGTATACTTTGTTCGCCACTGCCCAAACGCTCCTTTGCAATGCGTGCAATAGCGGAGCCGGAAGCCAGCGACTCCCAGCAGCCTTTTCTGCCGCAATTACATTGAGGTCCGTCAACTTCCAATACCATATGCCCGATCTCGCCGGCGCACCCATCCGTCCCATTGTACAGCTCGTTGTTGATTATAATACCGCCACCAATCCCGGTACTGACCGTGATAAAAATCATGTTGGAAAGACCTTTGCCTGCTCCCAGTCGGTGCTCCCCCAGGGCAGCAGCATTGGCGTCGTTCAGAACAAACGCCGGTATCCCGTATCTATTCGCCAGCATATCGCGCAATGGAACGTTGTTCCAGTTGGGGAGGTTCGGCGCCTCGGTTACCAGCCCTTTACCGATATCCACCAACCCGGCATATGCAACCGCAATCCCGCCCAGTCCGGCGCCCTGAACTCCTGATTGCTTTACTGCTTCATCGATGGCAGACATCAGGCGGGCAGTAAGCTTTTGGGGACCTTCGGCGGACAGCGTGTAGCGGTAAATACGTGACAATATCTTTCCATTGCAATCAATGACGCCGACTATGTATTTAGTTCCGCCGATATCTATAGCAATAACAGGCTTACCGGGAGCTTTCATCTATCTCCAAACCTAACGCCTTTTTATACAATAATTCATATTTTTCGGCCGGGCCCTGCCAGCTGAAATCCTGCCTCATTATTCGCTCCATAACCCGCTTCCAGCCGGTTTTATTGGCATATAATTCTATTGCCCTTTTCAAAGCCGCAGCAAGCTCATCCCCCGAATATTCACTGAAAACCAAACCGGTGCCGCGCTTCATGTCATGACTCAGATTGGTTACCGTATCCGCCAACCCTCCCGTCCTGCGTACTACAGGGACCGTACCATACCTCATGGCTATCATCTGTCCAAGCCCGCATGGTTCCCATTTCGAAGGCATCAGGAACAGGTCTGAGCCCGCATAAATGAGATGCGCCACGGCATTGTCGAATGTTATCAAAGCCTTAACGTTGCCGGGATATTTTGCTTCCAACCCTCTTAATGCTTCCTCATAGTTTTCATTACCGCTGCCTAAAAATACAAAACGGACATCGTTGTTCTTGAGGACGAGCGGCACTGCCTCCAGTATAATATCCATGCCCTTTTGCTCATCCAGCCGCGCTACCATTCCCACCAGCGGTATCTCAGCATTCTCTTCCCAGCCGGCGTTATTCTGCAGTTCCTTCTTATTTACCTGTTTGCCTTCCATATCATCAATACGGAAATTAGCTGCGATCAATCCGTCATTGCCGGGATCATATTCCTCTGTGCCCAGCCCGTTAATTACACCGGAAAGGCGGCCTTTTCTGTATTTCAAGATGTCCTGCATGCCGTAACCGCTGTCAACCGTCAATATTTCACTGGCAAATTTTTCACTGACAGCATTTACAACATCAGCCCACAATATGCCCTGCGTCATAATATTCCACGGCAAATACGGCATACCAGGTATACCGGCATTCCAGTACTGTTCCAAACCTGAAAGGGACAGCATGCGTTCATTAAAATAACCCTGGTACTTTATATTATGTATAGTGAATACTGTACGGTAATCCACATGGTTTTTTCTGGCCAGCAGCGGAATCAGGGCAGTGTGCCAGTCATGGCAGTGGACAATGGATGGATGCCATTCCATGCGGCAAAGGAGCTCGCTGACACAATCGCAAAATACCCAGAATTTTTCCACTTCATCTGTGCCATAGACTGAATCCGCTTTTTTAAAAATATCGGTATCAACCAGGTATACGGATAAACCATCGATAGAAATCTGCTCGACTGTAGTTTTGCGGCACACGCCCATAGAAAGTACCGGCAAACCGTCGATGACAGTTGTTGCAACGTAGCCGGAATAGTCAACAAAACCATATTTGGGAACTACCACCCGGACATCGTGACCACGCCTGATCAATTCAACCGGCAGAGAGCCTACCACATCTGCCAGGCCGCCTACTTTGGTCAACGGCGCTATCTCAGCAGCAGCAAATAAAATCTTCATAGCAGACGTACTATTTTTCATTGGATATTAAGGGCAAGCCAGCCAGCGGTCATAGCTGATACCTGCGGGGATGCTTGCTTTTAATCGTTTCACCGCTGGATATGCTTTTTGATGAAAAATCCGATGCTTCAACCCACGGTTCAATTTTGCAGTTGCGGCCGATCATAACCTCGGCCGGTATCCTGGACCCTTTACCGAGCAGGGTAATGCCTGTATTCAGGTGTTCCGGCTCCTCTTTATTGGGAGTATAATCATCGCCCATTCCAATATGGCAGCCGCGGCTGACCCATACCTGCTTATCGATAATACTTTTTTCGACGATCGAACCGCGGCCGATGGTGACATCATCGAAAATAATCGAGTTCTTTACCACTGCATCTTCTTCGATAAACACTCTTGGAGAAATGACCGATTCAATAACGGTGCCGTTGACAATCGCGCCATTGCAGATCAACGCCCTGTTTACCTGTGCTTTTGGCCCCAGCTTTACGGGAGGAAATCCCTGCGCAATCGTCCTTATCTCAGTTTCGGGATTATAAAGATTGAGATCAGGCAAATCTACAATCAGGTCCATGTTAGCCTGCCAGTAAGCTTCCACGGTACCGACATCACGCCAGTACCCGCGGAACCGGTATCCATAAACCTGGTATTTGCTTATCAGATTGGGCAGGAGGTTATGTCCAAAATCATATCCACTTTCTTCGGCCGCCATCTCCTCCAGAACATCAATCAAGACACGCTTATTAAAGACATAGATGCCCATTGAGGCCATCCTGCTCTTGGCCGTTTTGGGTTTTTCTTCAAAATTTACAATACGCTCATTGTGATCTAACGTTATTATTCCAAATCTTGAAATATCTTCTTCGGGGACTTCATATATAGCCACCGTAACATCTGCCTGCCTGTTGCGGTGCGACATGATGACCTGATCGTAACGCATGCTGTAGACATGGTCTGCCGATAATATCAGTATTTCATCCACTTTTTTATCAATTATGTAATATAAGTTCTGATATACTGCATCAGCTGTTCCTTTGTACCAGTTGCGTTGAGAGCGGCTGAGAAAAGGCTGCAGCAGTACTATTCCGCCCTTTTCCCGGTCCATGTCCCATGGCCTTCCCACGCCGATATGCTGCGCCAACGAACGCGGATTGAACTGGGTAAGCACTGCTATATCATAGATGCTTGAGTTGGCACAATTGCTCAGGGTAAAGTCGATGATGCGGTATTTTCCCCCGAAGGAGACCGCAGGCTTGGCACGCTCCGCCGCCAGAATACTCAGACGCTCGCTGGCGCCGCCGGCCAGAATTACACCTAATACCCTTCGCATACTCCAGATCTCCACAAAGCTTTAAACCAATTGTAGCCAAATAGCATGCAAATGTCGATATCTTTGTAAAACGGTGTGCTATGCGGAGAAATTTTAATTTTTACACAGCTCGATCACCATGATGTCAAGGGCCAGGTCATCTTCATATTTGCCCGTTTTTATTGCGATGTCCGTATCCAGCAGACAATGGAAAGCCTTGCGAAGTCGCGGTATTGTATAAGAACGCGCCTGCTTCAACGATTTATCAAGCGGATACCGGGGATGCAGCCCCAGCCTTTCCC
The DNA here is from genome assembly GCA_016927965.1 of Dehalococcoidia bacterium. Next base: position 3,984 of record JAFGLP010000102.1, read on the forward strand.
TTATCTCCGGCTGCGGCACCCCTTGACTGAGCTCCTTCACCCGCAGGACAATAGAAAGCTGCCTTTCAAGCATGGCCAGTATCTGCTGGGGGGCTGTGCCGTACTTTAACATCCTGTGCAGCATGACCTGCGCATTCTTGATTTTTCCCTCCATTATGGAGTCCACCAAGACGAATATACTATCCTCACGGGCGAAGCTGGTTATATCACGTACATCTTTTTCAGTAATTTCACGCTCACCGCAGTAAGTCATCAGCTTATTCAGCTCAGAGGACAACATCCACAGGTCCCCACCTATATAATCAGCCAGCAAATTAACCGCGGCGGCGCTGATTTTGCTTTTATTTGAGGTGGCAAATTCTTTGATCCACGCTGCCAGTTCCCTGCCCTTTATTTCATTAAGCTGGAATACCTTATCAGCCGCCGCAGAAAGCGTTTTAAGCAGCGAATTAGCTGTTTTAGGATCAAGATCAGGATCAAACAAGACCAGCACAGTCGTAGGCGGCATGACCTTTATATTGCCGACAAAATCCTTCCATTCCTTAAGCTGCTGATCACCATTCCCATTATTGCCATTCGATCTCGTCGGCTTCGCACCGGCCTGGAAACGCTTAAGCAGCCCCTCAACAATAACAAACCTGCTGGAAGCCAAAAAAGGGACAACATTGCATACATCGCTTAAATCCCTGGGAGTCAGCTTCCTACCATCAAGAATAGTAGTGTTTACCGAGACCACTTCTTCACTGCCCAGCCCGGCCTTGATATCGGCGAGCGTTTGATGGCAGCGGTAATTATCATCACCATGTATTATATAAAACATATCTCTCCGGTATTATAGATACTTCATTGGTTTCCTTGATAAGTTATCTATTATTGTATAATAATGATGATAAATACAGTACTATATCTCAACTGAAGGGAGGCATTATGCTGGCTAAAAAGTTATTAGGCAAAGAAGTCATCGGATCGCGTGGAGATAAAATTGGGAAAATCGCCGATTTTGACATAGATCTTGTGTCGGGCAAGGTAAAGTTCGCTGTAATCAGCTCCGGGTTAAATAAGAAATACAAGATTAAACTGGACGATGTTGTGACCGCAGGAGATACCGTCATCATCAGGTTAACTCTTGACGATCTGAAAGATACTTTGAAAAAAACGAAATAAATCCGTCCGGTTTATCCGGGAACATCTAATAAAAGGACTATGTCTGATACCCGAAAGCTTTATGCTTTATTTATACGCTTATTGATACAACTCATTATCCTGGTGATAATAAACTGGATACTCACGGAGTTGCCGATGATCAAGGCAATCGCTATCCCGGGACTGCCTGTAAGTCTCATCTCTTTAATCTCCCTGGTAATTGGAATAATCGCTATTGTCATCATTGTCCGTTTCCGGCAGGACTTTGTCCCGCGTCTGAATGCCGATTACCCCAATTTCCCCCAGGCCGGCATTCTGGTTTCCGAGACCATCACCCTGCTCATAATACTGATAGCCTATATGTCATTCGAAAACAGCCTGCGGCTGTTAATGAGGCAATGGGCATGGCTGTGCCCGGTCATTTTCCTGACGGTTTCGCTCTGGCCGCTTTACAGACTGATTACAACGCTCTACCACAGCAGCGGGCCGATTGCCGACTGGGCAACCACCAAACTGGCGCCGTCGCCGACCGAAAGCCTGGGTGAAATTAAATGCCCTTCATGCGGAAAGTTCAATCCCGCTTTAGCAAGGTTCTGTACCAGCTGCGGCGCATCTATAGCAACATCAACATACGGCATCAAGTGCGCTGAATGCGGTACAGCCAACCGCCAGCACGATAAATATTGCCTTAACTGCGGCGCACTCATCGATACAGACGACCAGTATGACACCCGGGTCTCGGTGTATTAGTGTCTTTCGCTTGCATGTGAGCAATATAAGCTACAAGCAGAGAGAAAGGGTTGCCCAGGCTACTCTCTTAGCAGCGACTTGATTTCAATGGGTGCAGTACAAAAGCACCGATGCTATACTTAATTTCACTATAAACAGATTAAAAAGATGGCAACACATGATTATACGAGGACAAAAGCAACGTTTAACAGGCGTTATTCTGGCAGGTGGTAAAAGCCTGCGGATAGGGGGTAATAAGCAGTTTCTGAAAATCAGGGGGCGTTATTTAATCGATTGGGTTGTAGATTGCCTTGCTCCAGTCGTGTCATCCACATTAATAGTGACAAATGAAGAACAATATGACCTGCTAAAATTTCACATGTCAAAAGCTAATGTCATAGCTGATTTATATCCAGGTAAAGGCCCTTTGGGCGGAATTTATACCGGTTTATCACAGGCCGAAAATCCCCACAGTATTATCGTTGGATGTGATATGCCTTTCATAAATAGCGCCCTGGCAAGCTATTTAATCGGATATATGCGTGACTACGATGCAGTCGTCCCGGTAATAGGGGACATGCTCGAACCGCTACATGCAATATATTCGAAGAACTGCCTTCCTAAGTTGGAATTACTGCTTCAAAGAGATAAGCTTAACATCTCTCCGCTTTTCGGCCTGGTGGCAACGAAATATATCTCTGACCGTGAAATAGATATATTTGATCCGGAACATTTAAGTTTTACCAATATCAATACCAGACACGACATGGCAAAAGCATATTTGCAGCTGGCCAGGTGAACGAGCAAAAAGCACATGGCGGCGCTGCCGTTTAATATAATTGATAAAAGACAGAAACAAAGGGACAAAATGAGCGATATCAAAATCATCCCTACCGGGGCCTGCCACGACTGCGGAGGCAAGTGCGTATTCAAGGTCCACGTAAAGGACGGTGTTGCCATACGAATAGAGAGCGATACCGGACCAGAGGAACCCCAGTTGCGGGCATGCGCCAGGGGACGCGCCTACCGCAAAAGGGTATATGACCCGAACCGTCTCAAGTATCCCCTCAAGAGAGTCGGCGCCCGCGGCGAAGGCAAGTTCGAGCGTATCTCATGGGACGAGGCGCTGGACACGGTAGCAAAGCAACTGATAAGGGTGAAGGAGACTTATGGGAACCCGTCCATTTTTTTCATTAACTACTCGGGCAATCACACATTATTCCAGGGCGGCGCCCATGTCTCCACACTACTCACGATGTTCGGCGGGCATACCCGGGTCTGGGGTCTCGCCTCAATGGAGGGTGGTATCTTTGCCTCAAGGAGCCATTATGGCACTCTGAGCACCGGGAATACAAGGGACGACCTGGTTAATTCACGTCTGATAATTATGTGGGGCTGGAATCCCGCCTGTACGATCCAGAGCACCGGTACCAGCTATTACGTCGTGCAGGCCAAAGAGGCGGGCGCCAGGATTGTCTGCGTGGACCCGCGGTTTACAGAATCGGCCGCTGTTTTCGCCGACCAGTGGATACCCATCCGGCCGGGGACGGATGCCGCCATGATGGCAGCCATGGCGTATGTAATGATAAAGGAAGACCTTCACGACCGTGCTTTTATCGATAAATATTCCACCGGGTTTGACGAATTCAGGAAATACGTTATGGGTGATGAGGACGGTATAGCTAAAACGCCAGCCTGGGCTGAAGCCGTCTGTGCAGTCCCCGCCTCTACCATTGAGGCCCTTGCCCGTGAATATGCGACCTCCAGGCCGGCTGCGCTGATCGCAGGATGGGGACCAGGCCGGACGGCCTATGGGGAGCAATACCACCGCATGGCATCCACCCTGGCGGTGATGACGGGAAACGTCGGCATCCATGGAGGCGGGGCGGCGGCCTTTGAACGCGGCCCCCTTGGACCTCAGATATCCCCCGAGATAGAGAAATTTATTGACAGCAACCCTCGTCAGCTTGATGTCGCTTACCGCCTGCGGACCAGGATACACCATACAAAGGTGTGGGACGCCATTCTCAAGGGAAAAGCCGGCGGATATCCGGCGGATATCAAGCTGTTTTACGTATGTTCCCATAACGCTTTGAACCAGTGCCCCAATATAAACAAGGGGATTGAAGCCCTTAACCAGCTTGAATTCGTTATCGTGCATGAGCAGTTCATGACGCCGACGGCAAAATTTGCCGATATACTGCTTCCCATTAATACCAAGTGGGAGGTTGATGATATCACCAGGCCGTGGCTGGCAGGGCCATATTTCATCTACCTCAACAAGGTCATAGACTCCATGTACGAGTCGAAATCAGACCTCGATATCTGCCGTGAGCTGGCCCCCCGGCTTGGTATCGCTGATTTTGCCAGTAAGACTGATGACGACATGCTGAGAGACGTGGTGAAGTCCTCCACCGACATGTCGCGTGATGTTGATTACGACAGCTTCAAGA